>JAEUNY010000080.1 GCA_016791005.1 Zoogloeaceae bacterium
CTCTCCGCCCGCGCCTACTCGCTGCTCGCGATTGTCGAAGCAGACGAGAATTTCGCGCCTACGGAACGGGTACTCGCCCTGTTGATGCGGCGAAACTTCCGCGCCCTTCGCGCCAACGTGCTCGACTATCGGGCTTCCGGCCAAGGCAGCGATGCCCGAATAGCGGCCGACATCCAGACCAAGCTTGACCACGCCGAGGCGGCGGACTTGCCCGATGGCGGCGACGAGTTCCTTTTCGACGGCCTCGACACGGCGCTGAACGACGCCTTCATGGCGGCCATGTCACTGTTCCTTCTCGCGCTGGAACGCGGGGAGCAGCCATTGCTCGACCAGGCGCTGGAGCGGCTTCGGACAGGTCTCGCCATCTGCAGCGAGTTGAACATGCTGCCGCAATGGTGGTCGCATCGCATAGCGATCCACCTCTTGTCGGACCTCTGGTCGAACACCTTCCACGAAAAGGTGCCGCACCAGCCGGCTGGTGGCGAAGCGGCCGACTGGCCCCGGCTTCGCGAGCTGTTCATCGCACTGCTGCAACGACGCCCGAAGGCCGAAGTGAACCTGTGGCCGTCCCAGATCGAAGCGGCAACTCGCGCGGTCGACCAATCCGATGACCTTGTGGTTGCGCTACCCACCAGCGCCGGCAAGACACGCATTGCCGAGCTGTGCATCTTGCGCTGCCTGGCTGGCGGCAAACGGGTGGTCTTCATCACACCGCTGCGCGCGCTGTCGGCGCAGACCGAGACGACCCTGCAGAGGACCTTCGGTCCGCTGGGGAAGACGATCTCGGCGCTCTACGGCAGCGTCGGGGTGAGCGGCTTTGATGAGGATGCGATCCGGGAACGTCACATCGTTGTCGCGACGCCGGAAAAGCTCGATTTCGCGCTCCGCAACGATCCGTCCCTCCTCGATGACGTCGGCTTGCTCGTCTTCGACGAAGGTCACATGATCGGCCTCAACGAGCGCGAAGTTCGCTACGAGGTACAGATCCAGCGACTGCTTCGTCGCGCGGACGCGCACGAACGTCGGATCGTGTGCCTCTCGGCGATCTTGCCCGATGGGGATCAGCTTGATGACTTCGCCGGATGGCTGCGGCGGGATCACCCAGGCGGCTTGATCAAGCACGATTGGCGGCCGACCCGACTGCGGTTCGGCGACGTCGTCTGGTCAACGCCCAGCGCGCGCCTGAACCTGCGAGTTGGCGACGAGCGGCCATGGGTCCAGCGGTTCCTCGTAGGGGCCGCGCCTCCGAACTGGGTGCCGCCAAAGCGTCGTCGAACCAAGCTCTTCCCGTGCGATCAGCGCGAGCTCTGCCTCGCGACGGCTTGGCGGCTGGTCGATGATGGGCAGACCGTCCTCATCTTTTGCCCCGAGCGGCGCAGCGTCGAGCCGTTCGCAGACGTAATCGTCGATCTCCATGAGCGAGGCGCGCTTCGTTCGTTGCTTGAGGCCGACCCCGCCGTCCTCAGCACCGCGATCATCCTCGGCGAGGAATGGCTCGGGCCGGACAGCGCGATCCTCAAATGCTTGCGCCTCGGCGTCGCATTGCACCATGGCGCCTTGCCAACTGCCTATCGCAAGGAGGTCGAGCGCCTGCTGCGCGACAACGTCCTCAAGGTCACCATCTCGTCGCCGACGCTCGCGCAGGGGCTCAACCTATCGGCCACGGCTGTGGTCATGCACTCGCTCCATCGCTTCGGCGAACGGATCGAGATCTCCGAGTTCAAGAACGTTATCGGGCGAGCCGGACGGGCCTATGTCGACGTCGAAGGCATCGTGCTCTTTCCCATGTTCGACGACATCGCAAAGAAGCGGCGCAACTGGGAAGCCCTCATCAACGATCTCGGCGCGCGCAATATGGAGAGCGGGCTGGTGCAGCTGGTTGCGGCGCTGCTGTCCCGTATGCGCGCCCGCATCGGCGGCGACCTGAACCAGCTCGTCGAGTATGTCGTCAACAACGCGGCAGCGTGGACCTTCCCCGAGGTCGCGAACGAGAAGCCGGAGGACCGCGAGCGTGCCCTGACCGACTGGGAGCGGCACGTCGCGACGCTCGACACGGCGATCCTCAGCCTTATCGGCGAAAACGACATCCCGGACGACGGGATTGAAACCGCGCTGGATGACATCCTTCAGTCCTCTCTCTGGCACCGCCGCCTGCTCCGGCAGAATGAGCAGGTGCAACAGGTCCTCAAGGCGGGCCTCGTTTCACGCAGCCGGCACATCTGGAATCAGTCGACGGCGGCGCGGTGCCGGGGCTATTTCCTCGCCGGCGTCGGGTTGACGACTGGGCATGCTCTCGACGCCATCGCGGCGGACGCCAACCTTCTCCTGGTTCAGGCTAACGGCGGCATTCTTGACGGTGATGCGGAGGCTGCGATCGTGGCGATCACGAGCATCGCCGAGCGCGTCTTCGCCTTCTATCCCTTCACACCCGACCCCATGCCCGCCAACTGGCGCGACATCCTGCGCACCTGGCTTCTCGGTCAGCCTCTTGCCGCCATCGCTGCCGGTCAGGAGTCGGAGACGCTGCAGTTCATCGAAGGGGGACTCGTCTATCGCCTGCCTTGGGCGATGGAGGCCATCCGCGTTCGTGCGGCCGCTAACGGCGACTCCATCGGCGATTTTCTGTTCGAAGACCTCGATCTTGGCGTAGCCGTCCCAGCTGTCGAAACCGGGACGCTAAGCCGTTCGGCCTCGATCCTCATCCAGGCTGGGTTCAACTCGAGGCTTGCTGCCATCAAGGCCGTGGCCGACACCGGCGCGGTCTTCCAGACTGGCCAGGAGCTTCGACAATGGCTCAATTCGGAAGCTGTCGCCGCCAACAGCGCCCAGCCCGATTGGCCGACTGCCGAGACGAAGGCGATGTGGATGGAGTTCGCGCAAAGTTTCACCCCGCGCGAGAACCGTACCTGGGCCGACCGGCGGTACTGGGCGAACGTGGCCTGGCTCGGCGCACCGCCGCCGCCGGACACGCCCGTCCAAGTCCATCACTGGGGTGGTCAGCTATGCGTGCTCTCGGCTGACGGCACGCCGCTAGGCACAGTGCAGGCCGCGCTTAATTCCGGTAGAGCGGGCTTAATGCGCGCCCAGGTGTCTCAGGACGTAAGCAGGATCGACCTCACTTATCTGGGCCCTGACGACCTGTCAGGTGCCTAATGTCCTAGGAGCATGCTGCGGGCGTTCCTGGGGGTCGCTGTTGGCCGTGAGGCGAGGGCGGTATGCTGTCAGACTGCCGGCCTGTTTGGCAACACGTGCGCTTCTGACATCCTGTATGGGCTCACGCACATCAGCATAAGCGACAATTGCCTATATAATCAAAGTGTTCGCCTCGGCCCGGATCGCGTTGATAGCAGTCCTTAGCCGGCCGGAGCGACCACCTCACACAAGCCTCGTCCTTTGACGGTAGACATGACGGTAGACGGAAATATGAGCGACCAGAACTCCAGGTTTTATGCGGGTTTACAGGCGCAGGAAATGATCGAGTGGGAATGATTCTCCTCTAGGCAGGTCGCCTCTTGGCGTTTGGTCGGCCCTGGAAAGCGACCCCTGACAAATGCTTGGGGTCTCAAGTCGCACCACCAAATCGCGCCGAATGGCGGTATTGACGATCAGGTCATGAACGACCACGCCTGATACCGTCATATTTTCCAATTCGACTACCGAGCCATACTCACTCTGCGACGGGGTGGAAGGCCTTGGCGATGTAGGCGACCACGGCGTGGATCTCCGCCTCGGAAAGAACGGATTTCCAGCTCGGCATGGAACTCCCGGGCACCCCCTCCGCGATGCGCCGGACAAGGGCCTGGCGAGTCATGCTCCCCATGAAGCCGGTGTCTGTGAGGTTGCGGGGGTGGGGCTGGAGGAAGCTGCCGATCCAGTTCTTGCCACTGCCGTCGGCGCCATGGCAGAAGGCGCAGTTGCCCTGGAATAGGGCCTCGCCGCGTTTCTCGACGTCGCTCAATTGGTCCAGGCGCGGCGGAATGTCGTGGCGGGCGTAGGGGGTGGCGCTGGTAAGGGCGTCCACGGGCGCGACAGGGCCGGCGTCGCCGGGCTGGTAGGCGTTGCGAGGGTAGGAGAGGGCGCGGCCTTCCCAGACTGGCTCGAGGCGGCCGCTGCGGCGGCCATCGTGGCAGGTGACGCAGGCGCTGAGGAAGAGGCGCTTGCCCCGCCGCTGGGCTGGGTTGAGCTGTTCCCAGGGCCCGTCGATGGGCAGCGCGCCGGTGGCGAAGGGAAAGGCGTCCTTGTGGCGCAGGTGCTCCCGCCAGCCGTTGGCGACGGTGTGGTAGCGGGCGTTGGGCGCCTTGTCGCGCATGAATTCCTGGGTCACGAAATCCGCCACCGCTGCCATCTCAGATTCAGAAAGAATGCCGGCGAAGGATTTCATCGCCGTGCTTGGCCGGCCCTGGCGCAGGGCGGTGAGTATTGCCTCGCGGGGCAGGTCGGCGGGGCTGCGGCGGGTGAAGTCGGCAGGCTTGGGGTCGAGCACGCCGGCGGCCACGGTCTGGGCGTTGCCGCTGTAGCCGTGGCAGAAATAGCAGCGGGCGTTGTAGATCTCGCGGCCGGCTTCGATGCTGCCGGACGCGGCCGCCCCGGCCGGCTGAGCCAGGGAAAGAAGGCTCGCCAGCGTCAGGATGCGCCGAAGGCCATGGCCAGTCATCGGCCGCCGCTTGCCGCCCGCGCGGTGGGGCTGCGGATGAACTGCTCGAACACGTACTCTGCCACGTCAGCGATCTGCTGGTCGTCCAGCACCTTGTTCCAGGCCGGCATCTCGGTGCCCCGCCGTCCTTCGGAGATGGCGGCGAAGAGGGCGGGGCGATTGAGACGGGCGCGGGAGGCGGGTTCGACGAAATTGCGCGGCTTGGGGTTGATGAAATAGGCCCGCGGCCCCGCGCCGTCGCCCAGCTTACCGTGGCATGTCCCGCAGTTGGCCTGGTAGAAGGGGGCGCCCCGGGCGGCTGATCCTTTGAGGGCTCGGGGCAGGGGCAGGCTCATGTCCGCCATGGTCGGTGGCGCGGCGTCCTGCTCGCGGCCGCCGTGGGCGGAGATGCCGGAGACCTTGGGGGCCGGCACGGGTGCACCGGGGTTGCCGCTCATGAAGTGGTCGCGGATGTAGTCGACCACTGCCGCGACCTCGTTGGGCTTGAGCTGGGTCTTCCAGCCGACCATGGCGGTGCCAGGCTTGCCGTCGGTCACCACGGCCAGCATCCACTCTCGGGTGAGGTGGGTAGCGTGGACGAAATCCCGCGGTGGCGGCGAGAGGCTGTTGCGGGCGCGGGAGTTGCCGTCGCCCCGGTCGCCGTGGCAGACGGAGCAGTAGTTGTGATAGAGGAGGGCGCCGTCCGGGCCCTTGCCCTCGGCGGCCAACCCCAGGCCCGCCCAGATCGTCAGGCCCGCGACGAGGCCCGCCCGCCAATGTCCCCACTTCATGTTGCCCACTGCCTTTCCCCGGCTACGGATGGAGGCCATCGACGCAAGAAGCGCACCCAGGCCGGCCCTTGGCATGTGGGTTGCAGAGGGATCTCCACGTCCGGCCAGTGGGGCCGGGCGCCCACCTGTCCATCTCCAGGAGATCCTCCATCATGCGTCGCATTCTCCCCCTCCTCGGCGCCGCTGCCGCCGTCCTCGCGCTTCCAGTCCAAGCCGCTGACGGCAAGGCTGTCTACACCCAGACCTGCCAGACCTGCCATGCCTCTGGCGTAGCCAATGCCCCGAAGCTGGGGGACAAGGCCGCCTGGGCCCCGCGTATTGCCACGGGAAGCGCCGCGCTGATCGCCTCCGTGACCCAAGGCAAAAATGCCATGCCGCCCAAGGGGGGCAATGCGAAGCTGACCGACGACGAGATCAAGGCCGCCGTCGAGTACATGGTGGCCCAGAGCAAGTAAGCGTCGCGCACCCCATCACGCCGCACCGCCCATGAACGATGGCCAGGCCGGTCAGGCTTTTCTCGCCCCTGGGAATTCGTTCCCACGCCTTGGGACGCGCCGGAGCTTTGGGGGCCCTGGCCATGGCCCTCGCTCACGGCGCCGCCCTGGCAGCGGTCACCCAGGATCTGCGGGATACGCCCCACAACCTTGCCCGAGGGGCCACCCCGGGCAAGGTGGAGCCCAGCGAACTGTGCGTGTTCTGCCATACGCCCACTGCCAATCCCTTCGGCGAGGTGGTGCGGCCCCAGTGGCAGCGGGCCTTGCCGCGGGACTTCAGCTACACCATGTTCGATGACATCGGCCGGGTGGGTTATGCCGGCAGCGCTGCGGTGGGGTCCCAGTCCATCGCCTGTCTGTCGTGCCACGACGCCAACCAGGCTTTTTCGGTGACTCGCAGCGGCTACGACCACCCCTTCGGCGTCCCTTATCGGGGGGCGCTGCCGATGGCTGAGCGCGAACAGGCCCTGGAACAGGCCAAGGCCAGCGGCGCACCGGTGAACGCCGCCCGCCAGTTGAAGTACGACCAGGATTTCCGCCCCGCCCATCGGGGACTGGTGGACAACCGGCCGGTGTGGTGGGCTTCCCTGAGCGGCAGCTCCGAGCGGCGTAGCCGCCTCGATCTGCCCTTGTTTCCCCGGGGCGGCGAGGGGGCGGACGCTGACGTGCCCTTTATCGAGTGCGCCAGTTGCCACGACCCCCACGCGCCGACGGAATCCTTCCTGCGGGTCGAGCCTGCCGCCGGGCGGATCTGTCTGACCTGCCACATCAAGTGATGCCTATCGCGGCCGGGAGAACTTCATGAACACGCCATACCCCGTCCCTTCCGCGGCCCGAAAGATCGGCGCCCGGCTCGTGCTCTGCGCCACCCTGGCACTCACCGCCTGCGCCCAGGTTCCGAGCGGACCCGCGACCAAAGTCCGCGCAGAGACGCTGGTTTATCCCAAGCCGCCGGACGAGCCACGCTTTGCCTTCGAGCGCGGCATCTACAGCTCCGCGGACGTGGTGCCGGATTCCAAGGACGCTTCTTTCCGCCGCCTGGTCACCGGCGAGACCCGGGGCGGCTATTTCCTCGGGAAACCCTACGCGGTGGCCGTGCACAAGGGGCGGGTGTTCGTCACCGACACGGCGGAGCGCCAGGTCAAGGCCTTCGATCTGCCGGAGGGCAAGTACTTTTCCATTGGCGACGCCGAGCCGGGGCAGTTGTCGAAACCCCTGGGCATCGACACCGACCACGCCGGCAACCTTTATGTGGCCGATGCCTCCGCCAAGGCGGTCCTGGTTTATGACCGGGATGGGCGCTACCTGCGCAAGATCGGCGGCGAAAAGCTCTTCGACCGCATGTCCAGCGTGACGGTGGACCCCCAGGGGGAGCGCCTTTACGTGGTGGATATCGGGGGCGTGAATTCGGAGAACCACCGGGTGAGGGTCTTCAACCCCAAGACCGGTGCCCACATCATGGATATCGGCCGTCGCGGCACTGGCGCCGGAGAGTTCAACCTGCCCCGGGATCTGGCGATCGGCAAGGAAGGCCGGCTCTACGTGGTGGATGGTGGCAACTTCCGCGTCCAGGTGTTCAACGCCGACGGCAGTTTTCGCGAAAGCTTCGGCACCGTTGGCCGCCAGCTCGGCAACTTCGCCCGCCCCAAGGAAGTGGCCACCGACCCGGGAGGCAACGTCTATGTGGTGGATGCCGCCTTCGGCAATTTCCAGATCTTCAATGCCGACGGCGATCTCCTGATGTTCGTCGGTGAGCGCTCGGAGCGGGACGGTCCGGGCAAGTACATGCTGCCCTCGGGCATCGCCGTGGACGATGACGGCCGCGTGTTCTTCGTGGACCAGTGGTTCCGCAAGGTGGAGATCTTCCGTCCCTACACCCTGGCAGAGGGGCAGGGCAACCTGACCCGGGCGGCTGCCGCTCCGGCGCGCTAGGGCCGAGCCGGGATTGGATCGGCCCCTATTCTCACAATCGGAAAATGCTTTTTACGAAAGTCGGGAAAAAGTGGGCTGTGACGGACGCCGCTGGCATTCCGGCGGCGTCCGAATCCGCCGCAAAGCCGCGTCAGAACTGGACTGACATGGAGCGGAGGAAAAGGCCTATCGCTGGTATGGATTCTGCAGACGTGCCCAGTGCGGGAAAGGTTGGCCCAGCCTCCCCGCGGCCGGACAGGGAAGCTGCCCGGGTGTGCCACTGCTTTTCCTTCAGGGAGGTTCTCATGTTCAAACACTTTAGCCGGGCGCTCGCCGCGGTGTCGCTGGTCCTGCTATGCGGGGCAGCCCACGCGGGGATCGCCAACACCAAGCACAACCTGACCACCGCGGGCCCCGGGCCCAACCGGACCGACAGCACGGACCAGATCTGCGTGTTCTGTCACACCCCCCACGGCGCCGATACCACCGCGCCCGCGCCCCTGTGGAACAAGAAGCTCCCCGCGAGCACCTACCAGACCTACGCTGACCTCAATACCTCCAGCTTGGATGGTGAAGTGCTGCCGGTGGGGTCGGTCTCCCTGGCCTGCCTGTCCTGCCACGACGGCACCCAGGCCATGGACAACATCATCAACTCGCCAGGTAGCGGGGGGTTCGCCGCCGACGGTGGCGGCGCAACGGGCCAGGCCTTCAACTGGACCACGGGGGCCGACACCCTGACCCTCTCGCCGTTCCCGAACCTGGGCACCGATCTGCGAAACGACCATCCCATCGGCATCCAGTATTGCGGTGGCGGCCTGTCGGGCACCGGCACCACGGTGAGCGGCACTTGCAAGGACACCGACTTCAAGAGCGCCGAGGTCCAGACCAAGCTGGTCAATACCAATCAGGTGTTCTGGGTGGATACCACCGGCGGCACCACCGGGACGCGGGAGAAGACCGACATCGCCCTCTACACCCGGACCTTCGCCGATGGATCCGGCCCGTCCGTGGAGTGCGCCTCCTGTCATGACCCCCACGTGGAGACCAAGGGCACCGACAACGTCCACTTTATGCGTGTGACCGTCGCCCAGAGCGCCATCTGCCTCGCCTGCCATGTGAAGTAAGCGACGTCTGGCTGCCGCCGGCCCCGGCTGGCGGCGGGAAACCAACCCGGGGCCAGGCGCCACCACCGCCTGGCCATTTTATTGGGGATCCCTCTCATGACATGCAAGCATCCAGCGGGCCTCGCCCTAGCCTTCGTGGCCCTTGCCCTGGCGATGCCGGTGGCGGCCGCCCAGACCCCGGGGGGCACGCCGGAAATGGCCCATCATCGTGGCCAACCCTACCTCGCACGGATCGGCGACCGGGTCATCAGCGCCCGGGATTACGAGACCGAGCTCAATGGTGCCGCCAAGCAGAAGTTCTACCACGGCCAACCCCCGGAGGCGGAGGTCCTGGCCCTGCAGCGGGACGTCGCCCTGCGGATGGTGGATCGCATCCTCCTCCTCGACGAGGCCCAACGGCGTGGCATCAAAGCCGACGGCAAGGCGATCCAGGCCACCCTCGACGCCTACGATGCCCGCTACCAGGACAGCGAACGCTGGCAGCGGGAGCGCGAGCGCCTGATTCCCGGCCTGAAGAAGCGGCTGGAGGAAGACAGCCTTCTTACCACCCTCGAGCAGAACACCCGGCGGATCCCGAATCTCAAGGACGCCGCGATCCGCGCCTACTACGACAAGCACCCCGAGAAGTTCACCGAGCCGGAGAAGATCCATCTCGGGATGATCCTGCTCCAGGTGCCGCCATCCTCGGCCGCCAACGTGTGGGCCGCTGCCGAGGAGGAGGCCGGCCGTCTCGCCAAGCGCCTGCAGGGCGGGGCGGACTTCGCCGAATTGGCGCGCCTTCATTCGGCCGATGAATCTGCGGGCAAGGGGGGCGATCTGGGGTTCCTCCACCGTGGCATCGTGCCCGAGGCGCTTCAGGGCAGCCTCGATTCCCTCCAGCCGGGCCAGATTTCCGCGCCTCTTCGGGTGCTCCAGGGGGTCGCCCTGTTTCGCATGATCGACCGGTTAGCGCCCGTGCATCACGACTTCGCCGCTGTGCGGGAGCGGGCCCGCAGCCTCGTGGAGCGGGAGCGCAGCGAGCAGGCGTGGGCCGACTATCGTGCTGGTCTGCGGGCCAAGGCCAAGCTTGAAATCAACGCCCAGCGCTACCCGGCTCTGGCCGACCTCGGCAAGCGCGCGCCGTAGGACCGCGCCATGAGTGGGGCGCGGCACCCCGGACGCATGTCGCTGTGGCGGACCTGGATCGCCCCTTGTCAGGTCGGGCTTGGCCTGGCCGGGGCGCTGGGGGCGGGGTGTGCGCCGGCCCTGGCGGCGGGAAGCAACGATGCCAGCGTGGTGGAAGCCGCCCCGGCGCCACTCAGCGCAAAGCCGCCAGCCCAGGCCGCCGAGTCTGAGGATAGCCACTGGGCGGTAGCCCCGATCCGCTGGGGGGGCACACTCTCTGCCGGGCTGCGGCGGCGGGAGTCCGACTCCGGAAGTGCCACCAGCGAAAACTTCTACGAGGCCCGCCTGCGCGTTGCCTCCTACTTGGTCGAGCCCTGGATTGCCCGGGTCTCCGGCGACCTGTCCTTCTTCCTGCTCAACAGCGACACCGACGGCGGCACCTTCGGCTCCAACAAACAGCGGGGGATGGTGGTGAGTGGCACCGGCACCCTCAATCTCTTTCCCCAGAGCCGATTTCCCTTCCAGGCCAGCTACGCGGTGAGCGACAGCCGCAACGACGGCCGGCTCACCAACACCGACTATCGCAGCGACCGGCTGAGCCTGCGCCAGGAGTATCGGCCGGAGCAGGGACGCTGGCGGACCTTCGCCCAGTACGACCGCAGCGAACTGGATGGCAGCTTCGGCCGCGACGAGGTGGATCGCTTCTCCGGCGGTTTTTATACCTCCGGCGATCACCAGGTCCTGGACCTGACCGGCTCCTACGCCCGCAACACCCGCACCGACGGCGCCTCATCCACCGAATTCCTCGGCACGGCCCGCCATACCTTCCAAGTGGATGAGGCCTTGTCCCTGGAAACCCTGGGCACCGTCACCGACACCGATCTTCAGGCCGATCCCAGCGTGTCCTCGTTCTCCGGCAATGTGCGGACCCTGCAGGCCTATACCTTCGGCAACTGGGCGCCCCTGGACTCGCCCTGGCGGGCCAGCGGCACCCTGCGCTACTTCACCTCGAAGAACGATTTTGGCCAGGCATCCTCAGGGGAGGTGTCGATCTTCGGTGGCACCTTTTCGGCCAACTATCTGGTGAATCGCAACTTCAGCCTGCTGGGCTCCCTGAGCGCCAACCGGGTGAGCAGCCGGGACAGTCAATCCACCACCGCGAGCCAGGCGGTGGGCTTCAACTACTCCTCAGATCCTCTCACTTTCGGGAACTATTCCTACAATTGGTACGGATCGGCGAACGCCACCCGGGTCTCAGCCCAGGAAAGCAGCCAACAAGCGATGACCGGAAACCTGGGCCATTCGATCTTCCGCAACTGGGCGCTGACGGAAGCCTCAGCGCTGCACGGCACCTTCAGCCAGTCGTTTTCCACCACCCGGGCCCGGGGTGGAGACACCGCCAGCATCAACACCCTGACCCACAGCCTGGGTCTGAGCCTGCAGGCCACGCCCCGGGAGGACATGCGCGGCTACATTGGGTTCACTGTCTCTGACAGCCGCAGCCAGGGCGACACCGACAGCTCGTTTCAGCTCGTCAATCTGCAGCTCAACGGGACCTGGCGGATCAGCCCCCAGTCCCAGTTCGACGCCAATCTGACCTGGCAGAAGACCAATCAGTCCGCCGAATCCCGCCAGACCAACGCCCTCCTGAATGGCTTCTCCAACAACTCCCGGGACACCAACCTCAGTGGCAACGTGAACTACGTCCATACCCGGGTCTTCGGCATCCCGCGCCTGCGCTACGCCCTGCGCTTCACCTCGAACGCCTACGGCAGCAATACCCGCCTGATGGGGGACCCGGACGGGACCCGGGAGCAGATCTCCCGCGAGCTCGACCAGCGCCTGACTTACGCGATCGGGCGTTCCGCTGTCGAACTCCAGTTCCGGACCGCCGAGGTGGATGGCAAGGAAAATGCTCTTCTGTTCCTGAAAATAACCCGTGCCTTCGGCGCCTACTAGGCGGTGACCGGCACGTTTTCGGGAGGCTGGCATGTTCCTACGACTGGCTGCTGTCCGGCGGCTTGGGTTTCTGCGCATCGCCCTGTGGTCCGTGGTGGTGGCCATCATTTTGGTTGCTTCGAAGGAGGCCCCGGCGGAATACGGCGACGTGGTGATCAACAACTATTCGGACGGCGCCGGGATGCGACCAGTGGTCTTCCCCCACTGGTTTCACCGCATGCGCTTCCGCTGCAAGGTGTGCCACGCCGATCTGGGCTTCCAGTTCAAGGCGGGGGGCAACGAGATCAACATGGTGAAGATCATCGATGGCCAGTTCTGCGGCGCCTGCCACAACGGCGAGGTCGCCTGGTCGGTGGAGAACTGCAACCTCTGCCACTCGGCCAAGCCCGGCACCCCCACCCAGGTCCATGAAAGCACGATCCAGAAGTTGGTCGCCCCGGCGGGGCAGGGAGCCCGGAAATGAGCGCGCGCATCCAAGGTGGTGGGTCCTGGCTGATCCTCGCGGCGCTGGCTCTGGCGTCCGGTGGCGCCCTGGCGGACGGTAAGGCGGTGTTCGACAAGACCTGCGCCGCCTGCCACACGGCGGGCCTCCTGGGCGCGCCCAAGCTTGGCGACGGCGAAGCCTGGGCGCCCCGCATCAAGACGGGCGTGGAGAAACTCTACGCCTCGGCCATCAACGGCAAGCCGCCCAACATGCCCGCCAAGGGCGGCGCGTCGGATCTTTCGGATGGGGACGCCAAGGCGGCTGTCGATTACATGGTGGCGGCCGCCCAGAAGCCCCCGGCTAAGGCCGAGGCCAAGCCGTCCGCGCCCGCGCCGACGGCCCCGGTTGCGGCGACTCCTGCACCTCCGACCACGGCGGAAGTGAATGCCTTCAACCGCCTGCTCAAGCCGCCCTCCAAGCGCAACCTGCCGCCGCCGGAAGATGGCATTCACGATCCCGCCAACGACGGCACCCACATCCTGCAACCGCCGCTCACCGCGTTTGATCCGCTGCCCCGTTCCACGGCCGGCAACCGGGTCAATTGGGTCCAGGCCCTGGACGGCGCCCGCATCGGCCCGCGCTGGGATCTGAAGGATCCCGCCGCCGCGCCGGTGGTGATGGACCTCAACATCGTTCGGGAGGTGAAGGGCTCCATGCCCGACGTGGTTTATCCCCACAAGCAGCACACGGCCTGGCTCGACTGCTCCAACTGCCACCCGGCGATCTTCGTGCCGCAGAAGGGGGCCAACCAGATCAGCATGGCGGCTATCCTCCTGGGCCAGAAATGCGGCGTCTGCCATGGCAAGGTGGCCTTTCCGGTTTCCGAGTGTCGCGCCTGCCACTCGAAGAAGAAGGACTTCCTCCCCGCCAAGACCGCCCAGCAGGGTGGAGGTTGAGGGTGGTGCCCCGGTCCGGCCCCGCCGCCCTGGCGGCCGGCCTGATGCTAGCCGCCGCGGTGCCGACCTGGTCCCAGCCGGCGCCGACGCCAACGCCGCAAGTCGGCGGGCTCGAGCAACTGGCCCGCAGCAAGGAAGCCATGGTCGGGCGGCTGCTCGCCCAGTCGATTCTGGCGTCGCGGATCCGGACGGCCGACAACCCGGAGCTTCTCGCCCTTCTCGATCAGGCCAGGCAGGCCTTCGACAATGGCCGGGCGCACCTCGCCGATGGCAATGCCGGGGCGGCCAACGATGCCTTCGATACCGCCCTGAAGGCCATGCACCAGGCCCGCAAGGGACTCGCCGTCGATGGCGCCAACGCGGTGGAGCTCAACACCCGTTTCAACAATCTGCTGAAAAGCATCGAATCCCTCCAGGGAAGTTACCGGTCCCGCCGTGGCGCGGCGGGGGGCAAAGGGTCAGCACCCGACGAGGCCTTCGAGGCCATGGTGCAGCGGGCCCGGCGGGACGCGGCCGAAGGGCGACTGGAGCAGGCGGTGGACCTGCTCCGCGAAACCGAAGCCAAGCTGATGACCGCCATCCAGACCCAGATTGGCAGCGCCACCCTCCACTACACCGAGGCCCTGGATTCGCCGGACCAGATCTTTCGCCACGAGCTGTCCCGCAACCGGGGCTTCGCCGAACTGGTGCCCCTGGCCATCGAGCAGCTTAATCCGCCCCCGGCCCAGCGTCAGGCCCTGGATGAGCAACTGGCGCGCAATCTCGCCCTGCGCCAGTTCGCCGAATCGGAGGCGGCGGCGCAGCGCTTCGACAGCGCCATCACCACCCTGCGGCAGGGGACCGAAAGGATCCAGGCGCTGCTGGAGCGCAGCGGGGTCTCCATGTCGAAGGCCATGAAGGAATAAACGCCCGGGGCGGGGTGTTCAGGCACCGAGGACCATGATGACCCGACGAATGAAGCTGATGGCAGCACTGAAGCGAGGAGCAATCGCCGTGCTGGCGGCGTTCTCTCTGGCGACCCCGGGAAGGGCAGCCGATCCTCGGCCACCCCTTGTTGTGGCGGAAGCGGGCGATCCGGCCCAGCTGCAGCGCCGCTTCGAATCCGTTGGCACCCTGCTGGAGAAATCCTCGGCGGCGCGCCAGATCGAGGCCAGTGGCGTCCCCGCGGCCACCGACAAGCACACCCAGGCCAAGGAGACCTATCGCCGGGCCCAGGCCGCCTTCGCCTCAGGCGACCACGCCGGCGCGGCGAAGCTGCTCTCCGAGGCCAGTCTGACCATGTTCGAAGCGGTGCGGGCCGCCGCGCCGGAGCAGGTCACCGGCCAGAAGGAGGAGGGCGACTTCAACCGCCGGCTGGAGAGCGTCAAGGCCCTGTTGGCCGCCCAGAAGCGCATCAGCGTCGAGAAATCGGCCCAGGGCGCCAATGAACGCAACATCCGCCAGATCGAGGATCTCCTTGCCGAGGCCCAGCGCCTGGCCAAGGCGCAGCAGCTTTCCAAGGCCCGCTCGCTTCTCGACCAGGCCTACGTCATGGCCAAGTCTTCCATTAGCTCCATGCGCACCGGTGACACCTTGGTTCGCTCCCTGAATTTCGCCAGCAAGGAGGAAGAGTACCACTACGAACTGGATCGCAATGACACCCACCAGATGCTCATCAAAGTGCTGGTCGAGGAAAAGACGGGCGGGCAGATGGACGCCATGATGCGCGGTTTCCTGGAGCGGGCGGGGGAGTTGCGCGGCCAGGGCGAGGCCAGCGCCGCTCGCGGCGACCACGCCCGGGCAGTGGACCTGCTGGAGCGGTCCACCGCCGAACTGGTCAAGGCCATCCGCAATGCCGGCATCTACATTCCGGGTTGAGGCCGGACCATGGGGTGAGGCGTGGGCTGTCCGGGTTCCTTGCGGCGCTGGGGCTTTTGGCCCTGATGGCGGCGGGCGCGTTCGGCCAGGTTCCATCCTGGAAGCCGCTCGCCCAGGACGATCTCCATGACCCGGCGGGGCCGGCGGTGAACCTCCTGCAGCAACCCGCCGCGGCGCTTTCCGTCCTGCCGCCGGATGGGGCGGGCAACATGGTGCGCTGGGTGAAGGCCCTGGAGGAGGGGCATATTCAGCCCCGCACGGCCCTGCGTCAGCAGACCAAGGTCCAGGTCTATGACAAGGACGTACTGCTCAACCTCAAGGGCGGCATGCCCGTGGTGCGCTTTCCCCACAAGGCCCACACCGAGTGGCTCGACTGCAGCAACTGCCACGACCACCTGTTCAAGAAGCAGGCCGGGGCCACCAAGATCAGCATGTTCCGCATCCTCTCCGGCGAGCAATGCGGACTGTGCCACGGCGCGGTGTCCTTTCCCCTCACCGAGTGCAGCCGCTGCCATAGCGTTTCCCACGCCCAGGCCCGCAAGGAATTGGAGGGCCAGTCCCGGTGAGCGCCTTCGCCACCACGGCCGCCGTGGTCTTCGCCCTCGTGCTGCTGGCCCTGCCCGCCGGGCCCCTGCGGGCGGAGTATGGCGACGTCGTCCTCAACCGTCGCGCCGAGGCGGCGGGGGTGCGGCCGGTGGTCTTCCCCCACTGGTTCCACCGCATCCGCTTCCGCTGCAAGGTCTGCCATTTCGAGTTGGGTTTCCAGATGCGGGCCGGCTCCAATGATGTGCGGATGAACGACATCATCGAGGGTCGCTTCTGCGGCATGTGCCACAACGGCGAGATCGCCTGGTCACCGGAGAACTGCGACCTTTGCCATTCCGGCAAGCCGGGCCTGCCCTCGGGAATATTTGGAGGCCACGAGACCAATGGACCGGGACGCTGGTAGGCGCCGCACCTTGAAGGCGCTGGCCTTGGCCGGGCCGCTGGCGATGTTCTGGCCGCGATGGGGCCGGGCCCAGGGCGCCGCGCCCCTCAACCGGGTGATGCGCATCGACGGCGGCTTCGCGGCGCCGGAGGGCGCGCTACCCGGGTTGATGCCCCGGGGGCCGGCAGGGGGCTACGTGAAGCTCATGTACCCCTCGGCGCTGGCGGCCGCCGGCCCGGATCTCTTCGTCGCTGACAGCGGGCTGGGGGCCTTGCTCCGCATCGATACCCTGACCCTCTCGGTGGCGCGGCTGGCGCGGATTCCTACGGTGCCGGGGGTGCGGCTGCGCACCGGCGCCGACGGGACGCTTTTCATGCTGAGGCCGGATCGGGCCGAGCTGGTCCGCCTCGACCGCAGCGGGCGGCTCCTGCGCCGTTACGACGACACCCCGGAACTCGCCATTCCCACCGACTTCGTCATTGCTCCCTTCAGCAATGCCGTGTGGCTGATGGACGCCGATGGCACTCGCTACGAGTTCCATCCCGGCGGCCGGGTGTTTGGCCCCTTGCCCCCGGGGCCCCAGGCGGAGGGTCTACCCCCCCAGCTCAGCCACCTCGCCGCCGGGCGGGGCCGGGTGGTAGGGATCGACAGCCATTGCGGTTGCGCCATCGAGTGGAATCAGGACGGTCGCCAAGTGGCGGTTCATGAGCTGGCCGGCCTGGGCCGCCCGGGTGCGGTGGCCATGGACGATGATGATCGGCTGTGGATCGTAGATCGCGGCGACCGGCGCCTCAAGCTCTTCGAGCAATTCCAGCCGACCGCATCCATGGGCTTCGCCGAGCTGGGCCTGGGGGACATCACGGCGCTGGCTATCGACCACCGACGGCTTTATCTCGCCGATGGGCTGAGCGCGGCAGTGCTGGTGTTCGAGATCGCGCCGGCGGGGCGCAAGCCATGAGGGCGGCATTCCGCCAATTTCGCGTGGCTGCCCTCGGCGGCCTCCTGGCCGCGCTGCTGGCCGCCTGCGCCACGTCGGGCCCGCCACCACGTCTGCACTACGGCATGGCCGACGCGCCGGAGGGGCGCAGCCTGATGTGGCCGGCGGCGCCGGAGATTCCCCGTTACCTGTTCCACGGCCAGCTCACCGGCGAGGGCAACTTCGTCCGCGACGAGGGCGAGGAGAGCGGCGTCGGCAAGTTCCTGCGC
>JAEUNY010000101.1 GCA_016791005.1 Zoogloeaceae bacterium
TTGGAAAGAGGAGAAGAGGGTGTCTGGTAATCCCTATGAAACCGGGTTGGACAAGAACGCGGCCAACTACGTCCCCCTGTCGCCGCTGTCATTCCTGGAGCGTTCGGCCTACGTCTATCCGACCCGCCTGAGCGTGGTTCATGGAACCCGCGAATTCACGTGGGCGCAAACCTACGAGCGCTGCCGTCGTCTGGCCAGTGCCCTGGCGTCCCGCGGGATCGGCAAGGGCGACACCGTTGCCGTGATGCTGCCCAACGTACCGGCGATGTTCGAAGTGCATTTCGGCGTGCCGATGCTGGGGGCGGTGCTAAACACCCTCAACACCCGTCTTGATCCGGAAGCCATTGCCTTCATGCTGGCCCACGGTGAAGCCAAGGTGCTGATCACCGATCCGGAATTTGCCGGCATCGTCGGGCCTGCCCTCGAAAAGCTCGAAGGGCCCAAGCCTCTGGTGATCGACGTCCTGGATGCCGAGTACCCTGTCACCACCCGCCTGGGGGAGATCGAGTACGAAGATTTCATCGCGGACGGCAAGCCGGACTACGTCTGGAGCCTGCCCGGCGACGAGTGGGACGCCATCGCGCTGAACTACACTTCTGGCACCACGGGCAATCCGAAGGGTGTCGTGTATCACCACCGCGGCGCTTACCTGAACGCCGCTTCCAACATCATTTCCTGGGGCATGCCGCAGCACAGTGTCTACCTCTGGACGCTGCCGATGTTCCATTGCAACGGCTGGTGTTTCCCCTGGACGATGGCCGCCAACACCGGCGTCAACGTCTGCCTGCGCAAGGTGGATCCGGCCCTGATCTACGAACTCGTCCGCCGTTACAAGGTGAGCCACATGTGTGGCGCCCCGATTGTCTATGGCATGTTGATCAACGCCCCGGACGGCCTGCGGGCGGGCATCGATCATAGCGTGAGCGGCCTCATCGCCGGTGCCGCGCCTCCCGCCGCGATCATCGAAGGCGCGGAAAAAATCGGCTTCAACATCACCCACGTGTATGGCCTGACCGAAACCTACGGCCCGGCCTCGGTCTGCGCCAAGCACCCCGAATGGGACGCCCTGCCCATTGGCAACCGTGCCGAGCGCAATGGTCGCCAGGGCGTGCGCTACCACATGCAGGAAGCCATCACGGTTCTCGACCCTCTCACCATGGAACCCGTGCCCTGGGACGGCGAAACCATGGGCGAGATCATGTTCCGGGGCAACCTGGTCATGAAGGGCTACCTCAAGAACGAGAAGGCCACCGAGGAAACCTTCGCCGGCGGCTGGTTCCACACCGGCGACTTGGCGGTGATGCACCCCGACGGTTACGTGAAGATCAAGGACCGCTCCAAGGACGTCATCATCTCCGGCGGCGAAAACATTTCTTCCCTGGAAGTGGAAGAGGTGCTCTACCGGCATCCGGCGGTCATGACCGCGGCGGTGGTGGCCAAGCCCGACGAGAAGTGGGGCGAAGTGCCGGCTGCCTACGTGGAAGTCAAAGAGGGCGCCAACGTCACGGTGGATGACATCATCGCCCATTGCCGCGAGCATCTGGCTCGCTACAAGGTGCCCAAGTCCGTGGAATTCTGCATTCTGCCCAAGACCTCCACGGGCAAGATCCAGAAATTCGTGCTGCGTCAGCAAGCCAAGTCGTCCTCGGCCATTGAGTAAGGTAGGAGAGCAGAAAAGATGAAAATACTCGTTCCCGTGAAGCGGGTGGTGGATTACAACGTCAAGATCCGCGTGAAGGCGGACGGTTCGGGCGTCGAGCTTGCCAACGTCAAGATGGCCATGAACCCCTTCGACGAGATTGCGGTGGAAGAAGCGGTGCGCCTGAAAGAGGCGGGCAAGGCCGCCGAGGTGGTGGCGGTGTCCTGCGGGGTGGCCCAGTGTCAGGAGACCCTGCGCAGCGCCATGGCCATTGGCGCTGACCGGGGCATCCTGGTCGAGAGCGATGCCGACCTGCAGCCCCTGGCCGTCGCCAAGCTCCTCAAGGGGCTGGTGGACAAGGAGCAGCCGCGGGTCGTGATCCTCGGCAAGCAGGCCATCGATGACGATGCCAACCAGACCGGCCAGATGCTGGCGGCGCTGCTCTCCTGGCCCCAGGCCACATTCGCCTCCAAGGTCGACCTCGGGGAATCCAGTGTCAAGGTTACCCGGGAAATCGACGGCGGCCTCGAGACTCTGGAGCTTCCCCTGCCGGCGGTCATCACCACCGACCTGCGCCTCAACGAGCCGCGTTACGCCACGCTTCCCAACATCATGAAGGCCAAAAAGAAGCCGCTCGAAACCATCAAGCCGGCAGATCTGGGCGTCGATGTGGCCCCCCGTCTCGCGACCCTGAAGGTCGCCGAGCCGGCCGGTCGCAGTGCGGGCGTGAAGGTGGCCGACGTGACCGAGCTCGTGACCAAACTCAAGAACGAAGCCAAGGTGATCTGACATGGCCATTCTCGTTATCGCTGAACACGATCACGGCGGCCTGAAGGCCGCCACCCTCAACACCGTCACCGCGGCCGCCAAACTGGGCGGCGACATCCAGGTGCTCGTGGCCGGCAGCGGCTGCGGCGGCGCCTGCGATGCGGCGGCCAAGCTGGCCGGCGTGGGCAAGGTGCTGTGCTGTGATGCCGCCCACTACGCCGACCAAGGCGCCGAGAACCTGGCCGCCCTGGTGGTCAACCTCGCCAAGGACGGGGCTTACAGCCACGTTCTGGCCCCGGCCAGCACCTTTGGCAAGAACGTGCTGCCCCGTGTGGCCGCGCTCCTCGATGTCGCCCAGATCTCCGACATCGTGGCGGTCGAGTCCGCCGACACCTTCGTGCGGCCCATCTACGCCGGCAATGCCCTGGCCACGGTGAAGTCGTCCGACGGCCTGAAGATCATCACGGTCCGCACCACCGCCTTCGATGCGGCGGGGGACGGCGGCTCCGCCGCCACCGAATCCGTGGCCGCGGGCCCGGATCTGGCCCTGTCGAAGCTGGTCGGCCGTGAGCTGACCAAATCGGAGCGCCCCGAACTGGGTGCGGCCAAGATCATCGTTTCCGGTGGTCGCGGCCTGGGCAGCGGCGACAACTATCGCACCCTCCTCGAGCCCCTGGCCGACAAGCTCGGCGCCGCGATGGGGGCCAGCCGAGCCGCCGTCGACGCCGGCTTTGTGCCCAACGATTACCAGGTGGGTCAGACCGGCAAGATCGTCGCGCCGCAGCTCTACATCGCGGTGGGCATCTCCGGGGCGATCCAGCACCTGGCCGGGATGAAGGACAGCAAGGTGATCGTGGCGATCAACAAGGATCCGGAGGCCCCCATCTTCCAGGTGGCGGACTATGGTCTGGTGGGTGACCTCTTCGAGGTCGTGCCGCAACTGACCGCCGCCCTCTAATCGCCACGCGCCCACATCGACGCGGCTCGCCGACTCCGGCGGGCCGCGCATCCCGCCGCAAGCGGGCGGTGCGGGTTCGGCCTCGAACTCATGAATTAGGAGTCTCGCAATGACCTACGTTGCGCCCGTGAAGGACATGATGTTTGCCATGAATGAGCTGGCCGGTCTCGAGGAGATCGCCGGTCTGCCTGGCAACGAAGAGGTGAGCCCCGACCTGGTCGAGGCCATTCTTGACGAGGCCGGCAAGTTCGCCTCGGAAGTGTTGTCGCCCATCAACGCCCCGGGCGACAAGCAGGGCAACACCTGGAAAGACGGCGTCGTGACCACGGCGGATGGCTTCAAGGAAGCCTACGCCAGCTTCTGCGAGACGGGCTGGAATGGCATGCCGGCCTCCACCGACTTTGGCGGACAAGGCCTGCCGGTGACGGTGTCCACCGCAGTGCTGGAGATGTGGAAGTCGGCCAACATGTCCTTCTCCCTGTGCCAGATGCTCACCTTGGGCGCGGTGGAGGCCATCGCCCACCACGGCTCTGATGAGCTGAAATCGACTTACCTGGAAAAGATGGTGTCCGGCCAGTGGACCGGCACCATGAACCTCACCGAACCGCAGGCCGGCTCCGATCTGGCCGCCGTGCGGACCAAGGCTGACCCCCGCGGGGATGGCAGCTACGCCATCACCGGCACCAAGATTTTCATCACTTGGGGCGAGCACGACATGGCGGAGAACATCATCCACCTCGTGCTGGCCCGCCTCCCCGATGCCCCCCCGGGGGTGAAGGGGATCTCCCTCTTTATTGCCCCGAAGTACATGGTCAATGCCGATGGCAGCCTGGGCGAGCGGAACGATCTGGTGTGCGCTTCCATCGAGCACAAGATGGGCATCCACGCCAGCGCCACCGCGGTCATGGCCTTTGGTGAAAAGACCGGCGCCATCGGCTACCTGGTGGGCGAGCCCAACCGGGGCCTGGAATACATGTTCACCATGATGAACCATGCCCGCCTCAACGTCGGCCTGGAAGGCGTGGCCATCTCCGAGCGCGCTTACCAGCAGGCTTTGGGCTACGCCCGGGAGCGGATCCAGGGCAAGATCATCGGTGACAAGAGCGGCGACAAGAAGCCCATCCTGCACCATCCGGATGTGCGCCGGATGCTCATGGACATGAAGTCCCGCACCGAAGCGACCCGGGCCCTGGCCTACTACGTCGCGGGCTGCATGGACCGCGCCAAGAGTCACCCGGACGAAGCGGTTCGCAAGGCCAACCAGAGCCGCCTCGAGCTCCTGACCCCGGTGGTCAAGGGCTGGTGCACGGAAACGGCCCAGGGCGTGACCTGGAACGGCATCCAGGTGCATGGTGGCATGGGCTTCATCGAGGAAACCGGCGCCTGTCAGCATATGCGCGACGCCCGCATCACCACGATCTACGAGGGTACCACCGCCATTCAGGCCAATGACCTGATCGGCCGCAAGACCGCCAAGGAAGGCGGCCTGTCGATGAAGGGCTTGCTCGAGGAGATGGCCCAGACCCAGGCTGCTCTTGCCGCCCAGGACAACAGCACTCTGCAGATCATCGCCAAGGGCCTGGGCAACGGAATCGTGGCCCTGAATGACGCGACCGACTGGCTCCTCAAGACCTACGACGGGAGCCCTCAGGCCGCCGCCGCCGGCGCGGTGCCCTTCCTCAAACTCACCGGCGTGGTGGCTGGGGTGTGGCTGATGGGCCGTGCGGCCCTGGTGTCGGCGGGGCGGGTCACTGCCGACGACGGTGATTTCTACAAGGCGAAGCTGGTGACTGCCCGCTATTTCGCCGAACACGTGGTGCCCGAAGCGGCCTGCTACCGCGACGCGATCCTGAACGGATCGGGTTCGGTGCTGGCTCTCGAAGAAGCACTCTTCTAAGGCCGCCGGGGCCGGTTCATCCTGGCATTGGTATGGCGCCTCCCCCTCCGGGGGGAGGGCAGGTCTTTCTACGCCCGAACGATGTGGAGATGGTGATGACGCGGGAAGCGATGGAATATGACGTAGTGATCGTTGGGGCCGGGCCTTCGGGCCTGACCACTGCGATCCGGCTCAAGCAGCGGGCCGAGGAGGCCGGTCGCGAGCTATCCGTTTGCGTGGTCGAGAAGGGCTCGGAGGTCGGGGCCCACATCCTGTCCGGCGCTGTCATAGAGACCCGCTCGCTGGCCGAATTGTTCCCGGACTGGAAAGAGCGCGGCGCTCCTCTGAACACCCCGGTGAAGGAAGACCGCTTCCTGTTCCTCACCGAGCAGAAAGCCACCAAGCTCCCCACTCCGCCCCAGATGCACAACGATGGCAACTACATCGTCAGCCTGGGCAATGTGGTGCGCTGGTTGGGCGAGCAGGCAGAAGGGCTGGGGGTCGAAATCTATCCTGGCTTTGCCGCCTCCGAGGTCCTCTTCAACGAAGACGGCAGCGTCAAGGGCGTGGCCACCGGCGACATGGGCGTCACCCGGGAAGGCGAGCATGGGCCCAACTACCAGCCTGGGATCGAGTTGCATGCCCGGCAAACGGTGTTCTCCGAGGGCTGCCGGGGGTCCCTGACCAAGGGCCTGATGAGTCGCTTCGACCTGCGTAACGGGGTGGATCCGCAAACCTACGGGCTGGGGATCAAGGAACTGTGGGAGGTCGATCCCGCCGTTCATCAGCCCGGCCTCACCATCCACACCGTGGGCTGGCCGCTCCAGTCCGACACTTACGGTGGCTCCTTCCTCTACCACCTGGAGAACAACCAGGTGGCCGTGGGGTTCGTGGTCGGCCTCGACTACTCGAATCCCTACCTCTCCCCCTACGAGGAATTCCAGCGCTTCAAGACCCACCCCGAGATTCGCAAGTTCTTCGAGGGTGGCCGCCGGGTCGCCTACGGGGCGCGGGCGCTCTCCGAGGGCGGTTTCCAGTCCCTGCCCAAGCTGACCTTCCCGGGCGGCCTCCTGATCGGTGACACCGCGGGCTTCCTCAACGTGCCCAAGATCAAGGGCACCCACATGGCCATGAAGTCCGGGATCGAAGCGGCCGAAGCCCTCTTCGCCCACCTCACTGCCGAGGTCGAGCAGGGCACGGAAGTCACCGCCTACCCCGAGCGCCTGAAGGCCTGCTGGTTGTGGGACGAGCTCTACACCGTGCGCAACATCCGTCCGTCCTTCCGCTGGGGCTTGTGGGGCGGGATCGCCTACAGCGCCCTGGATACCTACGTGTTCCGCGGCAAGGCGCCCTGGACGCTGCGGAACCACGCGGACCACACCAGCCTGAAGAAGGCCTCGGAATGCACGCCCATCGCCTACCCGAAACCGGATGGCAAGATCAGTTTCGACCGTCTGTCGTCGGTGTTCATCTCGGCCACCAACCACGTGGAGGATCAGCCCAGCCACCTGACCCTGAAGAGCGCGACGGTGCCCATTGCCACCAACCTCGCCCTCTACGCCGCGCCGGAGACCCGCTACTGCCCGGCTGGGGTGTATGAAATCGTCGAAGATCCCTCCGGCCCGCGCATGCAGATCAACGCCCAGAACTGCCTGCATTGCAAAACCTGCGACATCAAGGACCCGACCCAGAACATCAACTGGGTGGTGCCGGAAGGCGGTGGTGGCCCCAACTATCCAAATATGTAAGCAACCCCACGGGGAACAGCAGCGCTATCGACCACAACAACAGCGTATCCCGTCCCACTCTTAGGAGAAATCATGTCATCGCAAATCTACCAGAAGGTCCGGGCTAACCCCCGATTCGCCGACCTGGCAGCCAAACGCAGCAGTTTCGCGCTGCTGCTCACCGCCATCGTGTTGGTCTCGTACTACGCCCTCATGATGCTGGTGGCCTTCGCCCCCGACGTCCTGCGCACCCCGATTTCCCAAGGGGGCGTGCTGACCATCGGTGTGCCCATTGGTGCCGTCATCATCATTGGCTCCTGGCTGCTTACCGGCTTGTTCGTGCGTCGGGCCAACGGTGAGTTCGACCGTATCAACGAGGAAATCATCCGGGAGGCGTCCAAGTGATCAACACCAGACAATTGCTGACCATCGGTGGGTTGGCGCTGTGTGCCGGCCTCGCCTTTGCGGGGGATGCGGTCGGGGAGGCCCAGAAGCAGCCTCTGAACATGACGGCCATCGCCATGTTCTTCGTCTTCGTCGTGTCCACCCTGGGTATTACGTATTGGGCGGCCAGCCAGACCAAGACCACGTCGGACTTCTACACGGCAGGCGGCGGCATTAGCGGCTTCCAGAACGGCCTGGCCATCGCTGGCGATTACATGTCTGCGGCGACCCTCCTGGGCTTGTCCGCACTGACTTACGCCAAGGGGCTGGATGGCTTCATTTACGCCATCGGCTTCTTCGTCGGCTGGCCGGTGATCCTGTTCCTGATGGCGGAACGCCTGCGTAACCTCGGCAAGTTCACCTTTGCCGACATCGCCTCCTATCGTCTCGATCAGGGCAAGATCCGCACCTTCGCGGCCATCGGGTCCCTCACCGTGGTGTGCTTCTACCTCATCGTCCAGATGGTCGGTGCCGGCCAGCTGATCAAGCTGCTGTTCGGTCTGGACTACCCCATCGCTGTCACGGTGGTGGGTGTGCTGATGGTGGTGTATGTGACCTTCGGCGGCATGATCGCCACCACCTGGGTGCAGATCATCAAGGCCTGCCTCATGCTCTTCGGCGGCACGGTCCTGCTGTTCCTGGCCATGAGCCAATTTGGCTTCAGCCTGGAAGGCATGGCACAAAAGGCGGTTGAAACCCACAAGGGTGGCATTTCCATCATGGGCCCGGGCTCCCTGATGGCGGATCCGGTGACTGCCGTGTCCCTGTCCCTCGGCCTGGTGTTCGGCACCGCTGGCCTGCCCCACATCATGATGCGATTCTTCACCGTGCCGAACGCCAAGGAAGCGCGTAAGAGCGTCTTCGTGGCGAGTGGCTGCATCGGCTACTTCTTCATCGTGGTGTGCATCCTCGGCCTCGCGGCGATCCCCATCGTCGGCACCAACCCCGAGTTCTTCGAAGGCGGTCAGGTGGGGGGCAAGATCCTCGGCGGTGGCAACATGCCCGTCATGCACCTGGCCAAGGCTCTGGGCGGCAACCTGTTCCTCGGCTTCATGTCCGCCGTGGCCTTCGCCACCATCCTGGCGGTGGTGTCCGGGCTGGCTCTGGCCGGTGCTTCTGCCATCGCCCATGACCTCTACGCCCGGGTGATCCGTGCCGGCCAGGCTTCGGAAGCCGAAGAAATGCGCGTCTCCAAGCTCTCCACCCTGGCTTTGGGCGTGGTGGCCGTGGTGCTCGGCATCATGTTCGAGAAGCAGAACGTCGCGTTCCTGGTGGGTCTGACCTTCGGTATCGCCGCCTCCGCCAACTTCCCGGTACTGATCCTCTCCATGTACTGGAAGGGACTGACCACCCGAGGCGCCCTCCTGGGTGGTCTGGTGGGTCTCATCTCCGCCGTGGTCATGGTGATTCTGTCCAAGGCCGTGTGGGTGGTGGTGCTCGGCAATGCGGCGCCGATCTTCCCCTACGAGCAGCCGGCGCTCTTCTCCATGCCCCTGGCCTTCTTCTTCACCTGGCTGTTCTCGGTGACGGACAGCAGCGCACGGGCCAAGACTGACAAGTCGGGCTTTGATGACCAGTACGTCCGTTCCCAGACCGGGGTCGGCGCCGCTGCAGCCAGCGCCCACTAACAGCTCCCTCTCCACTCTGTGGATTCGCCGGCACTTTGTGCCGGCTTTTTTTTGTGGGTGCTCTGCATGCGTTTGCATAGCTCGGAACCCCAAGCCTTACATTAGCAGGTGTCCAAGAATTAAACACTGATTTGCCTTGGAGCAGTCATCCGGGCAAAAAAAGGGCGACTGTCGTCGCCCGGAAGGGTCTCACCAAGGAGCGAGATTCGTTTTCAGCGTCCTCGAAGGCGTCTGACTCTCCTGACGCTCAGAAGAACCCGAGGGCCTTGGGCGAGTAGGAGACCAGGAGGTTTTTGGTCTGCTGGTAGTGGTCGAGCATCATCTTGTGGGTTTCGCGGCCGATGCCCGACTGCTTGTAGCCGCCGAAGGCGGCGTGGGCGGGGTACATGTGGTAGCAGTTGGTCCACACCCGGCCGGCCTGGATGCCGCGGCCCATGCGGTAGGCCTGGGCCCCGTCCCGGCTCCACACCCCGGCGCCCAGGCCGTAGATGGTGTCGTTGGCGATGGCCAGTGCCTCGGCCTCGTCCTTGAAGGTGGTCACGGCCAGCACCGGGCCGAAGATCTCCTCCTGGAAGATGCGCATCTTGTTGTGGCCCTTGAACATCGTCGGCTTGATGTAGTGGCCGTTGGCCAGATCCCCCGGGCGGTTGGCGCGCTCGCCGCCGGTCAGGCACACGGCGCCTTCCTCTTTGCCGATGTCGATGTAGGACATGATCTTGCGCATCTGATCGTCGGAGGCCTGGGCGCCCACCTGGGTGTCGGTGTCCAGGGGGCTGCCCTCGCGG
>JAEUNY010000115.1 GCA_016791005.1 Zoogloeaceae bacterium
GCGGATTTCAGCGTGCTGCACGGCGTTGTCACGGGGCACGAAGTGGATCATCTGGGTGCCGAGGCGGGCGGCCAGGGCTTCGATCAGCTCGTCTTCGCGGTCGGTGTTACGGCTGTTGCAGATCAGGCCGGCCAGACGCACGCCACCGGAGTTGGCGTACTTCACGATGCCCTTGGCGATGTTGTTGGCGGCGTACATGGCCATCATTTCGCCGGAACAGACGATGTAGATTTCCTGGGCCTTGTTCTCGCGGATGGGCATGGCGAAACCGCCGCACACCACGTCGCCGAGCACGTCGTAGAACACGAAGTCCAGGTCTTCGTCGTAGGCGCCTTCTTCTTCGAGGAAGTTGATCGCGGTGATCACGCCACGGCCGGCACAACCGACGCCGGGCTCAGGACCGCCGGACTCGACGCACTTGACACCGCCGTAGCCCACGGCCAGCACGTCGTCGAGTTCGAGGTCTTCCACGGAACCGGCTTCAGCGGCCAGGTGCATCACGGTGGACTGGGCCTTGGCGTGGAGGATCAGGCGGGTGGAGTCGGCCTTGGGGTCGCAACCGACGATCATGACCTTCTTGCCAGCTTCGGCGAGCGCAGCAACGAGGTTCTGGGTGGTGGTGGACTTGCCGATACCACCTTTGCCGTAGATGGCGCATTGACGAAGTGCCATGGTGTAATCTCCTTGGGTCGATACAGTGTTGAGCGAGGGAATGTTTCTGGTCCCGCCGAGTATTTCGCAACGCCTGTGCCACGCCCCGACAAGTACTGCAAGGCATTGATTTTTAATGCCAAGCAGGGCTTACAAAGATTGAAAAATGCGGTTTGGCTTGCGACAATGCCCCCGCGATTTGTAGGGCTAACGACAAACCCGCCTTACCGTGTCCGACCCGACCCCGCCGCGCCTCCCCCGCCACGCCCGCCAGCCCATCAATCGGTGCAATCTGCCGGCGGACATCCTCGGCGGCCTCACCTTCCAGCGCCACCCAAGTCCGCTATTCCTGGATGGCGTGGCGGAACTTCATGGCGGCCTTTTCAGCCGATTGGAGCCCCTCGACAACGCCCCCGCGCGGGCCGCCCAGTTCATCGATTACCTGACGGTCCATTTCCGCCTGGATCGTCCGGAGGAAATGGGTCTCACCGGGGCCGCCCGGCGGGCCCGCAGCCGCGCCACCTGGATGCGGGTCTTGCGCGGCTGGCTCTTCAATCCGGATGGCTTGGAGGCAGCGGTCCTCAAGGGCTGGGTGGAGTCCCGCTTCGGCCTCCTCCCCCGCCACCACCGCCTGCCCTTGCGGACGCCGGGTGACGCGGCCTGGCAACGCTACGAAGAAGATCGCGCGGCCGGCCTCTATGGGACTTCCGCCCTGGAGGCCCAGCTTGACCTGGTCTACGCCTACACCCAGTGGGAATGGGTTCGGCAAGGGCGTGCCGAGGTGATTCGGCTGTTTCGCGGCACTCACCGCCTCGCCGAATATGAACGGGCGGTTCCCACAGGCGAGGTCCTCCTCTTCAACAACCTCACCTCCTTTTCGGCTAGCCGGGGGCGGGCGGACGAGTTTGGCGACGTGATCCTGGCGGTGGACGTGCCCGCGCCCAAGGTTTTCTTCCACAGCGGACTGCTCCCCGGGCACTTCCGCGGCGAAGGTGAATTCCTGGTCATCGGCGGACTCTATCGGGTCGCCCGCTGCCCCTGACCGGGCGCCGACCCCCGAGCTTGCTGCAAATAAACACCGCGCTTTTTGCCACCTCAGGATGGCGCCAAGCCAATAACGGTGGGGGTCTTGGCGAATTGGGACGATTTCGCGTTACCCTCTCCCGCCAGCACGGGAATGCCCCCTGTCGATTCCGAGGAGACCGCCCATAAACGCCCTGCGCCGTACCCTGCTAGCCGCCCTTGCCGCCGTCGTCCTGAGCCCCCTGGCGGCTCAGGCGGAAGAGAAATCCATCGTCGTCGCCTCCACGACGTCCACCGAACAGTCCGGCTTGTTCAAGTTCCTGCTGCCGCGCTTCGAGGAAAAATCCGGCATCCAGGTCAAGGTGGTGGCCCTGGGCACCGGCCAGGCGCTGGACACCGCGCGCCGGGGTGATGCCGACGTCGTGTTCGTCCATGACACGGCTGCGGAGGAAAAATTTGTCGCCGAAGGCTATGGCGTGGCGCGCAAGGAAGTGATGTACAACGATTTCGTCCTCATTGGGCCCAAGCAGGATCCGGCCAAGACCGCAGGGGGGCACGACATTCTCGATGCCTTCAAGAAAATCGCCGCCGCTCAGGCACCCTTTGTCTCCCGCGGCGACAAGAGCGGCACCCACTCGGCGGAGCTGCGTTACTGGAAGGCGGCCGGGATTGACATCGACCAGGCCAAAGGCCCGTGGTACAAGGACACCGGCTCAGGCATGGGCCCGGCCCTCAACACCGCCGCCGCGATGAGCGCCTACATCCTCGCCGACCGGGGCACCTGGCTCTCCTTCAAGAACCGAGGCGAACTCACCATCCTCACGGAAGGCGATAACCGGCTCTTCAATCAGTATGGGGTGATCCTCGTGAATCCGGCAAAGCATCCCCATGTCAAGGCCGCCCTCGGCCAGCAGTTCATCGACTGGATCGTGTCTCCAGAGGGGCAGCAGACCATCGCCGCCTACAAGATCGACGGCGAACAACTCTTCTTCCCCAACGCCAAGCGCTGACCCTGGGCCGAATCTTCCCTCTATTTGTACCAGGGCAAGGTTCGGCGCAAAGAGATCACCCCCCCCGCCCCCGGGCCACGATGGCCCGGAAGCCCCTCCAGGATCCCCTGAAAGTGCGGCGTGGCCAGGGTGTCCCGCAGGGCCGCCACCTGGGGCGTGTCGAGGAAGGGTTTGCGACAGGCGACGAAGATCTGCTCGCGAACCAGTGGCACGAAACCCAGCCCGCAGGCGAGGGCGTGCATCTCCGTGCCAAACCCCCCGTCAGCGGCCCCCGCAGCCACCGCCATTGCGACGGCGGCCTGGGTCGGCTCTTCCACCACCTCGGCGGGCATGTCGTTCGCAGCGCCCCCCTCCGCCTGCCACAAGTCCTCCATCAGCATCCGGTTGGCCGTGCCCTGGGGCCGGCAGGCAAAGCGCACCCCGGGCCGCAAAAGATCGGCCAGACCGACGAGGCCTACCGGCATTGACCGGGGGAGCAGCAAGCCCTGCATCCGCTCGCCCACGCGGATCAACTTGTGCTCGCCCAAGCGCAGATGGCGGCCGATCGCCTGCTGGATCCGCGAGCCCCGCCCGCAGGGAGAATCCGCGTCGATAGCAAGGGCCAGACCCACAATGTCGCACTGCCCGGCGTTCAGGCGGGCCAGCCCCTCGACGGCTCCAGGGTATTCAATTGTCACGAGGGGGCCGCCAGCAACCTCCAGCGCCTGGCGCAGGGGATCGAGCCACGGTTCGTATCCCCCACTAAACCGAATCCGGGGCCGCTCCGGCCAGCGAGCGCTCGCCACGGCATGGTCCAACGCCGCCGCCAGGGCCTCGGCCTGTGGCGCCGCCCGGGCTTGGCTTCGGCGCTCGGCCCAGTACAGGCGCTCTCCAAAATCCGACAGACGCGCCGCCTGTCCCGGCAGAGCCTCCAGAAGCGGCTGACCGAAGGTCTCCTCCCACTGCTGAATGACGCCCCAGACGTGGCGATAGGAAAGGCCTAGCGCCTCTGCGGCCCGGCCGATGGAGCCCATGTCGCGAACCGCCGCGAGGATCCTGAAGAAAGGATTCGCAACGCCGCTGGGAGTCCCTGCGCAGGACTCGCTTTCCCGGCGGTAGTCAAAGGACAACTGAACGCTCATGCGCTGAGATTACCACCCCGGGCCACCTCGCCCCAGCGCGGCCAAGCACGGGGGCGAGGGCAGGCAAAAATCCAGTCAGGATATTGCCGGCCAGATCGCCCAGCCCAACTGGCCCATCACTTGGCACTCCCCTTGCCCTAATCGACCTGCCGGCGGGCGAGCCGTCGTCGCCATCCCCTTCTACCCTACGGAGACTCCCATGCTTTACGCGCTACCTGGCACGGCTGGTGCCCCTTACAGCTTCAAGGATCGGTACGACAATTTCATCGGAGGCAAGTGGGTGCCGCCGGTCAAGGGGGAGTACTTTCCCAATATCAGCCCGGTGACCGGTAAGCGCCTGTGCGATGCCGCCCGCTCCACCGCCGAGGACATCGAGCTGGCCCTGGACGCCGCCCACGCCGCCTTCCCCAAGTGGGCCGCCACGCCCCCGGCTCAGCGCTCCGCGGTGCTCCTCAAGTGCGCCGATCTGCTCGAAGCCAATCTGGAGAAGATCGCCTACGTCGAGACGGTGGATAACGGCAAGCCCATCCGCGAGACCCTGGCCGCCGACATTCCGCTGGCCATCGATCACTTCCGCTACTTCGCCGGCTGCCTGCGTGCCCAGGAAGGCACCCTTTCGGAAATCGACGAGAACACGATCGCGTACCACTTCCACGAGCCCATTGGT
>JAEUNY010000149.1 GCA_016791005.1 Zoogloeaceae bacterium
GGCGATGAATCCCGTTCGCATTTCGAGGGCGTCCAGCAGATCCTCAAGGACGCCGGGCTTCCCTACCGGATCAACCATCGCCTCGTGCGCGGCCTGGACTACTACAACCGCACGGTGTTCGAATGGGTGACCGACCGCCTCGGCGCCCAAGGTACCGTCTGCGCGGGAGGCCGCTACGATGGCCTGATCGCCCAGTTGGGTGGCAAGGGCGCGCCGGCGGCGGGCTTCGCGATGGGCGTCGAACGGCTGCTGGCCCTTTGGCAGGAATCCGGTGGTGAGGGCGAGCGAGCAGTGCCCGACGTCTACCTCGTCAATGCGGGCAGCGCGGCCTCCCGCCTGGCCTTCCGCGCGGCGGAGGGTCTGCGGAGCCAGGGCTTTTCGGTGCTCCAGCACTGTGGTGGGGGCAGTTTCAAGTCCCAGATGAAAAAGGCGGACAGTTCAGGGGCGCCCTTCGCGGTGATCATCGGTGACGATGAAGCCGCCGCGGGCGAGGTCAGCATCAAACCTTTGCGGGAGGGGGGCGAGCAGATCCGAGTCGCCGTGGATGCTCTCACCGAGACTCTGGCCGAACTCCTCTATATGACCGACGAGATGGAAGAATAACGATGGCCGTCTACGACCTCGAAGAGCAAGAGCAGCTTTCCGAACTCAAAGCCTGGTGGGCCCGGTGGGGGACGCTGATTACCACCGCAGCGGTGGCCTTGGCCCTGATCGCGGTGGGCTGGCAGGGCTGGCAGTGGTATCAAACCAAGTCTTCGGCGGAGGCCAGCGTGTTGTACGCCGGGGTACAGCGGGCCGCAGCCCAGGGGGACGCGACCAAGGCGCGGGAGCTGGCGGGCCAGATCTTCGAGCAATATGGGCGGACCGCCTACGGCGACCTCGCAGCCCTGGTGTCAGGCAAGGCGCAGTTCGATGCGGGGGATCTCAAGAACGCTGAGGCGCAGCTCAGCTGGGCGGTGGAGCATGGGCGGGATCCGGCCTTGCGCGACCTCGCCCGCATGCGTCTGGCCGTGGTCCTCATCGATCAGGGCAGGGCGGAAGCCGCGCTTCAGCAATTGGCCGCGGAGCCCCGTCCGGCTTTCAAGGCCGGCTTCGCCGACGTACGCGGCGATGCCCTGGCCGCCCAGGGCAAGAAGACCGAAGCCCGCGCCGCCTACCAAGCAGCGATGGACGCCCTGGATCCAAATGACCCGACCGACAGCGCATTGCGCCAGTTAATCAAGATGAAACACGATGTCCTGGGGGTTCTGCCATGATGGCCTTGGGAAAGCGGTTGCAGTGGGGCGCCTGGGTGATGCTGGCGGCTGCGGTGGGCGGTTGCTCCAGCCTGTCGTCCCTCAATCCCTTTGGCTCCTCCTCGTCCAAGGGCGCAGCCCTGGTGAGCTTCCAGCCTACCCTGACGACTCGCACTGAGTGGTCGGCCAGCGTCGGGGCGGCGGGGGCCTATGTATTCCAGCCGGCGGTGGTCGGTTCGGCGGTGTTCGCCGCAGGGTTCGACGGCACCGTGGCCCGCTTCGAGGACGGCAAGGCGGTATGGAAGGTCAATGCCGAGCGCAAGCTTACGGCGGGCGTGGGCGCGAATGCGCGCCTGGCCGTGGTGGCAAGCGAAAAGGGCGAGGTGATTGCCCTGGATGCGGCGACCGGATCGGTGAAGTGGGTGCACAAGATCAATGCCGAGGTGCTGGCGCCGCCCTCCGTGGGGGATGCGCTGGTGGTGGTGCGCACATCGGACAACCGGCTCGTGGCGCTGGATGTGGCCGACGGCCAGCGCAAGTGGATCTACCAGCGCAGCAATCCGCCGCTGGCTCTGCGTAACTTCACCGGGGTGTCCTTCGAGGGCGGGGTGGTGCTGGCCGGCTTTCCTGGCGGGCGGCTGGTGGCCGTGAACCCCGCCAATGGTGGCGCGATTTTCGAGCTGACGGTGGCCGTGCCGAAGGGTTCCACTGAGCTTGAGCGGGTCGCCGATATCAGCGGCCCGCCGGTGGTGGTGCGACAGGAGGTCTGCGCCGTGGCCTACCAGGGGCGGATCGGCTGCTTCGATGGCACCAACGGAAACACCCTCTGGTCCCGTGAGTTTTCCAGTGCGGTCGGCCTCGACCGGGATGGCCGCAATGTCTTTGTGACTGACGATCAGGATGCCGTGTCGGCCCTGGACGTGGCGACCGGCGCCAGCCTGTGGAAGCAGGATCGGCTCGCCAAGCGGGGGGTGTCCAGGCCTCTGGTGGTGGGGGGCTATGTCGTGGTGGCCGACCATGAAGGCTACGTCCATTGGCTGCAGAAGGATGACGGGGCTTTTGCCGCCCGTGTCCGCCCCGATAGCAGTGGGGTCGGGGCGATGCGGGGATTGGGCAGCGGTGTGGTGGTCCAGACGCGTTCGGGCGGGGTCTACCTCGTCGCCCCGCAATAAGCCTTGGTCTCGCGATGATCCCTACCCTGGTGCTGGTTGGCCGCCCCAATGTGGGCAAGTCGACTCTGTTCAACCGCCTGACCCGGACACGGGATGCCCTGGTCGCGGACCAGCCCGGCCTGACTCGGGATCGCCACTATGGTGTGGGTCGCCTGGGGGAGCAGGATTACCTCGTGGTGGACACCGCCGGTTTTGATCCGGTGGCCAAGGACGGGATCATGCATGAGATGGCCCGCCAAGCCCAGCAGGCCATCGCAGAAGCCGACGCCCTTCTGTTTTTGGTGGACGCGCGGGCCGGCCTCACCCCCCACGACGAGCAGATCGCGGTGCACCTACGGCGGGCGGGGCGGCCGGTTCACGTGGTGGTGAATAAGGGCGAGGGCTTGAACCGGGCCATGGCCGGGGCGGAATTCCATCGCCTCGGGCTTGGCGATCCCCTGGTGGTCTCCGCGGCCCATGGCGATGGGGTGCGGGCCCTGGTGGACCTCGTGCTGGCGGACTTTCCGGACGCCGAGGCGCCGGCTGAGGCGCCCGATTCCGGGCCCCGGGTGGCCATCGTCGGTCGGCCCAATGTCGGCAAGTCCACCCTGGTCAATGCGTTGCTCGGCGAGGAACGGGTCATCGCCTTCGATTTGCCGGGCACCACGCGGGACGCGATCTCGATTCCCTTTGAACGGGGCGGGCGGCCCTACACGCTGATCGACACGGCGGGCTTGCGCAAACGCGGCAAGGTCTTTGAGGCGGTGGAGAAGTTTTCCGTGATCAAGACCTTGCAGGCCATCGAGGAGGCCAACGTGGTGGTCCTCGTGCTGGATGCGTCGGCGGAGATTACGGAGCAGGACGCCCACATCGCCGGATTCGTCGTCGAGACCGGGCGGGCTCTGGTGCTGGCGATCAACAAATGGGACGCCGTGGATGAGTATCGCCGGGAGCGGGTGAAGGCGGATATGGCGCGCAAGCTCGCCTTCCTGTCCTTCGCGCGGATGCACAGCATCTCGGCGCTCAATGCTCAAGGCATCGGTGCGTTGCTGAAATCCGTGGATGGCGCTTATGCGGCGGCGATGGCCAAGCTCGCTACGCCGCGGCTGACGCGGGTGCTGCAGATGGCGGTGGCTAAACAGGCCCCGCCGCGTCACGGCATCTTCCGGCCGAAGCTGCGCTACGCCCACCAGGGCGGGAGCAATCCGCCGGTGATCGTGATCCATGGCAATGCCCTCGAGCATATTCCAGCGGCTTATGTCCGCTATTTGGAACGTTGTTACCTCGACGCGTTCAAATTGCAGGGCACGCCCCTGCGGATACAATTCAAGACTTCGCAAAATCCTTTTGCGGACAAGGGGTAATGAACGGGCAGGCAAGCCCTCCCGGGGTAATTTGTTGCGGTGCAGCAAGAAATCAGATAGATTCGCTCATAACAATTAGATCGATGAAGGAAAGAAAATGAGTAATAAAGGGCAACTGTTACAAGACCCGTTTCTCAACACGCTGCGCCGGGAGCATGTCCCGGTGTCAATTTACCTGGTGAATGGCATTAAGTTACAGGGCCAGATCGAGTCCTTTGACCAGTACGTCGTGCTGCTCAAGAACACGGTGACCCAGATGGTCTACAAGCATGCGATCAGCACCGTAGTGCCGGCGCGTCCCGTGACCATTCAACACGATCAAGCGGACGGCAACGCCTAATGGGGTTTGGAGCCGCCCCCTGCTTATGACGAGGGGGCATCGGAGCAATGTTTGAACGCCCGGCGGCTGGTGAGCGGGCGGTGTTGGTGCAACTTGACCTCGGCCAGGATGCGCTGGATGAGCGCTTGTCCGAGCTTCGCCTGCTGGCGGGAAGTGCCGGTGCGGACGTGGTGGCTGTGATCGAAGGCCGTCGGCCCAGACCGGATCCCGCTCTCTTTGCCGGCAAGGGCAAGGTGGAAGAGATCGGTGCGGCGCTCCAGGCCCATGAGGCCGACCTCGTGATCTTCAATCACGAATTGTCGGCGGCCCAGCAGCGAAATCTCGAGCGCGCCCTGGGCCGGCGCGTCATCGACCGTAACGCCCTGATCCTCGACATTTTTGCCCTGCGGGCGAGGAGCCACGAAGGCAAACTTCAGGTCGAACTGGCCCAACTCGAGCACCTCTCCACCCGCTTGGTGAGGGGATGGACCCACCTCGAGCGCCAGAAGGGCGGTATTGGTCTGCGGGGCCCAGGGGAAACCCAGCTTGAAACCGACCGGCGCCTGCTCGGACAACGTGTGCGCGCCCTCAAGGAGCGGCTTGGCCGTCTCGAACGGCAGCGCCGCGTGCGCCGGCGGGCGCGGGAGCGGGGCGACGTCTTGAGTGTTTCCCTGGTGGGCTACACCAACGCAGGCAAGTCGACCTTGTTCAATGCCTTGACCAAGGCGGGGGCCTATGCCGCCGACCAGCTTTTTGCCACCTTGGATACGACGTCGCGCCGGGTATTCCTGCCCGAGGCGGGCACGATCGTCCTTTCCGACACCGTGGGTTTCATCCGGGATCTTCCCCACTCGCTGGTGGTAAGCTTCCACGCCACCCTGGAGGAGACGGCCAACGCCGATCTGTTGCTCCATGTTGTGGATGGTGCGAGTGAAGGTCGGGCGCAGCAGATCGAGGCGGTGGATCGAGTGCTGGCGGAGATCGGCGCCGGCGGGGTTCCCCAGATTGTGGTTTGGAACAAGATCGACGCCACACGGGCCGATCCGCGGGTCGAGCGGGACGAGTGTGGTAAGATCCAACGCGTTTTTTTGAGCGCGCGGACCGGGGCGGGTCTGGAATTGCTCCGTCAGGCGCTTGCCGAGGCAGCCCAGGCGCGGGCTGCCGTCGAGGCCATTCCGGCCGGCGAGTCGCGTCCTCCCGCGACCTTCGATCCCCTCCAATTGTGAATCAGTGAGCACGGACATTCGCATGTCACTCAACGACCCGCGCTGGGGTAACCAGGGTAACGACAAGAATCGGGGCGGTCCCAATCAGGGGCCGCCGGATCTCGAGGAGCTGTGGCGTGATTTCAACCGCCGTTTGGCGGGCCTCTTTGGCGGCAAGAAGGGGGGCAGCGGTGGTGACGGCGGTCCCCCTCCGACGATTCCGCGCCTGAGCCCGCGCCAGTTTGGCAGTGGCGTCGGCGTTCTGATCGGATTGGCCGCCCTGATTTGGCTGGCCAGCGGCTTCTACATCGTCGATGCGAGCCAGCGCGGCGTGGTCCTGCGCTTCGGGAAGTACGCGGAAACGACCGAGCCTGGCCTGCGTTGGCGCATGCCCTTTCCCATTGAGAGCCACGAAGTGGTGAACCTCACCGGGGTGCGGACGGTAGAGCTAGGGTACCGGGGGTCGGAGCGTAACAAGGTGCTGCGGGAAGCCTTGATGCTCACCGACGATGAAAACATCATCAACATCCAGTTCGCGGTGCAGTACATCCTGATCAGCCCGGAGAAGTACCTATTCAACAACCGTGGGCCCGATGAGGCCGTCGGTCAGGCCGCCGAGACAGCCATGCGGGAGATCGTGGGCAAGAGCAAGATGGACTTTGTGCTCTACGAGGGGCGGGAGCAGGTGGCCACCACCGCGCACCAGTTGATGCAGACCATCCTCGACCGCTACGAAACGGGTATCCAGATCAGCAAGGTGACGATGCAAAACGCTCAGCCGCCCGAGCAGGTGCAGGCGGCCTTCGACGATGCGGTGAAGGCGGGTCAGGATCGGGAGCGCCAGAAGAACGAAGGGCAAGCCTACGCCAATGACGTGATTCCGAAGGCGCGGGGGACGGCCTCGCGCCTGCTGCAGGAAGCGGAAGGCTACCGTGCGCGGGTCGAATCGGCAGCAGAAGGCGAGGCGAGCCGGTTCAAACAGGTTTTGCAGGAGTACAACAAGGCTCCGGATGTCACCCGCAATCGCATGTACATCGAGACCGTCCAGCAGATGCTGAGCAGCACCACCAAGATCATGGTGGATGCCCACAGCAATGGGAATCTGCTCTTCATGCCCCTGGACAAGCTGCTCTCCGGTGCCGGGATGACCACGCCGATTGTTGACGAGGCGCCGGCTTCGGCCGCCGCGCCCGCTACGCCCTCGACCCGTGCCGCGGATAGCAGCGACCCGCGCAGCCGCGATTTCTTGCGCAACCGTGATCGGGGAGACCGCTGATGAAAGAAAAACTGCCCCTGTTCGGCGGCGCCCTGCTGTTCCTGATCGCCTTGGGTTCCATGTCTCTGTTCACGGTGGATCAGCGTCAGCATGCCATTGTCTTCCAGCTGGGCGAGATCAAGGAGGTCATCAGCGAGCCTGGGCTCAATTTCAAGTGGCCGCTGATCCAGAACGTGCGCTATTTCGACAAGCGCATCCTCACCATGGATACGCCGGAGCCGGAGCGCTTCATTACTTCGGAAAAGAAGAACGTTCTCGTGGACCTCTTCGTCAAGTGGCGGATCATCGATCCCCGTACGTACTACACCGCGGTGAATGGAGACGAAGCCCGGGCGCGCACCCGCCTGGATCAGACCGTCAATGCCGGGCTGCGGGAAGAGTTCGGCCGCCGCACGGTCCATGACGTGGTTTCCGGCGAACGGGACAAGATCATGGATGACATGCGCGTCAAGGCGGACCAGGATGCCCGCAAGATCGGCGTCCAGATCGTCGATGTGCGCCTGAAGCGCGTGGAACTCCCCCTCGAAGTCTCCGAATCGGTCTATCGTCGGATGGATGCCGAGCGTAAGCGGGTGGCCAACGAATTGCGCTCCGAGGGGGCTGCAGAGGCCGAGAAGATCCGCGCCGACGCCGACCGCCAGCGGGAGATCATCATCGCCGAGGCCTATCGGGAGGCCCAGTCCACGAAGGGGGCCGGGGACGCGAAGGCCGCCGGGATCTATGCCCAGGCGTTCTCCCAGAATCCGGAGTTTTATGCCTTCTATCGCAGTCTCGAGGCGTACCGGCAGAGCTTCCGCAACAAGAGCGATGTCATGGTGCTCGAACCGAATTCCGATTTCTTCAAGTATCTGAAGAATCCGTCCTCCCGCGGCGGGAAGAATTGAATCCGTGGGTAGCAGCCTCCTGACTGCCCTGGCATTGATGCTGGTGATCGAAGGTCTGCTGCCCTTTCTGGCGCCCGCCGCCTGGCGGGAAACATTTCAACGGATCATCCAGATGGCGGACGGCCAGATCCGCTTCATCGGCCTCAGTTCCATGCTGCTTGGCCTCGTGTTGTTGATCCTTTTCCATTGAGCGTCGCCATGCGCTGGGTTCTTCCCGAATACATCCAGGACGTCCTGCCCGACGAAGCCGCGACCATCGAGCGTCTGCGCCGCGGTCTGCTCGATGCCTTTGCCGCCTCCGGTTACCAACTCGTCCAGCCGCCCTTGCTGGAGTACATGGATTCCCTCCTGACCGGCGCTGGCCGGGACCTGCGCCTGCGCACCGTCCAGCTGGTGGACCAGTTGTCGGGGCGCACCATGGGTGTTCGGGCCGACATGACGCCCCAGGTGGCCCGGATCGACGCTCACCTGCTCAACCGGCATGGGGTGACCCGCCTGTGTTACTGCGGGAGCGTGCTCCATACCCTCCCCGCGTCCCTTAGTGCCACCCGGGAGCCCCTCCAGATCGGTGCCGAACTCTACGGTCACGCGGGCCTGGAGGCGGATGCGGAGATCCTCCGTCTGCTTGCGGACGGTCTGGGCGTGGTGGGGCTGGCGCAATGGCGCCTCGACCTCGGACACATGGGCCTTTTCCGGGCCTTGGCGGGGCTCGCGGAGCTCTCCGGCGAGCGGGAGGAGGTCGTTTTCGATCTGCTGCAGGCCAAGGATGCGCCCAGCCTGGCTGAGGTGCTTGCTGAGGTCCCCGAACCGGCCCGGGCCGCGCTATTGGCCCTGCCCGGGTTGTATGGCGGCCGTGAGGTCCTCACTCAGGCGCGACAACGTCTTCCGGACGATGACGCAGTCCGCCAGGCCCTGAATGACCTCGAACATCTGGCGGAAACCCTGACCGATCTGCCCGTCCGCTTCGATCTCTCGGATCTGCGCGGCTATCACTATCACAGCGGCGTCGTGTTCGCCGCTTACGGCGCGGGCCAGCCTGGGGCCATTGCCCTGGGTGGGCGTTACGATCTGATCGGCCAGGATTTTGGTCGGGGACGCCCGGCCACAGGGTTTAGTATGGACCTGCGACAACTGGTCCTCGCGGTGGATTGTCCGCCCCGGCGAGGAGGGATCCTCGCGCCCACGGACAGCGCGGCCGATGGCGAGGTCGCCCGCCTCAGAAGTGCGGGCGAAGTGGTGATGCGGGCGCTTCCGGGTCATGATGGCACCTGGCGCGAGGCGGGCTGCGACCGGCAACTGGTGTGCCGCAGTGGCCAGTGGGCGGTAGTGCCCTTGCAAGAATAGGAACGAAAATGGCAAAGAACGTCGTCGTGGTGGGCACCCAGTGGGGTGACGAGGGCAAGGGCAAGATCGTCGATTGGCTGACCGATCACGCCCAAGGCGTGGTGCGCTTCCAGGGCGGCCACAATGCCGGTCACACCCTGGTCATTGGTGACAAGGAATACAAGCTCAACCTCGTCCCGTCCGGAATCGTCCGGGAAGGGGTGAAATGCTATATCGGCAACGGAGTCGTGCTGGACATCCACCACCTCCTGGCTGAGATCGCAGGCCTCGAGGCGGGCGGCATTCCCGTCCGCAACCGCCTCAAGATCAGCCCGGGTTGCCCGGTGATTCTCGGCTATCACGCCGCAGTCGATAGGGCCCGAGAAGCCGCCAAGTCCGCCGGGGACAAGATCGGCACCACCGGCAAGGGCATCGGCCCGACCTATGAGGACAAAGTGGCCCGCCGTGCGTTGCGGGTCTATGACCTGTTCGACCGGGATCGATTCGCCTCCAAACTCCAGGAGGTCCTCGCCTACCATAACTTCGTCCTGACCCAGTGTCTGGGGGCCGAGCCGGTGGACTTTCAAACCGTGTTCGACCAGGCCATGGCCGATGCGGAGGCCATCAAGCCGATGGTCGCCGATGTCTCCGCCGAGCTCTACGCCGTCAATAAATCCGGCGGCAGCCTCCTCTTCGAAGGGGCGCAGGGAACCTTGCTCGACATTGATCACGGCACCTACCCCTTCGTGACGTCCAGCAATTGCGTGGCGGGCCAGGCGGCGGCGGGATCCGGGGTCGGCCCGGGGCGTCTGCATTACATCCTCGGGATTACCAAGGCTTATTGCACCCGGGTCGGAGGGGGGCCGTTCCCCACCGAGCTGGATATCGAGACCCCAGGCGTGCCGGGTTATCAGATGTCCACCAAGGGGCGGGAATTCGGCACGGTGACCGGTCGCAAGCGCCGTTGCGGTTGGCTGGATCTGGCGGCCCTCAAGCGCTCCATCATCATCAACGGCGTGTCGGGCTTGTGCATCACCAAGCTCGACGTGCTGGATGGTCTGACCGAATTGAAGCTCTGCACCGGTTATTGGCTGGATGGTCAGCGGGTGGATTTGTTGCCCATGGGCGCAGACGAGGTCGTACGCTGCGAGCCGATCTTCGAGACCTTGCCGGGCTGGAGCGGAACAACGTTCGGGGCGCGCAGTTGGGATGCCCTGCCGCCGGAAGCCCGGGCCTACCTGCACCGCATCGAGGAGATCTGCGAGATTTCCATCGACGTCATTTCCACCGGGCCGGAGCGGGACGAAACGATCCTGCGCCGCCATCCGTTTGGCGCCTGACCCGGCGCCTTCCCACGGGGCCCCGGTCGGGGCCCCGTGCCAATTCCTGCGGGGCGGCGTACCATCGCGCCATGCTGAGTGGGATCACCGACGCAAAAAAGCCGGCAGGGTTGCCGGCTCTTGCTAATTTGGTGCCCAGAAGAGGACTCGAACCTCCACGCCTCGCAGCGCTAGTACCTGAAACTAGTGCGTCTACCAATTCCGCCATCTGGGCAAGAGCCGCGCATACTAACACGGAACCCTAATTTGTCAATGTCTCGCAAGCCTGAACCCCCCCAATCCTCGGCCTCTCCAGGGCCCTCTTTGTCGCCCATCCGCCAAGCCGATCCCCAGCTCCAACGGGAACTTGGCCGCTACGATTACCCTCTCCCGAGCCGGGAATACATCTCCCAGATCGTCGCCCAACAGGGGGTCCCCCTCGTCTTCGAGACCCTCTGCCAATTGCTCGATATCCAGCCGGCGGAGCGGGAGCATTTCGAGCGGCGCCTCATGGCCATGGAGCGCGATGGCCAGCTGATGCGAAACCGTCGCGGCGCCTTCCTCCTCCCCAACAAGGCGGACCTCATCGCCGGGCGGGTCGAAGGGCACCCCGACGGTTATGGCTTCCTGGTGCGCGACGAAGACGGGCCGGACATCTTCCTCGGGCCCAAGGAGATGCGCGAAGTCCTCCATGGCGACCGGGTCATGGTCCGGGTCGTCGGGTCCGACCGCCGCGGGCGCCCGGAGGGCAAGGTCGTCCAGATTCTTGAGCGGGGCAACCACCGCCTGGTGGGCCGGGTCTTTCAGGAGCACGGGGTGACCTTCGTGGTGCCGGAGAATCGCCGCATTGGCCAGGACGTTCTGGTGGCGCCGGGAGGCAAACTCAAGCTTGCGACCGGGCAGGTGGTGACGGTGGAGCTGGTGGAGCAGCCCACCCAGTACGCCCAACCCATCGGCAAAGTGGTGGAAATACTTGGCAACTATGCTGATCCCGGCATGGAAATCGAGATTGCGCTGCGCAAGCACGAACTGCCCTTCGAGTTCTCCAAGGCGGCCAAGGAGCAGACCCGTCGCCTGCCCGACAAGGTGCGCAAGATGGACTGGAAGGGGCGGGAAGACATCACCGCCCTGCCGCTTGTCACCATCGACGGCGAGACCGCCAAGGATTTCGATGATGCGGTCTATTGCGAGCGCCAGGGCCGCGGGTTCCGCCTCGTCGTGGCCATTGCCGACGTGTCCCATTACGTCACCCCGGGCTCGGCCTTGGACAAGGAGGCCTTCGAGCGGGGCAATTCCGTCTATTTCCCCCGGCGAGTGATCCCGATGCTGCCGGAAAAGCTCAGCAATGGCCTGTGCTCCATCAATCCCCAGGTCGAACGGTTGGCCATGGTGTGTGACATGGTGGTGAACCCGACCGGCGCCATCAAGCAATACCGCTTCTACCCAGCGGTGATGTTTTCCCATGCCCGCCTCACCTACACGCAGGTAGCCGCCGCGCTCTACGACAAGGACCCGGCGGCCCTCGAGGTGGTGGGCGGGCTTCTGCCTCACCTGGAGAACCTGGAGCGCCTCTTTCGGGTGCTGCTCAAGGCGCGGGGCAAGCGTGGCGCCATCGATTTCGAGACCGTCGAGACTCGCATGATCTTCGACGACCAGGGCAAGATCGAGCGCATCGTCCCCGAGGTGCGCAACGACGCCCATCGGCTGATTGAGGAATGCATGCTCGCGGCCAACGTTTGTGCGTCGGAGTTTCTCCAGGCCCACGAGCAGCCGGCCCTGTACCGGGTCCATGCCGGGCCAAGCCCGGAAAAGCTCGACAAGCTGCGTGCCTTCCTCGGCGAGTTCGGCCTCGATCTTCCGGGCGGCGACGAACCCCGGGCCAAGGATTACGCCACCCTGCTGGAGCAGGTGAAGGGCCGGCCGGATATGCAGCTCCTGCAGACCGTGATGCTGCGCTCCCTCAAGCAGGCCATGTACAGCCCCGACAACGTCGGCCACTTTGGTCTGGCTTACGAGGCCTACACCCACTTCACGTCGCCGATCCGCCGCTATCCCGACCTCCTGGTCCACCGCGCCATCAAGGCCGCCCTGACCCAGGAGACTTACCAGCCCGGAGATTGGGACGAAATCGGCCTCCACTGCTCGATGACCGAGCGGCGGGCCGACGACGCCACCCGGGATGTCACCGCCTGGCTGAAGTGCTACTACATGCAGGACCGCATCGGCGAAGAGTTTTCCGGCAGCGTGTCGGCCGTCACCTCCTTCGGCCTCTTCGTTGCCCTGGACGACATCTTCATCGAAGGTCTGGTGCACATCTCCGAACTCGGCCAGGATTATTTCCACTTTGACGAGGCCCGCCATGAATTGCTCGGCGAGCGGACGGGCCTGCGCTATCGGCTCTCGGATCGGGTGCGGGTCCAGCTCGTCCGGGTGGACATGGAAAACAACAAGATCGATTTTCGGCTCCTGGGCGGGCCCGAGAAGATCATCGAGCGGCACGGCAAGACGGAGCGCGATCGTGCTCGGTCCGCTGCCGCCAAGGGCCAGGCAACGACACCACCGGCAGCCCCCGACGACGATACGGTGGAATGGCGCAAACTCTACGCACCGACCCAGGGGGTGGACGCCCTGGCTCCCGCGCCGCTTCCCCGGGAAGGTCGCGCTGGGCGACAACGCGCCCCGGACGAGACGCGCGGCGCGCCACCGAAGGCCCGCCAGCCCGGGTCCAGCGGCCCAAAGGACAGCCGGAAATCCCGGGGGGGCTCGGGCAAGAGCCGCAAGGGGCGCTGAGATGGCGGATTCGGTCCCGACTCGCCTCATCTATGGCTTTCACGCCATTCTGGCCAAGCTGCGCCACGATCCCGAGGCGGTGCTGGAACTCTACGTCGAGGCGCAGCGTCAGGACGCCCGGGCGCGGGATCTCCTGCGCCTTGCGGAGGACCTCCGCCTGCGGGTGATTCCCTCGGACGGTGAACGTCTCGACCGCATGGTCGGGACCCGCCGGCATCAGGGCGTGGTGGCCAAGGTCGATGGCCGGCGCAAGGAGCTCAAGCTTGCCGACCTGCTCGACACCCTGTCCGCGAAGGACCCCGCCCTGATTCTGGTGCTCGACGGCATCCAGGACCCCCACAACCTCGGCGCCTGCCTGCGGGTGGCCGACGCAGCAGGCGCCCACGCTGTGGTGGCACCCAAGGATCGGGCCGTCGGCCTCAATGCCACCGCCCAGAAGGTGGCGAGCGGTGCTGCCGATACGGTGCCCTACATTACCGTTACCAACCTGGCCCGTAGCCTGCGGGAGATGCAGGAGGCGGGGGTGTGGACCCTCGGCGCGGCGGGCGAGGCTGATAAGACGCTCTATCAGGTCGACCAGAAGGGCCCCGTGGCCTGGGTGTTGGGTTCGGAGGGCGAGGGTCTGCGCCGCCTGACCCGGGGAACCTGTGACGAGCTGGTGAAAATCCCGATGTTCGGGACGGTGGAAAGTCTCAACGTCTCGGTCGCGAGCGGGATCTGCCTCTTCGAGACCCGTCGCCAACGCGGTTCTGCCTGATTCCTTGTCTGCTTCCCAGCCTGTTTCGCCATGAAGCTCGACCCCCGCGAAGCCCGCCATGTCCTCCGCCAGTGCGACTTCGCCGCCCTCGCGACCCATTCGGCCAAGATGCCGGGCTATCCCTTTGTGAGCCACGCCCCCTTTGCCCTCGACGGCGCTGGGCAGCCGATTCTGCTGCTGTCCCGTCTCGCCGAACACACGCGCAATCTTGCGGAGGACCCCCGCGCCAGCCTGATGGTGTCGGTGCCGGGGCCGGATCCTCAGGCCCAGCCCCGCCTGACCCTGATGGGCGACCTGATGGCAGGGCCGGTGAGCCTGGCCCTGCAGGACCGCTATCTGCGCTACCACCCGGATGCCGCCGCTTACCTTGGTTTTGGCGATTTCCGCTTCTACCGCCTGACGTGCAAACGCGTCCGGCTGGTGGGGGGCTTTGCCCGGGCCGGCTGGGTCGAGCCGGCGGAATGGCAGGCGCGTCCCCTGGCCGAGGGGGAGGAGGCGGGCCTCCTCGGCCGCCTGAAGCGCCGGATTCCCACGGGCTGGCAAATCCTTGGGCTGGATTGGGAGGGGATGGATGTGCGCACGGCGGACCGGGGTCGCCTGCGCCTCACCTGGCAGCCGGTGCCCGGCAACCTGGACGATTTCTCCGACGCAGCGGCAGGCGCCCTGGCCCAGGACGATTGAACGCGGCCGAGAAGCTCAGTCCGTTTCGTCCGCCATTTCCCGTCGGGGCACCGTGGCCGGGTCGCAAATGATGGCCCGGTAGATCTCAACCCGGTCGCCGGCCTGGAGGGGGGCATCCGTCTTTACTACCTTGCCGAAGATGCCGATCTTCTGGGCGTCGAGATCGATGGCCGGGAACATGCCCAGGATGCCGGACTGGGCGATGGCGTCGCCCGCCGTGATGCCCTCGGGCACCTCGATGCGCAGCCAGGCTTGGGCGCTGGGGTCGGAATAGCACACGCTTACTTGCATGGTGGGGTCTCCTTCAGGCGGCGGAGGGCGCTGGCGCCGGGGCGGCTTCCCGCAGACGCTCGGCCCGCGCATCGATGAGCCGCTTGCCCGCCAGAAGGCCGCCCAGCACCAGGAAGCCGCCGGGGGGCAGGATCATCAGCAGGGCGCCGCTCCCCGCCGAAGGCAACTGGATCTCGAGGAAGGAAAAGGCCGGGCCGAGGAGCAGGTGGGCCTGAGAAAAGAGCGTACCGCTCCCCAGAATTTCCCGGATTCCGCCGATCACGGTCAGGGCCAGGGTGAAGCCCAGGCCCATGAAGAGGCCATCCAGGGCCGAGTCCAGCACCGGCGCTTTGGAGGCAAAGGCCTCCGCCCGGCCGAGGATGGCGCAGTTCACCACGATCAGGGCGATGAAGAGACCGAGGACCTTGTAGAGGTCGTGGAGCCAGGCGTTGATCGCCATGTCCACCAGCGTGACCAGGGAAGCGATCAGGACCACGAAGATCGGGATGCGGACTTCGGAGGGAATGAAATTGCGCAAGGCCGCCACCAGCATGTTGGAGGCCACCAGCACCGCGGTGGTGGCCAGGCCCATTCCCAGGCCATTGGTGGCCGTGGCGGTGACGGCCATGGTCGGGCACATGGCGAGGAGCTGGCTGCTCACCACGTTGTTGTCCCACAGCCCGTCCCGGGCGAGTAGTTTGATGTCGGCCATGGTCGTTCCTTTCAGCGGGGCGGCGGGCTGGCCAGCCAGAGATCCTGATGGGCGGCGAAAAGATCGAGGGCGCCCTTCACGCCCTTGACCACCGCCCGCGGGGTGATGGTGGCGCCGGCGAATTGGTCGAACACCCCGTTGTCCTTCTTCACCCGCCAGCGCTCCGGTGTCGGATCGGCGAGGCTCTTGCCGTTGAAGTCCAGCACCCAGTCGGTCTTGGCCTTCTCGATCTTGTCGCCAAGGCCTGGCGTCTCGGTGTGGCGGGTGACCCGCACCCCGCTTACGCGGCCGTCGCGCTGGATGCCCACCACGAGGCCGATGTCGCCGCTGTAGCCCCGCTCGGCCAGTTCAAGGACCACGCCGGTCACGGTGCCGGCGCGGCGGGCGACATGCACCACCACGGGCTTGCCGTCCCGTTGGGCGGCGAGGGTGTCGGCGCCCACGTCGTTGTCGTAGCTCCCCTCCGGCAGCACCTGGGCCAGGGAAGCGAGGGTGTCGGCGGAAACCGCCTGGGCGATGGGGGCCTTGGTGTGGGTGTAGGCCACCGAGAGGGCCAGAGTCGCCGCGGCCACCGAGATGGCGAGCGTGCCGGCCTGGAAACCCAGGGTCGGGCGGATACGGTCGAGGAGGACGATCGGGGTGCTCATGCTCGGATTCTCAACTCGCCTTGGCCGGCTGGCCGTGGCCGTAGATGCGGGGGCGGGTGTAGCGGTCGATGAGGGGCACGCCAGCGTTCATCAGCAGCACCGCGAAGGCAAGGCCCTCGGGGAAGCCCGCGAAGGTCCGGATCACCCAGGTCAGCAGCCCGCAGCCAAAACCAAAAATCAATCGGCCCGCCGAGGTGGCCGGCGACGTTACCAGGTCGGTGGCGATGAAGAAGGCGCCCAGCATGGCCGCCCCGGCGGTGAGGTGGGCCCCCGCCGACAGAAACTGCTCCGGCGCGACGGCGTGGCCGATGGCCGCAGGCAGGGCGAGGCCAGCCAGCAGCGAAGCGGGGATGTGCCAGGTGATGATGCGGCGGGCAAGCAGGAACAGCCCGCCGGCGAGGATCAGGAGCGTGCCGGTCTCGCCCAGGCTGCCGGCGTGCCAGCCCAGGCCAGAGCCATCCATCTGCAGGCCCAGCACCGCCTGGAGGGCATCGATCCCCCGAGTCGCTTCCGCCTTGACGTGGCCCAGGACGGTGGCACTGGTGAGGGCGTCCGGAACCGGGGTGCCGGAGAAGACGATGTGCAGGCTGTCGATCAGGCTCGGGCTGCTGGCAGCGAAGAGCGGCGAGGGCTGGACCCAAGTGGTCATGGGGAGCGGAAACGAGATGAGGAGGGCGACCCGCCCGACCATGGCCGGGTTGAACGGGTTTTGGCCGAGGCCGCCGTAGGCGTGCTTGGCCACCACGATGGTGGCGAAGGCGCCCACCACGCCGATCCACCAGGGGGCGAAGGGGGGCAGGGTCATGGCCAGCAGCCAGCCGGCCAGCAGTGCCGAACCGTCCCAGAGGGTTTTGGGACCGCCCCGCCCGGCAAGGCGCAGGCAGGCGACCTCCAGCACCATGCAGGACCCCACCGTCACCAGCCAGAGCAGGATCGAGGGCCAGCCGAAGAGTGCGAAGCCGAACAGGGTGGCCGGGGTCAGGGCCAGCATCACGGTGGCCATGATGCGGCTCACCTTCAGCCCGCTGTGTGCGTGGGGCGCGTGGTTGGGCTGGGGCAGGGTGCTCATGCGTTGACGTCCGCGGTGGCGGCCTTGGCGGTGGCCGCATTGGCCTGAGCGGCGGCCCGCGCTTTGGCCGCTTCCCGCTCGGCCTTGCGGCGGGCGGCGGCTTCCGCCTTCTCCCGAGCTTCCCGTTCCTGCCGCTCAAGGCGGGCAGTGGTGAGCTTCTTGATGGATTCGCTTTTCAGCTTCGCCCGCTCATTGGCCGCCAGGGCCCCCTTGGCGTAGCTGAAGTAGTGGGACAGCGGGATGGCGGAGGGGCAGACATAGCTGCAGCACCCGCAGCCGATGCAGTCGTTGAGACCCAGCTGGAAGGCCCCGTCGGGGTCGTCGCTGCGGATGTGGGCGGCCATTTCCAGGGGCAGCAGATTCATCGGGCAGACGGAAACGCAGGAGGCGCAGCGGATGCAGGGCCCGGCCCGTTCGCCTTCCCCCACTTCCTCCTGGGTGAGGGCGAGCAGCCCGCTGGTGCCCTTGATGACCGGTGAGGCGGTGGTGGCCAGCGGGTTTCCCATCATCGGCCCACCCATGATGACCCGGGCCGGTGCGCTGGCGAGGCCGTCGCAATAGTCGAAGAGCGCCTGGGCCGTGGCGCCGATGGGGGCCACCACGTTGCGCGGCCGGCGTACCGCGCCGCCGCTTACCGTCACCAGGCGCTCCACGAGGGGGCGACCCAGGCGCACGGCCTGGTGGATGGCGTGGCAGGTGCCGACGTTATGCACCAGCACCCCGGCGTCCGCGGCGCGGCCGTCGAAGGGCACTTCCCGGCCGGTGAGGACCTGGATCAGTTGCTTGTCCGACCCCATCGGATACTGGGCCGGCACCGGCATGATCCGCACCTCCGGGAAGGGGGCCGCCGCCTGCTGCATGGCGGCGATGGCCTCCGGCTTGTTGTTCTCGATGCCGACCCGGGCTTCCTGGGCGCCAATGGCATGGAGGGCGAGGCGGATGCCATCCACCACCCCGGCGGCGTGGTCTCGCATCAGGCGGTCGTCGCAGGAGAGATAGGGTTCGCACTCGCCACCGTTGACGATGAGGATCTCCACCTGGACCCGCAGGCCCAGGGCCAGCTTGACCGCGGAGGGGAAGGTGGCGCCTCCCATGCCTACCACGCCGGCGGCGGATACCATGCGGCCGACCTCGGTGGGGGGGAGAGCGAAGGGGTCGGCGGGGGGCGCGGTGTCGATCCAGCGGTCTTTGCCATCCGGTTCAAGCACCATCACCGGCTGCTCCAGGCCCGAGGGGTGGGGCGCTGGGTAGGTGGTGATGTCTACGATCCGCCCGGAGGTGGAGGCGTGCACCGGTGCCGAAATGTTGGCGGCGGATTCCGCCAGGAGCTGGCCCTTCAGCACGTGGTCGCCAATCTTTACCACCGGACGGGCCGGGGCGCCGACGTGCTGCTGCAGGGGCAGAAACAGGCGTGACGGCAGGGGCAGGCGTTCGACGGGCAGATCCGCCACCGGCCGCTTGTGGTCGTCGGGGTGCACGCCCCAGCGGATCAGGGAGCGTTGCAGCCAGGCGGGGAGGGTGGCGACGGCGGGCATGGCGATGCGTCCTTCAAATCAGGCGTGGCCGGGCTTGTGCCAGGTCCAGGTGGTGAGAGTGGCGGGTACCGGCACCAGGCCCACGGCCTCGGTGGGGCAGGAATCCACGCACTTGGCGCAGCCGGTGCAAGCCTCCTTCAGCACGGCGTGGATCTGCTTCACCGCGCCGTGAATCGCGTCGGTGGGGCAGGCCTTGAAGCACTTGGTGCAGCCGATGCAAAGTTCCTCCCGCACTGACGCCAGCATGGGCACGCTTTCACCCAGGGCGGACAGGTCGGCACTCACTCCGAGCTTTTCCGCCAGGGCCTGGGCGACCCCTTTGCCCCCCGGTGGGCACAGCGTTACCGGCGCCTTGCCGTCGGCCAGGGCCTGGGCGGCGCCGGCGCAGCCGGGATAGCCACATTGGCCGCACTGGGAGCCCGGCAAGAGGGCCTCCAGTTCGGCCACGATCTCTTCGGGTTCGACATGAAAGCGGCGGGCGGCGATGCCCAGACCGAGGCCGAGGGCGGCCCCGAGGACGGTCAGACTGGCGACGGCGGCGAGCATGGCGAGGCGTCTCCTGTAATTCAGGTGAGGTTGAGGCCGGAAAAGCCCATGAAGGCAAGGGACAGCAATCCGGCGGTGATGAGGGAAATCGGGGCGCCGGCGAAGGCTTTGGGCACGGCCGCCAGGGCCAGGCGCTCCCGGATGCCGGCGAAGAGGATCAGCACCAGGGTGAAGCCCGTGGCGGAGCCGAAGCCGTAGAGCGTGGCGTGAAGGAAATCGGCGCCGTTCTGAACATTGAGGAGGGCCACGCCCAACACTGCGCAGTTGGTGGTGATGAGGGGGAGATAGATCCCCAGCACCTGATAGAGCTGGGGGCTGGATTTTTTTATCGCCATCTCGACGAACTGCACCGCCGCCGCGATCACCACGATGAAGCCGACGATGCGCAGATAGCCCAGATCCAGGGGCACCAGCAGCCAGTGGTCCAGCATCCAGGTGGCGACCGAGGCCAGGGTGAGGACGAAGGTGGTGGCGAGCCCCATGCCGATCGCAGCGTCGATCTTCTTCGACACGCCGAGAAAGGGGCACAGGCCGAGGAACTTCACCAGGATCACGTTGTTGACCACGGCGGTGGAGATCAGCAGGAGCAGGAATTCGGTCATGGCAAGGGTCCGAGGGTTCTCGGTGAGCCGGTTGCAGGAAGCGTGCCAATCCCCCCGATCGGTGCATGGGCTTTACGTAAGGCCCCATCCCTGCGCGGAATGATGCGTCGCGGCAGGCGGCCGGGTGGCCTGCCGGGCCTGTCGCGAGCCCTTCAGTGTTGTGGGATTGTTGGGTTTGCGACATCGCCAAGGCGCTTGCTGTGTGCGGATTCCAACCACCCGCCGGGCGACCCCTGGAGTGGAGCGGCATTGCTCCCGGTCCAGGTGGCGGTATGGAACTTGCGTGCTGCACTGCGTCACGCCTTCTGCCTAGTTGCCCGGGTTCAGCCCCCGGGTGGAGACCCGGATGACCCAACCGTTCCCCACCAAACAGGGCATGCCGTGCCAGCGCCTCAAGCAGATCCTCCAGACCCTGGCGGATCCGACGCCCGAACAGGTGGTCGCCGAAATCGACCGCTGCCTTTCGGGTGGCCTGGGGTTGCCGCCACGGGTGTTCTTCGAGACCACCGAGCAGGCTTCGGTGGCCATTTCCATCACCGACCCCGACGCCATCATCCTCTACGCCAACGCCGCCTTCGAGCGGGTGACCGGCTACCGGGCCGACGAGGTGATCGGCAAGAACGAGTCCCTGCTGTCCTACAGGACCACGCCGCGGGGCTATTACGAGCGCATGTGGACCGACATCAAGTCGGGCAAATCCTGGACCGGCCGCCTGGTAAACCGGCGCAAGGACGGCACCCGCTACCTGGCGGAGCTCACCATCTCGCCGGTTTTCGCCGAATCTGGGGAGATCCAATATTTCCTGGGCATCCACCGGGACATCACCGAGGTCCGTCACCTCCACGCCCAGGTGGCGAGTCAGAAGGCCCTCATCGAGACCGTGCTGGACCTCGCGCCGATGGCGGTGGCCCTCCTCGATGACGCGGAAAAGGTGGTGCTCGACAACCACGAGTACAAAAAGCTCGCCAGCCTCTTCCCCGGCGGGGAGCCCGCCCGCCACGTGCTGCGCGCCTTGTTCGGCGAGGACGGAACGCATCTCAAACTGCCCGGAGACGGCTTCTCCGAGCGGGAGTTCGTCATCGAGCGGGGCGGCAGCCCAGTGCGCTGGTTCTCCTGCTCCGGCGTGTGGTTCGACCGGCGGGAGACCTCCGCCGAGGCCTTCCTGGATTCCCATCGCCGCCGCTACCTGGTGCTGGTGATGGACGACATCACCCCTCACAAGCGTCGCCAGGAGGAGCAGCGCCTCGCCACCCTGCGGGCGATGCTCGCCGAGGGCGAGATGGTGCAGAGTCTGCGGGAGGCCATCTCCGGCGCGATCTACCAGCTTCAGGGGCCAGTGAATCTCATCGAGGCGGCCCTCAAGATGGCCCAGCGGCGGGGCAGCAGTGGCGATTCGAGCGCGCTGATCGGGGTGCTGCGGGAGGCCCTGGAATCGGGCCAGAACGCCCTGGACCGTCTCACCCAGTCCATGCCTTCCGAGGCCCAGGAATCCGCCGCGCCAGTGAATCTGAACGAGATCGTGCGGGATGTGCTGTCGGTGTCCACCGGGCCGCTGCTCTCCGCCGGGGTCTCGGTGGAGTGGAAGCCGGCGCCCGTGCTGCCGGCCATTCCCGGGCGCGCCACCGCCCTGCGCACCATGCTCAAGCAGCTGGTGGACAACGCCATCCAGGCCATGGTGGCCCATCGCTCGCCGCAGCGGGAGCTGCGCATCATCACCAGCAGCACGGCAGACGGGGTGATGATCCAGGTGGAAGACACCGGCCCCGGCGTGCCCGAGGGCCTGCGCACCAAGATCTTCGAACCTTTCTTCACCACCCACCGGCCCATGAGTCGCAATGCCGGCATGGGCCTCGCTCTGGCCCAGGAGGTGGTGGCGCGTCACGGCGGCTCCCTGCGCATCGACCCGCACTACGACCGAGGTTGCCGCTTCGAGATCTTCTTTCCGCGTGGCAGCCGGGAGGTGGAATGAACATGCTGCGTCCCTCCCTCCCCCGCCCCCTGTCCGAAACCGAGCGCCTGCACGAGTTGGAGACCGCCCTCGACACGGTCTATGAGGTCGGCCGGGTGCTGTCCCGTTCCATCGAACTGCGGGAGACCCTCGCCGCCGTATTGAAGGCCCTCGACCATGGCGGCCTGCGGGGCGCCCTGGTCACCCTCCTCGACCCCGACACCCAGGAACTGGTGGTGGACGTGGCCCATGGCCTGGAAACCCGCCGCCCGGTGCGCTACCAGCCTGGTGAGGGGGTCCTCGGCCAGGTGGTCGAAACGGGCGTGGGTCTGGTCATCGCCTGCATCGAAGACGAACCGCGCTTCCTCAATCGCACCGGCCTCTTCGATCCCTCTGGCCCCTTCATCGCAGAACCGATCAAGGTGGGCGGCGATGTGGTGGGGGTGCTGGGCTGTCAGCCGGATGTGACCCGGGAGGCCGCCCTGCAGGAGCGGACCCGGCTGGTCCGCATGGTGGCCCAGCTCATCGGCCAGAGCGTGCAACTGGCCTGGCAGGTGAAGAGCGAGCGGGAAGACCTGGAGGAGGAGCGCGACGGCCTGCGCCGGGCGGTGCGCAACCAGTATGGCTTTTCCAACGTGGTGGGGCACTCGATCCGCATGCAGCGGGTCTTCGAGCAGGTGCGCCAGGTGGCCAAATGGAACACCACCGTGCTCGTCCGGGGCGAGACCGGCACCGGCAAGGAGCTCATCGCCCACGCCATTCACTACAACTCGCCCCGCTCGGCCCATTCCTTCGTCAAGCTCAATTGCGCCGCCTTACCGGAGAACCTCCTGGAGTCCGAACTCTTCGGCCACGAAAAGGGGGCCTTCACCGGGGCGGTGGCCACCCGCAAGGGGCGCTTCGAGCAGGCCGACGGCGGCACCCTGTTCCTCGACGAGATTGGCGAAGTGTCGGCCGCCTTCCAGGCCAAGCTCCTGCGGGTGCTGCAGGAAGGCGAGCTGGAGCGGGTGGGGGGCAGCCGCACCATCAAGGTGGACGTGCGCCTGGTGGCCGCCACCCACCGGGACCTGGAACAGGCCGTGGAGGAAGGCGACTTCCGCGAGGATTTGTACTACCGCCTCAACGTGATGCCCATCAACCTGCCCCCCCTGCGGGATCGGGTGGAGGACATCCCCGAGATTGCCCGCTTCCTGGTGGAGAAGATCGGCCGCCAGCAGGGCCGGCCCCTGGGCATCACCGACGCCGCCCTGCGGGTGCTCACCCACTACGACTGGCCGGGCAATGTGCGGGAGATGGAGAACTGCCTGGAGCGGGCCGCGGTGATGAGTCTCTCCGGCGAGATCGACCGGGACGACGTGCTGGATCTCGGCCTCGACGAGAAGGTTACCGAGAGCCGCGCCGCCACCGACGTGCGCTCCTCGGTGCGCTTCGACGACCCCAACCTCGACGAGCGGGAGCGGGTCATCGCCGCCCTGGAGCAATCAGGCTGGGTCCAGGCCAAGGCCGCCCGCCTCCTCAACATGACCCCCCGCCAGATCGCCTACCGGATACAGACCCTGAATATCAAGGTCAAGCAGTTCTGAGGGCAGTTCCTCCCCGGCGGCCATCGCCAGCGCCGCCCGCCTGAGGCATCATTTCCATGCGCCAATCATGGCGCCCGGTCAGGGTCCGTGCTCAGGCATGGCCCGCCCTGGCCCGGACATCGTGCCCAACGGGAGGAGAGAAAAATGAAAGACTGTCATGGCCATGCGGCCCATGGCGGCGGCTCGGGTCGCCGCCAGTTCCTGCAACGGGTAGTGCTGGGGGGTGGCGTCAGTCTGCTGGCCGCCTCGCCCTGGGGGGGCGCCGTAGCGTCGGGGGGGAAGGTGGATGCCCTGCTCCTGAGCTGCATGGACTACCGCCTCATCGACGACATCGAGCGCTACATGGCGGGCCGGGGGATGAAGAACTGCTACGACCACGTGATCCTCGCGGGCGCCTCCCTGGGGGCGATCACCGACAAATTCCCCGCCTGGAACAAGACCTTCTGGGAGCATCTGGATATCGCCATCAAGCTCCACGGCATCCATACTGTGATGATCATGGATCACCGGGACTGCGGCGCCTACAAGGTCATCCTGGGGCCCGACCACACCGAGAGCGCTGAGCGGGAGCACGCCACCCACCGGTCGCAACTGGCGCGGCTGCGCACCCTGATTCTCGAGCGCCAGCCGGCGCTCAAGGTGGAGACGCTGCTCATGGGGCTGGATGGTCGCGTCGAGGTGGTCGCCTGACGAATTGCGGAGTTCCGCCGGGAGGCGGAACTCCGCATGGGAAAGGAGGGGAAATGCTGGTCAAGAAAAGCATCGAACGGGAGTGGGCCGCCACCGGCCACGCGGGCATCGAACGCAGCCTCTTCCGCACCAACGATAC
>JAEUNY010000148.1 GCA_016791005.1 Zoogloeaceae bacterium
AGAGCGGGCCATCGGGGGCGGCTCCGATGCCCGGGCGGTGGCCTTCATTGAACTCGGCGTGCCGGGTCAGGGCGGTTCGACCTTCGGTGCCGGGGTGTCGGCCAACATCGTCACGGCGTCGATTCGCGCCATTGTGTCGGCAGTGAATCGGGTGATGGCCCGCTGGCCGGAAGTGGAAGCTCGCTCAGCCTGAGTCCGTCGGGCCGCGAGATTACCCCCGGGGGTGATGGCGGGCGTGGAGCGCCTTGAGGCGCTCCCGCGCCACGTGGGTATAAATCTGGGTGGTGGATATATCCGCATGGCCCAGCAGGAGTTGCACCACCCGCAGATCCGCCCCATGGTTCAAAAGATGGGTGGCGAAGGCGTGGCGCACCGTATGGGGCGACAAACGGGTGGGTTCGATGCCTGCCTGCAGTCCGTAATGTTTGATGTGGCGCCAGAACATCTGGCGGGTCATGGGCGCGGCCCGGCGGGTGACGAACAGGGCATCGGCGCTGCGTCCGGCCAGCAGAACCGGGCGGGCCTCGCGCAGGTAGCGGCCGATCCACTCGGCCGCATCTTCTCCCAGGGGCACGAGCCGCTCTTTGCTGCCTTTGCCCATCACCCGCAGCACGCCCTCCGCGAGGCTCACCTCAAAGGTTCGCAATCCGGTGAGCTCGGACACCCGCAGGCCGCAGGCGTAGAGGAGTTCGAGCATCGCGCGATCCCGTAGGCCCAGGGGCGTGTCCACGTCTGGCGTGGCCAGCAGGCGGTCCACCTGGGCTTCGGTGAGGGTCTTGGGGAAGCGCTCCGCCGCCAGCGGAGTTTCCAGGGGGAGGGTGGGGTCCACGGCGATGCGGCCCTGGGCCAGCAGGTGGCGGTAGTAGCGGCGCCAGGTGGAGAGCAGGCGACGTTGGCTGGCTGGCTTAGCGGTCCGGCTGAAACCGGCCAGATAGGCCTGGAGATCCCCCGCCTGGGCCGTGAGCAGGGCCCCGCCGCGTTCCTCCAGCCAAGCCGCGAAGTGGGCCAGGTCGCTGCGGTAGGCGGCCAGCGAATTCTGCGCCAGCCCATGTTCCAGCCACAGGGCGTCGTTGAAGCGGTCAAGCTCGGCGCGACTGGCCGGGCTCAGGCGCTCCAGCAGGGTGCTCATGGCAAGGCGGGGATCGATGGAATCACAGGACGCCTTCGTGGGCGAGCAGCCACCGCTTGGCCTGGAGCAGATGGCCGTCCCGGGCGTGGGCAAATCCTCCCAGCCCGGTAGCCCCCACGACCCGGTGACAGGGAATCATCAAGGGAAAAGGATTGTCGCCGCAGGCCTGACCCACCGCGCGGGGGGCCGAGGCGAGATGCACGGCGAGATCTCCATAACGCCGCACCTCACCGCAGGGAATGGCGGCGATGGCCTGCCAGACCCGTTGGCGAAAGGGCGTGCCCCCATGCGCCGGGAGCGGCATGGGCGGCGGCTGGTGGGGGTCGGCCAGGTAGGCGTCGATCCAGTCGGCCACCGCGCGAGCCTCGGCTGAGGTGGGAGCTGCGGGCGGCGTGTCCGGTGGCAGGAAGCACAATTCCACGACCTCGCCCGCAACTTCCCGCAGGCCGAAGGCGCCGAATGGGAGGCTCAGTACCGCGCCGGGAAAGGCTGCGGCCGGTGCCAACGGTTCAGCGCCGGATCTCTCCATTACCGAAGACGATCCATTTCTGGCTGGTGAGACCCTCCAGGCCCACCGGGCCCCGGGCGTGGATTTTGTCGGTGGAAATGCCGATCTCCGCTCCGAGCCCATACTCGAAGCCGTCGGCAAAGCGGGTCGAGGCATTCACCATCACCGAGGCGGAGTCCACCTCCCGCAAAAAGCGCATTGCCCGCGTGTAGTTTTCGGTGACGATGGCTTCGGTGTGGCCAGAGCTGTAGCGGGCGATGTGGTCCATGGCCTCGTCGAGATCCGCCACCACCCGGACCGCCAGGATGGGGGCGAGGAATTCCTCCTTCCAGTCCTCTTCGGTGGCCGCCTTGAGCAGCCCGTCGGGCACTCCCGCCTCCCGAAAGAGCGCGAGAGATTCGGCGCAGGCTCGCAATTCGACCTCCTTGGCGGCCAGCATGCGGCCGATGTCCGGCAGATAGCGGGGCGCCACGGCGCGGGCGACGAGCAGGCTCTCGGTGGTGTTGCAGGTGCCATAGCGCTGGGTTTTGGCGTTGTCCACGATGGGCAACACCTTGGCGGGGTCGGCGTCTTCGTCGATGAAGACGTGGCAATTGCCGTCTAGGTGCTTGATCACCGGCACCCGCGCTTCCCGGGAGATGCGCTCAATGAGGCCCTTGCCACCCCGGGGGACAATCACGTCCACGTACTCCGGCATGGTGATCAGATGCCCCACGGCGGCCCGGTCGGCGGTTTCGATGACCTGGACGGCGGTTTCCGGCAGCCCGGCTTCGGCCAGGCCGGCCTTGACGCAGGCGGCGATGGCCTGATTGGCGCGCAGGGCTTCACGGCCACCCCGCAGAATGGCCGCATTGCCCGATTTGAGGCACAGGGCGGCGGCATCGGCGGTCACATTGGGCCGCGCCTCGTAGATGATGCCGATCACTCCCAGGGGCACGCGCATGCGGCCCACCTGGATGCCCGAGGGGCGGCGCTTGACGTCCGTGATCTCGCCCACCGGGTCGGGCAGGGCGGCAACCTGTTCCAGGCCCTCGGCCATGGCGGCGACGCCCTTGGCGCTCAGGGTCAGGCGATCCATGAGTGCGGGTTCCAGACCAGCGTTTCGTGCAGCCTCCAGATCCTGGCGGTTGGCTTCCAGCAGCGCCGCTTCCTGCTCGCGGATGATCCGCGCCATGGCCAGCAGGGCTTGGTTCTTGGCCTCCGTGGATGCGGCGGCGAGGCTTCGGCTCGCTTGCCGGGCCTGCCGGCCCACGGTTTGCATGTAGTCTTGAATATCCATCTCGGTCACAGCGTGAGTTCGCTTCCCATTAAAACACCGACGGCCTGTTGCGGGTAGGC
>JAEUNY010000009.1 GCA_016791005.1 Zoogloeaceae bacterium
ATGGCCCGCAGCATGGCGGCGAGCTTCAAGGCGTCGGCCTGGTTCTCTGCCTCGCTGGCCTCCCCGGCGGCCTTCATCCAATTCAGGTCGGCCCCGGCGGAAAAGCTCTTGCCCCGCCCGGCCAGGACCACGACCCGCACCGAATCGTCCTCCCCCAATGCGCGGAAGGCATCGTGCAGGGCCTGGATGAGGTCCGGATTGAAGGCGTTGTGGCGCTCCGGGCGGTTCATCCAGATGGTGGCGATGCCACCTGCCTGGGCGATCTCCAGGGCCTCGAATTGGCGCTTCATGTGAGTTCCTTTGCCCGGCTTTCCACCAGCTCGGCCATGGCGCGGGCCGCTTCGTTGCCGGCGGACAAGAATTCGACAACGCCCTCGCGGTTCCTGGCCGGCTGATTCTGGCTGGCCTTCCATTTTCCTGTGAGGCGGGTTACTTCAATTTCGATCCCGACGATGGCGCCGAGCATGCGCTCGATGTAATCGTCGGGCGCGTCGCCCACTTGCCACGGCGCCGGCAGGGCCGCCTCCTGGTGGTGGGTCATTTCCATTACCAGCCCGTGGAGCCAGTCCCGGTCCTCGATGGCCCGGAGGATGCCGTGGGCGTGCACTACCGCATAGTTCCAGGTCGGCACGACCTTGCCCGTCTCAAGTTTGGTCGGGTAGGCCGACGGGGAAACGTAGTGGTCCGGGCCCTGGAAGATGCACAGCACGGGCTCGCCATCCTGGTCCTGCCAGAGCGGGTTGGCCCGGGCTACATGACCGACAAGCCGGCCTGAGGGCTCGGCGGTGCGCAGCACCAGCGGGACATGGTTGGCGTCGAGCCCGTCGGGGCCGTGGGTGACGAGGGTCGACAGGGGGTACGTCCGCATGAGGCCGTGCAGCAGGGCCGGATCGTCGATGGCGAAGTGTTTCGGCGCGTACATGGCCTCACATCCGGAACACGCCAAACTTGGTCGGCGGGATTGGGGTGTTCACGGCGGCGGAAAACGACAGCCCCAGCACTCGGAGGGTCTGGGCCGGGTCAATCGCGCCGTCGTTACATAGGCGGGTGATCTCCAGGGTGTCGGGCATCGGTCGTATCTCCGCCGGATCTAGCCCAGATGCCGGGCGTGGTGGGCCAGGTGGTCGGCCATGAAGCTGCTGATGAAGTAATAGCCGTGGTCGTAGCTCGGGTGACGGCGCAGGGTCAGGGGCTGGCCGGCTCCGGCGCAGACCTGCTCAAAGTGGTCGGGATTGAGCTGGGTGGGCAGGAATTGATCCGCCAGCCCCTGGTCGATGAGGATGGGCGGGCAGCGCTGGCCGTCTTCCACCAGGGCGCTGGCGTCGTGGGCGCGCCAGGCTTGACGGTCCGCCCCCAGGTAGCCGGTGAAGGCCTTTTCACCCCAAGGGCACTGGCTGGGGGCGGCGATGGGGGCGAAGGCGGACACGGACCGGTACAGGGCGGGGTGGCGCAGGGCCAGGGTCAGGGCGCCATGGCCTCCCATGGAGTGGCCGAAAATGCCGCAGCGGGAGAGATCAGCGGGGAAATGCTGGCCGATGACCTGGCGGAGTTCTTCCGTGAGGTAGCGCTCCATGTGCCAGTGGGCCGACCAAGGGGCCTGGGTTGCGTCCAGATAAAACCCCGCGCCCACGCCGAAATCCCATGCATCCGCCTCGCCGGGGATGCCCGCACTTCGAGGGCTGGTGTCAGGGGCCACCAGGAGGAGGCCCAACTCCGCCGCCACCCGCTGGGCGCCGGCCTTGATGGGGAAGGTTTCCTCGGTGCAGGTGAGCCCCGCCAGGTAGAACAGCACGGGTACCGGCCCCTTCGCCGCCTGGGGCGGCACGAAGACCGCGAAACGCATGGGCAGGCCGATGGCCGCCGAGGCGTGGCGATAAAACCCCTGGCGCCCGCCAAAGCAGGTGTGCTCGGAGAGGGTTTCGAGGGGGGCTGCGGCCATCAGTAGAGCACCACCGAGCGGATGGACTCGCCCTTCTTCATGAGGTCAAAGCCCTCGTTGATCTGCTCCAGGGACAGGGTGTGGGTGATCAGATCGTCGATGTTGAGCTTGCCTTCCATGTACCAGTCCACGATCT
>JAEUNY010000018.1 GCA_016791005.1 Zoogloeaceae bacterium
GGTGGTCCTCAAGGAGCGCCTGCGCCCGCTGGAATGGGGCGCCGTGGTCCTTGCCTTGGCGGCGGTGGGCAATGAACTGGCAGCCCTGGGCAGCCTGCCGTGGATTTCGCTTTTCCTCGGTGCGACTTTCGGGCTCTACGGGCTCGTGCGCAAACAGGTGCCGGTGGACGCCATCTCCGGGCTATGGCTCGAAACCCTGTGCATGCTGCCCCCCGTCCTGATTTATGCATTTTGGCAGGGCGGGCAGGGCAATCCGGTATTCTTTGGCTTCGATGCCCTGACTCAAATTCTCCTTGCCCTGGCAGGGCTGTTTACCGCTTTGCCGCTGATGTTCTTCGCTGCGGCCACCCAACGGCTCAACCTCGCTACCGTGGGTATGCTGATGTACATCAACCCCACTCTGCAGTTGCTGACGGCCGTCTTACTATTCCACGAGACCGTGCGCCCGGGCCGATGGACCACCTTTGCGCTGATCTGGGTGGGCCTCGCGATCTATACCTGGAGCGGCTGGCGAGGGCGGAGAAGATCACGCGCGGGCAGTGACGACAATTAGCGCAAACGGGCTTGGCAATTGATCGGTTGCGCCAAATTCCTGGGGTTTCTCCAATTCCCTCAGAGGACCCGGTAGACGTTGGGGGGGCGTCAATTGCGGCGTCCCATGTGTTTTGGCAAAGCAGTGGTCCGGCGCCCGTGATACTCACTCCCTTGGGTGAGGGAGCCACCGGGAAGGGTTGATTGGGCTTTTTCTGGATCATGCTAAAATCTCGAGAATTTAGCGATTTAAGGGTTGCCCCGTGCCCGCGGACATCAAACTCACTGTGCTCGACCAGAGTCCCACCCACCCGGTGGAAACTGCACCCGGCTGCGCCAACGCGGGGCAGATGTCCATTGCGTTAGCAAAAGCGTGTGAGGCCTTGGGCTATCACCGTTATTGGGTGGCCGAGCACCATAACAGCCCACAGTTCGCCGGCCCGAGTCCGGAAATTTTGGTGGCCGCCATCGCCAGTGTCACCCAGCGGATGCGGGTGGGCAGCGGCGGTGTCATGCTGAGCCATTACAGCCCCTACAAGGTCGCGGAGGTGTTCAACATGCTCTGTGCGCTGTTCCCGGGCAGGATCGACCTGGGCATCGGCCGCGCCCCCGGTGGCGATGGGCGAGCCGCTTCCGCGCTGGCGTGGCCGAGTGGTCCCCTTGATCCGCAGCACTATCCGGCCCAGGCGGCGACGCTTAAAGGGTTGATGAACAACACGCTGCCCCCGGATCATCCCTGGTCGGGTCTGCACATCAGCCCGCGCCTAGACGGCGGGCCTGAATTCTGGATGCTTGGCTCCGGTGGTGGCAGTGCGGCCCTGGCCGGCGAACTCGGCATGCACCTCGCGCTCGCCCGCTTCATCTCGCCTGATCACTGCCACCCGGAAATCTTCCAGGCCTACGACCAGGCCTGGCACGCCGGCGGCCATGAAGGCGCGCCCAAGCGCATGCTGGCCATTGCCGGATTCTGTGCCGAGACGCGGGAGGAAGCGCTCCATCTGGCCAGCACGGCCATCTATCGCAAGATGATGGTCCAAGCCGGGGGGCAGGACGCGCTGCTCTCACCCGACGCCGTTCAGGATAGACGCAAGCGCTTCTCACCCTCGGAAGAGGCCCAGTTCCGGCACATCGAGTCTGGCTACACCATTGGCACGCCGGAGCAATGCCGTGAGGAGATCGAGACGCTCGCGAAGGCCTTCGGTACTGACGAGATCGCGGTCGTCACGGTGACCTACGATTTCGAGGCGCGAGCGAGGTGCTATGCGCGCCTGGCCGAAGTGGCGAACGGTTAGTCCATCAAAAGCGGTGGCTCGCCCGTCTGACTCCGCCAAACCTGGGCAGGAAAATTACTGCGGATTCCTCCTTGCCAAAAGTGGGGACGGTCAGGTGGGATGCCCCACTCCCTCCTGCATCGGCAGAGCCTCTATTCTTGGCTTGGTTGTCAGCTGGCGATAACTCATCCGGGCCCTGGCGCGTACATCCACGATCGCCGGAAAACACAAGGGCCTAGCGTATCGCTAAGCCCCTGAGTTTGTTGGTGGTGATGGGCAGAATCGAACTGCCGACCTACGGGTTATGAATCCGTCGCTCTAACCGTCTGAGCTACATCACCGTACCGAGCCGGAAATTCTAGCAATCTCGATTTGCTCTGGTCAATGAAGCTGGGAGGTTTTTGCGTCGGATTGGCCGGGCGGTTTGGCTGGAGATTGGCCGTATGGCTTGATTTTCAAGGGGTTTGCCTTGACTTTGGGGTCCCCATGGCGGAATATCGGGCACCCTGGTTTTCGGGGGTGATTTTCCTCTTTTGGAGCCCTTCGCGCAGTTGAAGATCCTCTATCGCTTGGTGGCGTGGGCCTTGGTGACGGGCTTGAGTGCTTCGGCTCTGGCCGGGTTGCGGGCAATTCCCCCCGAGGCGCCGGCGGCAGTGATGACCATGTTGGCGGATGGTCGGGTGGCCCTGGGCAAGCGGGTTTTCACGATCAGCCCGGCCGGTCAGATTCGCGACGCCAACAACCGCATCGTGCTGCCGGCCACCTTGGGCGGCTCCTATGTGGTGCGGGTGCTGTTGGCGCCCGATGGCCAGTTGTATCGGGCCTGGATATTGACGGCTGAGGAAGCCGCCCAGCCTGCCCCTAAATTTTGATCATTCCATGAAGAAGCTTTACATCCGGACCTTCGGATGCCAGATGAATGAGTACGACTCCGACAAGATGGCGGACGTGCTCGGGGCGACGGAGCGTATCGAGAAGACGGACAACCCCGACGAGGCCGACGTCATCCTGTTCAACACCTGCTCGGTGCGGGAGAAGGCGCAGGAAAAGGTCTTCCACGATCTGGGGCGGGTCAAGCACCTCAAGCAGAAAAATCCTGGCCTGATCATCGGCGTGGGTGGCTGCGTGGCCAGTCAGGAAGGCGCCGCCATCGTGGCCCGTGCGCCCTACGTGGATCTGGTGTTTGGGCCGCAGACGCTGCACCGGCTGCCCCAGCTGATTGCCGAGCGGAAACGCCAGGGCCGGCCCCAGGTGGACATCAGCTTTCCGGAGATCGAAAAGTTCGACAACCTGCCGCCTGCCCGGGTGGAGGGGGCAAGCGCCTTCGTCTCGATCATGGAAGGGTGCTCCAAATACTGCACCTTCTGCATCGTCCCCTACACCCGGGGCGACGAGGTGTATCGCCCGCTGGCAGATATTTTGGCGGAGGTGGCCGGCTTGGCTGACCAGGGCGTTAAAGAGGTGACGCTGCTTGGCCAGAACGTGAACGCCTGGCGCGCGCCCATGGTGCCAGGGAGCGAAGAGATGGCCGATTTTGCCTTCCTGCTCGAATGCGTCCATGACATTCCGGGCATCGAGCGCCTGCGCTACACCACCTCGCATCCGCGGGAAATGACGGCCCGGGTCGTCGAGGTTTATGCGCGCCTGCCCAAGCTGGTCTCGCATCTGCACCTTCCGGTCCAGGCGGGCTCGGACCGCGTGTTGGCGGCAATGAAGCGTGGATACACCGTGCTGGAGTACAAATCCTTGGTGCGCCGGCTGCGCGCGGCGCGGCCCGATCTCGCCTTGTCGTCGGACTTCATCATCGGTTTTCCGGGGGAGACTGAGGCGGATTTCGAAGCGACCATGAAGCTCATCGATGAAGTGGGGTTCGATACCTCGTTCAGCTTCGTCTATAGCCCGCGCCCGGGTACGCCGGCTGCCGATCTGCCGGACGATACCCCGCAAACCCTCAAGCTCCAGCGCCTCGCCCGCCTGCAAAAGCGCATCGAGGAGCAGGCCCAGGTGGTCAGTCAGGGCATGGTGGGCACGGTGCAGCGGGTCCTGGTGGAAGGTCACGCCAAGAAAGACGCCAGCGAACTGGCCGGCCGGACCGACAACAACCGGGTGGTCAATTTCCCCGGCCAAGCGCGGCTGATCGGTCAGTTCGTCGAGGTGACGATCACCGCGGCGCTCCCCCACAGCCTGCGGGGCGAGATCCGCCTGCGGGAATCCTGAGTTGAATCGCTTCCCAAGCCTTTGCCCGGTGATGACCGTGCGCGAATCGCGCTCGACGCGGAAAACAATCTGATGGGCCGCCCCCTCGAACTCGTGCTCGATCCGCCGGACAACGCTCGGCTCGCCAACCTGTGCGGCGTGCTGGACGAGAACCTGCGCCAGATTGAGACCGCCTACGACATCGAAATCGCCCGTCGTGGCGACCGTTTCAGCTTGACCGGTTCCCAGTCCCCGCTCGGGGTGCGGGCGTTGCGCCATTTCTATGAGCGCGCCGAGGCTCATTTGTCCATCGATGACATCCAACTCGGTCTCATCGAACTCGCCAATCGCAGCCAGGCCGCCCAGGCGGCACCGGCGCTTCTGACCCGCAAGAGCGAGCTGCATGGCCGCACGCCGCGCCAGGTGGACTACCTGCGGGCCATCCAGGCCCACGACATCACATTTGGCATCGGGCCGGCCGGTACCGGCAAGACCTACCTCGCGGTGGCCAGCGCGGTGGATGCCCTCGAGCGCGAGCACGTCGAGCGGATCATCCTGACTCGCCCGGCGGTCGAGGCCGGGGAACGGCTGGGCTTTCTGCCGGGGGATCTCGCCCAGAAGGTCGATCCCTACCTGCGTCCCCTCTACGACGCCCTGTATGACCTGATGGGTTTCGACCGGGTGGCCAAGCTCTTCGAGCGCGGCTCCATCGAGATCGCCCCCCTGGCCTTCATGCGTGGCCGGACCCTGAACCACGCCTTCATCATTCTGGACGAAGCCCAGAACACCACCCCCGAGCAGATGAAGATGTTCCTCACCCGCATCGGCATCGGTGCCCGCGCGGTGGTGACCGGGGATCTCACCCAGGTGGATCTGCCGCGGGGCCAGAAGAGTGGTTTGCGGGAGGCGCGGGAGGTCCTGGCCAAGGTACGCGGCATCGCCTTCACTGAATTTCTCAAGGAGGATGTGGTGCGGCACCCGCTGGTCGCTCGCATCGTCGAGGCTTACGATGCCCAGACCGCCCGGCAGGCGGCGGAGGCGAGGTCGCGCGCCGAGGACGACAACCATGATCAAGATCGTCGCGGTCGACGCCCGCGGTAAGCGGCGCCCGCTGGAGGTCAGCCAGCTGGAATTGGCGCTGCCCGGGGGCCGCCGGCTCGTCCTGGATGGGCTGGGGGATGGGGGCGTCCTGCGGGTGCGCGCAGAATCCGAGGTGGGCACGCCACTCCTCATGGTTCAGCCCGAGGCCGCCAATCAGCTTACCCTCGGGGTGGTGGCCTATCAGGATCCTGCGACCTCCTCCCCCCAATTGGCGTTGGAGGTCCAGCGGGCCCTTGCCGGGGACGACAAGCTGCTGGCCCGTCCCAGAAAGCCCGAGTTCCGGACCTGGGCCCGGGCGGCGCTGGAGCGAAATGCCGAGGTGACGGTTCGCCTGGTGGGGGAAGAGGAGGGGCGCCAGCTCAACAGGGATTTCCGTGGCAAGGACTATGCGACCAACGTCCTCACCTTCGTTTATGAGGACGAGGGGGCGCAGACCAACGTTGGCCAGGCACCGCTGACGGGCGATCTGGTGCTTTGCGTGCCCGTCGTGGTGCGGGAAGCCCTGGATCAAGGCAAGTCCCCCGATGCCCATTACGCCCACCTGGTGGTGCATGGCATGCTGCACCTGCAGGGCTATGACCACGAGATCGACGCGGATGCTGAGCGGATGGAGGCGCGGGAGCGAGAGATCCTGGCCTCCCTCGGATATGCTGACCCTTATGCGTGAGGGTGCGCTGCGTTCGCGTCTGCGCAGGCGCAGCCCTTGCATGGCAAGCCAGATCTCGACTACCGCCGGATGCCCCATGAGTGCCTATGGACCCCTCCTCTAGCCGCCCGGGCTTGCTAGACCGCCTCTCCTCCCTGCTCTCCCGGGAGCCCGAGGACCGGGCCGAGCTGGTCGCGTTACTGCACTCGTCCTTTGAACGTCACCTGCTCGATGCCGATGCGTTGGCGATCATCGAGGGCGCCCTCCAAGTGTCCGAGATGCAGGTCCGGGACGTGATGGTGCCCCGCGCGCGGATGGACGTGATCCACATTGATGAGCCCGTCGAACGGATCGCCGCCTTCGTGATCGAGACTGCTCACTCCCGCTTCCCGGCAGTCGGCGAGAGCAAGGACGACGTCCTGGGCATCCTGCTCGCCAAGGATCTCCTGCGCCTCTACGCCGGGCGGGAACCCGACCAGCGCCGCATGCTGCGGCCGGTGGTCTTCGTGCCGGAGTCCAAGCGCCTCAATGTGCTGCTGCGGGAGTTTCGCGTCAGCCGCAATCACATGGCGGTGGTGGTGGATGAATACGGGGGCGTCTCCGGCCTCATCACCATCGAGGACGTCCTCGAGCAGATCGTGGGCGACATCGAGGACGAGTTCGATCTGGATGATTCCGGCGCCGACATCCGGCTGGCCCGTGACGGCCGCTTCCGGGTCAAGGCGACGACGCCCATCGAAGCGTTCAACCACGCTTTCGAGACGAGCTTCGACACCCGCGAGGTGGAAACCATCGCCGGCTACATCACCCACCACCTCGGCCATGTGCCCAAGCGGGGAGAGGTCCTCGATCTGCCGGGTCTGCGGATCCTGGTGAGCCGCGCGGACGGACGCAGGGTGCAGACATTGCTGGTGGAGCGACGGCCCTCCGTCGAGTCGCCGAGCTGATGCCCTGGCGGCTGGTCGGGGCCTTCCTGCTGGGGGCGGCGGGAGTGTTGGCCTTCGCGCCCTTCGAAGCCTGGCCCCTCGCCTGGGCCGCCCTCGCCGGGTTGTGGGCCCTGCTGGCCCGGGCGGACACGCGATGGCAAGGTTTTTTCAACGGTTTCGCCTGGGGGCTCGGGAGTTTCCTCACCGGCGTCTCCTGGCTTTTCGTCGCCCTTCATCGCTATGGTGGCCTGGCCGCTCCTTTGGCGGCCGGGGCGATCCTCCTTTTTTGCGCGTACCTTGCCGTGTTCCCGGGCCTCGCCGGAGCGGCGTTCATCGCCCTGCGACGGCGCAGCCTGGCCGCGAATGCCCTGCTGGCCGGAGCCCTGTGGCTCCTCAGCGAATGGCTCCGCGGGGTCTTATTCACGGGTTTCCCCTGGTTGGCGCTGGGTTACACCCAGACCCCGCCGAGCCCGTTGGCCGGCTGGCTGCCGATCCTGGGGGTGTATGGGGTTGGCGCCCTGGTGGCGGGGAGCGCTGCCGGATTGGCGCTGGCGGGGCGGGCCTTCTTGACGCCCGCGCTGGTGTTGGTCGCTATTTTGGCAGCGGGGGGAGGATTGGCGCAGATCCGTTGGACGTCGCCCGTCGGCGCGCCGCTGAAGGTGGCGCTCCTGCAGACCAACATCGATCAGGAAATGAAGTGGGACCCCCAGCGGCTGGGGGCCTGGCTGGACCACAACCTGGCGCTGGTCGAGGCGCACCCGGCCCCGCTGGTGGTCTTGCCCGAGACCACCCTGCCGTTGCTCGCCGACCAACTGCCCCAGGGATACCTGACCCGCCTGAGCGCCCCGGCCCGGGAGGCCCAGGGGCACGTGATCCTCGGAATCTTTCTTCGCTCCGCCGCCGGCCAGATCTACAACGCGGCCCTCGGCCTGGGCGGGGGTGCCGTCCAGACGTACCGCAAGCAGCACCTCGTCCCCTTCGGCGAGTATTCGCCGCCGCTCTTCCGCTGGTTCTACGACTGGGTCAACATTCCCATGTCCAACCAGTCCCGCGGTGAGGCGGACCAGCCGCCGATCCTGGTGGGTGATCAGCGAATTGCCCTCAACATCTGCTACGAGGATGTGTTTGGCGAGGAGATCATTCGCGCCCTGCCCGAGGCGACGCTCCTCCTCAACCTGTCCAATCTCGCTTGGTACGGCGATTCCTTCGCCCAGCCCCAGCATCTCCAGATCGCCCGGGTACGGGCCCTGGAGACGGGGCGCACCATGCTGCGGTCCACCAACACCGGAATGACCGCCGTGGTGAGCCCGGACGGCCAGGTCGCTGCGGTACTCCCGGCGTTCCAGGCGGGCGCCCTGAAGGCGGAGGTCCAGGGCTACGGGGGCCTCACGCCCTACGCTCGCGTCGGGAATCTACCGGTTCTGGGTGCGGCCCTGGCGGTATTGGTGCTCGCGATCCGCCGTGCGCGGCGAACCTGAAGCGCCCGCCTGGGTCCCAACGCCATGACTTCCCCATTATGTTCTTTGGATGCCTCTCCGGATTGGCATGCCCTGCCGCTTGAGGCGGCAGCCGACGCGCTGGGCGCGGACCTTGGGGCGGGCCTGTCTGGGCCTGAGGCTGCGGCCCGCCGCGAGCGCCATGGTCCCAACACCCTCACGGCCGAAGCTGGGCGGCCTGCCTGGTTGCGCTTTGCCCTGCAGTTCCATCAGCCCCTGATCTACATCCTCCTCGCCAGCGGGGCGGTCACTGCCGCCCTGGGGGAGTGGGTCGATTCCTCGGTGATTTTTGGGGTGGTGTGGGTCAATGCCCTGGTCGGCTTCATCCAGGAGGGGCGAGCGGAGCAGGCCCTGGCGGCCTTGGCCCGCAGCGTCGCCAGTCAGGTCACGGTTACCCGCGACGGGCGCCGCCAGCACCTCGATGCCGTCGAACTGGTGCCCGGCGATCTGATTTGGCTCACCGCCGGTGACAAAGTGCCGGCAGATCTGCGCCTGACGGCGAGCCATCGCCTGGCCATTTCCGAGGCAGCTCTGACCGGGGAGTCTGTGCCGGTGGCGAAGGGCCTGGAGCGTGTGGCGGTCGATACGCTCCTGGCCGATCGCAACAACATGGCCTACGCCGGCACCATGGTGGTGGCGGGGCAGGGGGGTGGGCTGGTGGTGGCCACCGGGGACGCCACCGAGACGGGACGCATCGCCGGCCTGCTGCGGGAGACGGAAGCCCTGTCCACCCCGCTCACCCGTGCCATGGGGCGGTTTTCGCAGCTGCTCCTGTGGGTCATCCTCGCCTTGGCGGCCCTGAGCTTCGGGGTGGGGGTCGCGCGGGGAGAGACGCCGGTCGAGATGCTCATGGCGGCTGTCGCCCTGGCCGTGGGGGCGATTCCGGAAGGGCTGCCGGCGGCCATTACCGTGACCCTGGCCATCGGTGTGGCGCGCATGGCTCGGCGTCGGGCAATCATCCGGCGTCTGCCGGCGGTGGAGACCCTGGGCAGCACCACCGTGATCTGCTCGGACAAGACGGGCACCCTGACCGAAAACCAGATGACGGTGCGGGAGCTCCTGGCTGGGGGCCAGCATGTCCATGTCACGGGAGACGGCTATGCCCCGGAAGGAACTCTGACCCGGGATGGCGCGCCGGCGGTCATCGAAGGCCCGCTGGAGACCCTGCTCCTGGCCGGGGTGCTGTGCAACGACGCCACCCTCGCCCAGCGTGACACCGGTTGGGAGATCACCGGGGACCCCACCGAGGCGGCCCTCCTGGTGGTGGCGCGCAAGGCGGGTTGGGACGAGCCCGCCTGCCGCCATCGCTGGCCCCGGGAGGCCGAGATCCCCTTCGATTCCGCCCACCAGTTCATGGCCACCGCCCATCGCGACGAGGCCAGGCGCACCATTTACGTGAAGGGCGCGGTGGAGCGCCTCCTGGCGCGCTGCAATCGCCAGATCGGGTTCGGTGGAGAGGTGCAGCCCCTGGACGAGGAGGCCATCCTGGCCCAGGCCAGCGCCATGGCCGAGCGGGGTTTGCGGGTGCTCGCCTTCGCCCGGGGGTGTGGCGGCGAGGGCTCAGTGGATGCGGCCGTGGCGGGCGGACTGGAGTTCATCGGCCTGCAGGGCATGCTGGATCCGCCCCGGGCGGGAGCGATCAGCGCGGTGCGTGCCTGCCACCGGGCGGGAATTCGGGTCAAGATGATTACGGGCGACCACGCCGCGACGGCCCGGGCCATCGCCCACCAACTCGGCCTGGTGCATCAGGACGCAGAGGCCCTCACTGGGCGGGACCTGGCGGCGCTGGACGAGGACGGTCTGCGGGCGGCGGTGGGGGCCACCGATGTCTTCGCCCGGGTCGAGCCGGAGCAGAAGCTTCGTTTGGTCGCGGCGCTGCAGGCCCGGGGCGAGGTGGTGGCCATGACCGGCGACGGGGTGAATGACGCGCCCGCTCTCAAGGCGGCGGATATCGGCATCGCGATGGGGGCGGGGGGCACCGAAGTCGCCAAGGAAGCCGCGGCCATGGTCCTTACCGACGACAATTTCGCCACCATCGAGGCCGCGGTGGAGGAAGGGCGCGGGGTCTATGACAACCTCGTCAAGTTCATCACCTGGACCCTGCCCACCAATTTTGGCGAGGGCTTGGTCATCCTGGCCGCCATTCTGGCCGGCGTGACGCTGCCCATCACGCCCCTGCAGATTCTGTGGATCAACATGACCACCGCAGTTCTGCTGGGCCTGACCCTGGCCTTCGAGCCCATCGAGCCGGACGTGATGCGCCGTCCGCCGCGGCCCCCGGGCTCGCCCGTTCTGGATCGAATCCTGGTGGGGCGGATTGTGCTGGTCGGGATCGTCCTTCTGGCCGGCTCGTTCGGCCTCTTCGTGCGTTGGCGGGAACTGGGGGCGAGCCTCGAGGAGGCTCGCACGGTGGCCGTGAACGTCTTCGTGATGGGGGAGATGATCTACCTCTTCAACTGCCGCAGTCTGCGCGGACCGTTCTGGTCCAGCGGCCTGTTCTCCAATCCCTGGCTGTGGGCGGGCCTGCTGACCATGGCCGCCCTGCAGGCCGCCTTCACCTATTGGCCCCCGATGCAGGAGGTGTTCGCCAGCTCGGCCCTCCATGGCGGACATTGGTTGGAGATCGTCCTCGCCGGAAGCGCGATCGGGGGAGTGGTCGGGCTGGAGAAATTCTGGCGCAACCGATCGGGCACGGTGGCCGCCTAGTGCGAAGGTCGCAGTTCGACCGGCGTGTGCGATGGGGCAGCCCGCCCGGCGGTGGCCGCGGAGGATTGTTTCATCTGCCCAGCATCGTGTAGGGTAGCGAACACTTCGGGGCTCCGCCGCCCAAGCCCGTTTTCATACCGCCCGCATTACGAGGGAATGCCATGCCTGCTGATCGATCTTACAAAGCGCCGCCGCTGCCTCGATTCAATGCCGACCTCAGCCAGAGTTCGGTGTCTGGCCTCTCCTCCGGGGCCTTCATGACGGTGCAACTCCATCTGGCTTATTCCGGCACCTTCGTCGGGGCGGGCATCATTGCGGGCGGTCCGTTCCGCTGCGCCGAATCATTCCGTGCCGCGGCGGCCATCGCCGAGGATGCCTGGGAGCTGAATGCCCTGTATGTGTGCATGAACCCGCTGATTCCCCAAGTGGGGCCGGACCCGGTTCAATTGGCCAACATGGCCCGGGAAACTGCCCGCCGGGGGCTCATCGATCCGGTGGAGAACCTGGCGGATGACCGCCTCTATGTCTTCACCGGCAGCGAGGACAGCGTGGTCAATTCCGGCGTGGTGGAAACCACCAAACGGTTTTACGAACTCCTCGGGGTGGCGCCGGATGCGATCCGCTTTGAAAACACCGTCCCGGCGGGGCACTCGATCATCACCGACAATCCCGAGGACAATCCCCTGCCCGCCAACCGGCCGCCCTACATCAACAATGGCGGCTTCATGCAGTCCCAACACATCCTGGAGCATCTTTACGGGCCCCTCAAGCCGCCGTCCCGGAGACTCTCCGGGCGGATCATCCGCTTCGACCAGACGGAATTCTTCGATGGCAAACCTCAGGCGAGCATGAGCGATTTTGCCTATGCCTATGTGCCCAAGGCGGTGGAGGAGGGGGCGCCGTGCCGAGTGCACATTGCGCTGCACGGGTGCAAGCAGGGTTATAACTACGTCAATTTCGTAAATGGCCGGCCGGATCTCGATAACGCGGTGCCCTACGGCAATCGGTATTTCACTACCACCGGCTACAACGAAATGGCGGACGCCAATGACCTGGTGATCCTCTATCCCCAGGCCCACGGGACCGACAACAGCGAGACCCAGAACCCCGACGGATGCTGGGATTGGTGGGGCTATACCGCCGAAAATCCGGCCAACCCCGACTACTATTCGAAGAACGCCCTGCAGATCCGCGCCATCCATCGGATGCTGCAACGGCTGGGCGAGCGCTAAGCCGTCAACCTCAAGGAGTCCGTCGATGTTCGAATCGTTCATGAAGCTGGCTGACGACTCGGTTCGTCAGATGCAGCAGGCGCAGGATCGCTGGATGTCTTCCCTGTCCGCGGCCCAGTCCGGCGGCGCGGTGCCGCCTCAGGGGGCCACTCCGATGATTCCCCTCCAGCACCTCGGGGCCTACCATCAGGTTCTTGGCAACATCGCCGCGCGTCAGGTTCAGTTGTGCCAGGGCCTCCTCGCGGCGGCATTCCGGCCCGAGCCGGATGCCTCCCTCATCGTCGATCTGGTCCAGATGCAGCACTCGGTCCTGCAGCGTCTGGCGGATCAGCAGACCCAGTTCATCGCCGACCTTGGGGCGCTGCTGGCGGGGGCGGCCAATGCGCCCAAGTCCAACACCCTTTCCAAGCTGATGGATCAGGAATACGACTTTTTTGGCCAGCTCCACGACCTGATGTCCAATCAGGCGACCAACCTGGTGGAACTGATGGAAAGCCTGCAGATGGGGTGCGGCTACCTGGTCACCCGCAAGCTCGCGGGCACGGCCACCTAGGGCCGCGCGGCCGCCGGGGCGTCTTCCCGGTGGCCGATGTCCTGGCCGAGTTGGCCGATTACTTCCGTGGCGGCGGTGACGATGTGGTCGGCGCCATAGCCGGCTGCCCGCAATTCGCGGAAAAAGCTCCGCCCCAGGATCCGCGCCATGCGGCGGGTGTCCTGGGCCAGGGCCGGGGGGTCCAGCTCGGGGTTGGTGGCCAGTTCCGTGGCCATGGCGCGATGAGCGAACCGGGAGCGCAGGAGCTTGTGCAGTCGTTCCAGCTCCAGGCCCGGGCCGAGCAGCAGGGTGATGTGGCTCGCCAGGGCCAGATCCTCCGGCGTGAAAGGGCTGGAATCCCGGCTCAAGTTGAATACCCCGAGCACCCGCCCGGCCATCAGAATAGGCGCGCAGATGCAGCTTCCCCGGGGCGGGCGGTCGCGTGCCGGGAGCGACATCTTGCTCATATCGGCAATCAGCACGGGCTCTCGCCCTGCGGCCACTTGACGGGCGAGGCCGGCCCCCAGGTTGGGGTCTTCCGGATCGACGCCGAGGGGCAGCGGATGCGAGCGGGCGCTGAGGCGCAGCCGCAATTTGCCCTCGTCATCGTCCTTGAACAGCATGATCGAGCAGGTGTCCGCCGCGAAAAAACCGGTGGCGTGCTTGGCCAGCCGCGGGAGTTCGGTTTCCAGTTGCCGCAGTTCGCCGACCAGGCGGCCGAGTTCCACGAGGCGGTCGATGAGGGAAGGTTTCTTGTTCATGGTGCGTGGGAATTGCGGTGTCGAAGGATAGGTTGGCAGGGCGAAATTCAGGTGGTTTCGATCGCCGTGGCCGGCAGATCCACCCAGAAGGTGCTTCCCCGGCCCACCTGGGAATCCAGCCCGAGGCGACCGCCCATGCGCTCGACGAGGTGTTTGGAAATGGCCAGGCCCAGGCCGGTCCCCTGAATTTCCTCCCGCCGTTCGGTGAGGCGGACAAAGGGCTGAAATAGGCGGGACTGCTGGTCTTCGGAGAGCCCCTGGCCGGTATCGGTCACGCTGATCCGGTGAAAGCCCGGTTGCGGCCCGCAGCCCAGCGCGAGAACGACCTTGCCGCCTTCCCGGTTGTATTTGATGGCATTGGTGAGGAGATTGACCACCACCTGCCCGAGCCGGCGGGGATCGGCCCGGACGATGGCGGGCACGCCGGATTTTTCCGCGGTCATGTCCTCCAGGCGAATGCCCTGCTTGTCCGCCAAAAAACGCACCTTGCTCAGGCAGGCCTCCACCGTGGGGCGCAAGGGAAGGGTTTGGTTCTCGATCACCAATTTGCCTTCTTCCACCCGCGAAAGGTCGAGCAGATCTTCCATGAGCGCGAGGAGATGTTCGCCGCTGGTCCGGATCTGCCGCACATGCTCCTGCTGATGCGGCTGGAGCAGGCCCTCCTCGGCGTCCATCTCGAGCAACTGGGTAAAGCCCAGAATCCCGTTCAGCGGCGTGCGCAGTTCGTGGCTGACCATGGCGAGAAAGCGGCTCTTGGCCAGATTGGCGCGTTCGGCGGACTGCATCTGACGGCGCATTTCCCGCAGGGCGCGGTGTTTGGCGAGAAGGTTCTTGACCCGGGCGACCAGTTCGACCTCGATGATCGGTTTGGTGACGTAGTCCGTGACGCCGGTGCTGAACAGCTCGATCCGGCGGGTGTGATCGTCAAAGGCGGTCACCGCCAGAATCGGAATCTCCCCCCGCTCATCGGGGAGCCGACGAATCCGATTGACGAAGGTGAGTCCGCTCATCTTGCCTTCGAGGACGATGTCGGTAATGACCAGGTCGTAATCGTGGGGGTGAAAGCGATCCCAGGCCTCGTCGGCGGTGCTGAAGGCATCCACCTCCAGGCCGTGGTCCACCAGGAGGGCTTTGACGAGTTCCCGGTGGGTCCGGGTGTCCTCGACGTAGAGCACGCGCCCCCTTAGGCGCTCATCGTGGAACGGATAGCGCTTGATGTAGGTGACGAGGTCCTCGATATCGCTCTTGTGGAAGATGTCGGTGACGCCGGTGGGCAAGGCCCGTTTGAGTTCATCCTGCGACCCCACGGAGGTGAACAGGATGAAGGGCGTATAGGCGTAGCGGGAGTCGCTGCGGACGTGGCGGCATAGCTCGATGCCTTCCATGTCCTCGAGGTAATAGCTGGAGCACAGGAGGTCGAAGGTCTTTTCGGCAATGGCCGCCAGGGCCTGCTCGCCGGATTGCGCAAAATGCACTTCGAAGGCCGTGTTGTGGAACACGCTGGCGAAGACGACCTGAAAGAGCTTGCTGTCCTCGACGAGCAAGACCTGGCGACGCTGGATGTCATCTTTCATGGCGACGAGGTGGGGAAAACCCTCTCGATGCGGGACACGGAGGTCTTTCGGCAATTTGCCCCCAAGATTTATCAGGGAATTGCGCCCGATGCGTCGGCATCGGGGCTTGTCGGATCTGCAACAAAGTCTGCTTGACGCTCGACAATCGACAGGCGGAAGTCTGGATGAGTCAATAAAATCAATGCGTTGGGCGTGGCATGGGGCTTGCGATGGGTGGCTTGTCACCCCGCGGGTCCAGCTGCCATGAAAGCTTCCGAAGTCGCCGAACTGCTGAACGAACCGGCCTGTACCCACAACAAGAAGGCCAAATCCGGTTGCGCCAAGCCCAAGCCCGGCGCGTCCGCTGGCGGCTGCGCTTTTGATGGCGCCCAGATCGCCATGCTGCCCATTGCCGACGTGGCCCACATCGTCCATGGGCCCATCGCCTGCGCTGGCTCGTCCTGGGACAACCGCGGCACCTCCAGTTCGGGCCCGGAACTCTACAAAATTGGCATGACCACGGATCTGACGGAGCAGGACGTGATCATGGGGCGCTCGGAAAAGCGCCTGTTTCACGCCATCGGCCAGGCCATCAAGAGCCTCAACCCGCCGGCGGTGTACGTCTACAACACCTGCGTCCCGGCGCTGATTGGCGACGACATCGACGCCATCTGCAAGGCCGCTGCCGAACTTCACGGGGTGCCGGTGGTGCCCATCGACTGCGCCGGCTTTTACGGCACCAAGAACCTCGGCAACCGCATCGGCGCCGATGCCATGGTGAAGCACGTGGTGGGCACCCGGGAGCCGGACCCTCTGCCTGCCGAGGTGGTGGCGGACTACGCTGCCCGGGGCATCAAAATCCACGATGTGAATCTGGTGGGCGAGTACAACATCGCCGGCGAATTCTGGAACGTCGCGCCGCTGTTCGACGAGTTAGGCCTGCGCATCCTGTGCACCCTCTCCGGCGACGGCCGGTACCACGAGGTGCAGACCATGCACCGGGCCGAAGTGAACATGATGGTGTGCTCGAAAGCCATGATCAACGTGGCCCGCAAGCTGGAGGAAAGCTTCGGCACCCCTTGGTTTGAGGGCAGCTTCTACGGCATTACGGATACCTCCGCCGCCCTGCGGGACTTCGCCCGCATCATCAACGACCCGTCGCTGACCGCGCGCACCGAGGCACTGATTGCCCGTGAGGAGGCCAAGATCAAGGCCCAACTCGCCCCCTGGCGCGAGCGCCTGGCCGGCAAGCGCGTGCTCCTCAATACCGGCGGTGTGAAGAGCTGGTCAGTGGTCTCGGCCTTGCAGGACTTGGGCATGGTGGTGGTGGCCAGTGCCACCAAGAAATCCACCGAGGAAGACAAGGCGCGCATCCGCGAGTTGATGGGGCCGGACGCCAAGATGATCGAGGACGGCTCGGCCCGGGCGCTCCTCAACATGATGGCCGACCTCAAGGCCGACATCATGATCGCCGGTGGCCGCAACCTCTATACGGCCCTCAAAGCCCGCCTGCCCTTCCTGGACATCAATCAGGAGCGGGAATTCGGCTACGCCGGCTACAGCGGGATGCTGGAGCTGGTGAAGCAACTGGCGCTCACCATCGAATCGCCGGTTTGGAGCCAGGTGCGTGCCCCGGCGCCCTGGGTGAGCACCCAGCCGGTCATGACCCAGCCCGAACTGCCCCTGGATGAGGACGACATGATCCTGCCGCTGGACGACGGCTTCGATGGCGGCCTGGACGCCAGCTTTTCGGTGGAGGCGGCCTGAGATGCACAGCGTGGAACTTTGGTTGCTCGTGGGCGCGGGCGTGGTAGCGGGCGTGCAGGCGCTCGCCTTCCGGGGTACGACCCCGGTGCAGGGACGGGGACGCTGACATGGCAGAAATCATCAAGCGCAACAAGGCGCTCTCGGTCAGTCCGCTGAAGACCAGTTCCACCACCGGGGCCGCGCTGGCCTTCCTGGGCGTGAATCGGTCCATCCCGATGCTGCACGGCTCCCAGGGTTGCACGGCCTTCGCCAAGGTCTTTTTCGTGCGCCACTTCCGCGAGCCGATTCCGCTCCAGACCACCGCCATGGACCAAGCCAGCACCGTGCTGGGCGCGGACGACAACGTGCTGGAAGGTCTCAACACCATCGCCACCAAGCAGAAGCCGGCGATGATCGGACTGCCCACCACGGGGCTGTCCGAGACCCAGGGTGCCGACGTGCATCGGCTGGTGAAGGACTTCCGTGCCGCGCACCCGGAGCACGACGGTATCGCCGTCGTCGCGGTGAATACGCCGGACTACACCGGCTGCCTGGAATCGGGCTTTGCCCTGGCGGTGAAGGCCATGATCGAGTCCGTGGTGCCGATGGACACCACCCGGGTCGGGCTGCGGCCCAAGCAGGTCAATGTGCTGGTGAATGCCTCCCTCACGCCGGGGGACCTGGAATACCTGCGCGACCTCTTTGCCCTCTTTGGTCTGCGTCCGGTGATCTTCCCGGACGTGGGGGACTCCCTCGATGGCCACCTCACGCCCGAGGATTTCTCGCCGCTGACTTTCGGCGGTACGCCGGTTTCAGAGATCGAAACGCTCGGCGAGGCGGTCCATACCATCGTGATCGGCCGCTCCCTCACCGCCGCCGCCGAGGCTCTGGCGGTCCGCACGTCGGTGCCCGATACGCGCTTCGACCATCTCATGGGGCTTGTCGCCAACGACCGCCTGATCCAGCTCCTCGCCCAGCTTTCCGGCCGCCCGGTGCCCCCCCAGATCGAACGCCAGCGCGCCCAGTTGCAGGACGCTATGGTGGATTGCCACTTCATGCTGGGCTTTGCCCGCGTCGCCATCGCTGCCGATGGCGACCTGCTCCAGGCCATGGCCGAATTCGTCACCAGCTTCGGGGCCGAAGTGGTGGCCGCCGTGGCCCCCGCCCGTGCGGCGGTGCTTGAGGACGTGCACGCCGCCGGGGTCAAGCTCGGCGATCTGGAAGACCTGGAAAACCTCGCCCGCGCCGGCCGCGCCCAGCTCGTGATCAGCAATTCCCACGCGGCGGACACCGCCGACCGTTTGGGCGTGCCGCTCCTGCGGGCGGGCTTCCCGCAGTACGACCTGGTGGGGGGCTACGCCCGCCAGTGGATTGGCTACAAGGGGTCGCGTCAGGCCCTGTTCGATCTCTCCAACCTGCTGCTCGCTCACCATGACCACCACAAAATTGCCCCCTACCACGCCGTGCTGCGGGCAGGAGGCTCGTCCGCCGCGGCGTATTCGCCGGCTGCGGCCGGTGCCGAGCCGCACTGAGGACGCTGCCATGATTGCCATCGCCTTTGCCTCCAGCAACCGGGACATAGTGGACGAGCACTTCGGTGCCGCCTCCGCCTTCGCCATTCTCGAACTCGACGAAACCACCGCGCGCCTGCGGGAGGTGGCCGAATTCATCGACACCGCTATGGATGGCCACGAGGGTAAGCTCGACGCCAAGATTTCCTTGCTCGACGGCTGTGCTGCCGTCTATGCCTGCGCCATCGGCGGGTCGGCCGTGCAGCGCCTGCTGGCCAAGGGCGTCCAGCCCGTGAAGGTGGACGAGGGCACCAAGATTGACGCCTTGGTCAAGCAACTCCAGGTCGAACTCGCGGCCGGGCCGACCGGCTGGCTCGCCAAGGCGGCCAAGCCCAAGGCGGGCTCGTCTGACCGCTTCGCGGCCATGGCGGACGAGGGCTGGGAGGAGTAGGCCATGATCGCCGAGCGCGCCCGCATCGTCGGCATCGCCGGCGGCCGCATGACCCTGGAGCCCCTGGGCTCGGCCTGCGCGACCTGTGGATCGGTGAAGTCCTGCGGCACGGCTAAGGTGGGCAAGCTGCTGCCCTCCGGCCAGCGTCGGCTGGTCCTGCCGGCTGTGGCCGGGGGCCGGGTCGGCGAGGAGATCGAACTCACCCTGCCGGAATCCGCCCTGCTCGCCGCCGCCGCGGCTGCGTATCTGCCCCCGCTGGTCGGCCTCATCGCCGGCGTCGTGATTGGCGGCTCCGGCATCGGCGGTCCCATCGGCGCGGCGCTGGGTCTCGCCCTCGGATTTTTGGCCGCGCGCGCCCTGGCGCGGGGGCTTGCCGGTCGCGTTCAACCCGTTCCTCTGGGCCGCCCTGTGTCGGCCCACGTCATCCCCATTGAAAAGGAGTAATCACCATGACCGAAGCCGTGATCGACGAGGGCCTGCTCTCGACCGATTTCCTCAAGGAAATGACCAAGCAAATGCGTGCCCTCGACAGCTATGGCACTTACGAGGGCTGGCCCGTCGAGAAGATCCTCGCCCCCTTCGTCCTGACCAAGGAGCAGCGGCGTGAGATTCCCGTGGTGGGCGACCCTGACGACGTGACCATCGCGCGGGTGAAGTGCTTCTACAACGCCATCGCCGTGATGGTTGAAAAGGAGTGCGGCCACATGGCTTCCTGCCTCATCAACATCACTCACGAAGGCTTTGGCCGTGGGCTGATCATCGTGGGCAAGCTGGTGGTGCTGGACCGCACCCTGCGGGATGTTCATCGCTTCGGCTTCGACAGCCTCTCCAAGATGAAGGACGAGGCCGACAAGCTCCTGGCTACGGCACTGGCCATCGTCGGCAAGCACGCCGAAGTGGCGGGTCTATAAGGAGCGCCGCCATGACCGACGAAGAGATCAAGGCCCTGGAAAAGGAAGTGAAGAAGTTGAAGCGCATCGCTTCCGAATGGGCCTCCCAGATGCACGACCTGGTGGAAGACCGCCTGCCGGCCGCCTACGAGGACATCCCGGGCATTGCCCAATCCACCTACGACGCCTGCAAGGCCTGGGCGGATGCCAACAAAAAACTGGCTGCCGCCGGCGTGACGGCGTGAGGAGACTGCGATGGAACCCATTATCGGCCTCACCCGTGGCGGAGCCAGCTGGACGCCCGAGTTCGTGGTGGACCTCAACGCCAAGACCTGCATCGGCTGCGGCCGTTGCTACAAGGTCTGCCCGCGCGACGTCTTCAACCTCGTGGAGCGCGACGAGGACGACCTCGACGAAGACCTGGACGACGACAACATGATGGTCATGACCATCGCCAACGCCATGGACTGCATCGGCTGCGGCTCCTGCGCCCGGGTCTGCCCGAAGGGTTGCCATACCCACGAAGCCCGGCCGGTCGGAGTGTGAGCGCGCCCGAAGCCCCCGATGTGGTCGCGGCCATCAGCCAGCGCCTGCAGGAACTGGCGCGACCCTGGGTGGGGGGGGAGGCGGTCTTCGCGGATCCCGCACGGCTGGACTTGGCGGCCCGAACCGACCCATTCACCGGCCAGCCGACCCTGGTGGGCAAGTGGGCCCCCGACGCCGAGGGACGGCGAGGGGCGGTGACGCTCAACGACGACGGCAGCTTCTTCGCCGAGCACGATGTATTGGTCTGGCAGGGTGCGCATTTTGTGGAAGCAGTGACCGTCTGGGGGCGCCCGGGCGTGATGAAGGGAGAGGCCCGTTTCCTCGACGAGACGGGCGAACCGGCCACCGGCCGGGGCCTCGGTTAAGAAGGAGGGGGAGGGTGGAACTCGAATTGACGGCGGATGCCGATGCCGAACTGTTATTGCAGCCCGCCTGGCGCTGCGTGGTCTTCCACAAGCAGAAAACCAGCGCGCGAACGCGCTTCTTGATTCAGGGGCGGGATGTCGTGTTTCCCGCGGGGCTGGAGGAAGAGTCCTCGCTCACGGATGCCGCCGACCCCGACGCGCCAGCCGGCAATCTCCTGCCTCATCCGGCTGCGGGGATCGCCAGCCTGGCGGCGCTCCTGGACCTGCCCCCCAGCGTGTTTCGGGTTGAAGGCGCCCACCTCGGGCGGGTGGTGGAAGACAATCTCGCCCCCATCTGGCTGGTCGAAGTGACGACCACGGATCCTCCCCTGGAAAAGGCCCTGCGCATGGGCGGGCGCTTCGTGTCCATCATGGAGGCTCGCCAGGCCTCCCTGATCCAGCGGGAGCTCTTGCGCCGGGCTTACGAACGGGTTCTGGGCTAGCTCACCAGGCCTCCACCGGCTCGTCCATTTCAGCGGCGGTCTTGCCGGCATAGAGGTCCCGTAGTTCGGCCTCGAAAAAGAACTCCTTCTCGCCGAAGGCGGGGCGCAGGTCGTCCAGCCAGGCGGCCTCCGGGTCAAAGGCTGCGAAGAAGGGGCGATGGACCCAATCCGGGTCGCGGCCTTGCAGGAAGCGCAGCGTCATCACCTTTTCTCCGCGAACCTCGGACACCCCGAGCATTTGCACCTTGCCGGGGCCCGCCGACATGCTGGGGCCGCGCACGGTGCGTCCGAGTCCGCTCACCTGTTGATAGGCTTCCCTGAAAATCTCCTGCGCCCGAACCAGGGGCACCGCGAAGTAGTGCTGGGCGCCAGTGTCGCGAGCGACGAACATGTAATAGGGGACCATACCCAGGTCCACCTGTTTGTCCCACATCCGCGCCCAGGCCATCGGGTCGTCGTTGATATTGGCCAGGAGCGGCGACTGGGTGCGGATGACGGCCCCGGTTTCCCGGATGTTCGCCACCGCCTGGGCTAGCGCCGGGGTGCGCATCTCCTGGGGATGATTAAAGTGGGCCATGAGGGCGAGGTGGCGCCCCGAGCGGGCCACGCGGCGAAATAGGTCGAGGATGTCGGCCGAATCCGCGTCGTCGATGAAGCGGTAGGGCCAGAAGCTGAGGGCCTTGGTGCCGATGCGGATGTGACGCAGGTTGGGCAGGTCGGCCTCCAGCAGGGGCTCGATGTAGGCCGCCAGGTGCTTGGCCGACATGATCATCGGGTCTCCGCCCGTGATGAGGACATCCGAGACCTCCGGATGGACTCTTAAATAGCGGATGAGGGTGTCAACTTCCTTGCTGGCGAACTTGAGGTCGCTCATGCCCACGAATTGCGGCCAGCGGAAGCAGAAGGTGCAATAGGCGTGGCAGGTCTGGCCCTGGCTGGGGAAGAAGAGGACCGTCTCCCGGTATTTGTGCTGCATGCCGTCCAGGGGTTCGCCGTCCAGGGTGGGGATGTTGTGGGCCATCTGGCCCGCCGGATGGGGGTTCAACTGCATGCGAATCTGCTGGACCGCGGGCTTGAGGGCCGCGGCGTCGGTTCCTGCGCGGATGCGGGCCGCTACCTGGTCGAAATGCTCCGGCCGCAGCATGCCCCGCTGGGGGAAAGTCAGGCGAAAAATCGGATCGTCCGGGACCCGGTCCCAGTCGATGAGTTGCTCGATCACATAGCTGTTGGTCTTGAAGGGCAGGACGCTGCCCACGACCTGGATGTCAAAAAGCTGCTCTTCGGTCAGGCAGGCGAGTTGGGGAATCTGCCGGTAATTGCTCAGCGAATAGGCTTTGTAGGGGATGTGTTGCATGAGAGCCTCCTGGGCGTTGATGCGCGTCAGCGGGGGACTCTTGATGTCCCGGAAGGGGGGAGGACGCGCGGTGTGTGGCGCCAATGCTATATTGTCAGAACCATTTAGACAAATATAACCAGGGAGGTTGCATGGCTCGCCGCAAATCTGCACTGCCCGATGTTCACCTGAATCTGAACGTCCGTGGCCTGACCCAATCGGCCACCCTGGCGATCAACGAGCGCAGCGCCCAGCTCATGGCCGAGGGGCGGCATGTCTATCGCCTGGGGCTGGGCCAGTCGCCGTTTCCGGTGCCCCAGCCGGTGGTGGAGGAACTCCGGGCGAATGCCCACCAAAAGGATTACCTGCCGGTGCGGGGGCTGCTGGGGCTGCGCGAGGCGGTTGCCGCCTATCATCGTCGCCTCCACGGCATCGAGCGGAGTGCCTCCGACGTGCTGATCGGGCCGGGGTCCAAGGAGCTGATGTTCATTCTGCAACTGGTGTATTACGGCGACCTGGTGATTCCGACGCCAAGCTGGGTCTCCTACGCGCCCCAGGCCCGCATTGTTGGCCGCCACATCCATTGGGTCGCCACGGTGCGGGAGAACGACTGGCGCCTGATGCCAGAGGACCTGGACAAGCTCTGCCACGGCGACCCCTCGCGGCCCCGGGTGGTGATCCTCAACTACCCGTCCAACCCCACCGGCGACAGCTACACGGTGGAAGAGCTCAAGGCGCTGGCCAAGATCGCCCGCAAGTACAAGGTGATTCTGGTGTCGGACGAGATCTACGGTGAAACCCACCACCGGGGCCAGCACGTCTCAATTGCCCGTTTCTATCCGGAAGGGACGATCATCAGCGGTGGCCTCTCCAAGTGGTGTGGGGCTGGCGGCTGGCGGCTGGGCACCTTTGTCTTTCCGCAGAATTTGCGCTGGCTACTTGAAGCGATGGCCACGGTCTCCAGCGAAACCTTCACATCCACCAGCGCGCCGATCCAGCACGCCGCCATCCGTGCCTTCGAAGGAGGCTGGGAGATGGAGCAATACCTCGCCCAGTCGCGCCGGGTGTTGCGCGCCCTCGGGAGGTCGGTATGGAAGCGTCTTCAGCGGGCCGGGGCGATCGTGTCGGAGCCGGTCGGGGGCTTCTACCTGTTTCCCGATTTCTCCCCGCTGCGGGAAAATCTGGCGGCCCGGGGCGTGATGGACAGCCCGACCCTGTGTGAGCGGCTGCTCCTGGAAACCGGGGTGGCTACCCTGCCGGGAACGGAGTTTGGGCGCCCGCCCGAGGAACTCACCCTGCGCCTCGCCTACGTCGATTTCGATGGCTCCCGGGCCCTCACGGCGGCGCAGCAGCGTCCCATGACCGAGGATCTTGACCGGGCCTTCCTCGAGCTCTATTGCCCGAACGTGGTGCACGGCATCGAGGCGATGGCCCGCTGGGTCACGGCGAGCGCCTAGGCCGCTGTTGCCTTTGCGACAAGTCCTGGGCGTCGACACAGGCGATTCCTGACAATCGGGTTGGAAGCGCCTGCAAAATATAGACGAAACAATTAGTTAGAAGGTCTTCTCGATTTGGCACGGGCATTGCGGATAGGGGGCATCAGCCACTCCTACGCCACGAGGCCCAGCCATGATCATCCTCACTCCCACCGCCCTCACCGCCGTCAAGCGCTTCGTCTCCACCTCCGCGGATCCCGTGGTGGGGCTACGGATCTCCGTGTCCGGGGGCGGCTGCGCAGGCCTTCAGTACGGCATGAAACTCGAAGCCGAGCAGGCCGAGGACGACATGCTGCTGGACTTCGATGGCCTCAAGGTCCTGGTGGATCCGTTCAGCGCGCCCATGCTCGACGGCACCACCATCGATTTCGTCGATTCCCTCAACGGTAGCGGTTTCAAGTTCGAAAACCCGCAAGCCCAGAAGTCCTGCGCCTGCGGCCAGTCCTTCGCCGCCTGAACCCCGACTCGCGCCCCCTTCGCGAACCGTCACCCTCGCCAGTATTCAAGGAGCATCAGCCATGTGGGATTATTCCGAAAAGGTCAAGGATCACTTCTACAACCCGCGCAACGCCGGTCCGCTGGACGGCGCCAATGGCATCGGCGATGTGGGTTCCATCTCCTGCGGCGACGCCCTGCGTCTCATGCTGCAGGTCGATCCCGCCACCGAAGTCATCCAGGACGCCCACTTTCAGACCTTTGGCTGTGGCTCCGCAGTCGCTTCCAGCTCGGCGCTGACCGAGATCATCAAAGGCATGACCCTCGATGAGGCCCTCAAGGTCAGTAACCAGGATATCGCCGACTACCTCGACGGCCTGCCCCCGGAAAAGATGCACTGTTCGGTGATGGGCCGTGAAGCCCTCCAGGCCGCGGTGGCCAACTACCGTGGCGAGGTGTGGAGCGACGACCACGAAGAAGGCGCACTGCTGTGTAAGTGCTTCGCGGTGGATTCCATCATGGTGGAGAACACCATCCGCGCCAATGGGCTCAGCACGGTCGAAGAAGTCACCAACTACACCAAGGCCGGTGGTGGCTGTGCCGCCTGCCGCGAAGGCATCGAGGAACTCCTTGCCAAGGTGCTGGCCGAGAAGGGCGAGACCTTCGACCCCGCCGCCGCCCCCAAGGCCAAGCCGTCCAGCGCCGTCGGCAACCTTGCTCGCATCCGCAAGATCGAGGAAATCATCCAGGCGGTGCGTCCGAATTTGCAGCGCGACCATGGCGACATTGAACTCATCGACGTCGATGGCAAGAACATCCACGTGGCCCTCAAGGGTGCCTGCTCGGGCTGCCAGCTCGAGGCCACCACCCTGGGCGGCGTGCAGCAGAAGCTGATCGAGGGCCTGGGCGAGTTCGTCAAGGTCATCCCCGTGTCGGCCAGCGCCTGCACCCACTGAGTCGGAGGGCACCATGGGCGACATCTACCTCGACAACAACGCCACCACCCAGTGTGACCCCAAGGTGGTGGAGGCCATGCTTCCGTTCTTCACCGAGCAGTTCGGCAACCCCTCTTCGATGCACAGCTTCGGCAACAAGGTGGGACTGGCGGTGAAGAAGGCGCGGGCGCAGATCCAGGCCCTGCTCGGCGCCGAGCATGAGTCGGAGATCATCTTCACCTCGTGCGGGACCGAATCTGATTCCACCGCCATCCTCTCGGCGCTCAAGGCCCAGCCGGAGCGTAAGGAAATCATCACCACCACGGTGGAGCATCCGGCCATCCTCAACCTGTGCAACCACCTGGAAAAGGAGGGGTACACGGTCCATTACCTGAAAGTGGATGGCAAAGGCCGCCTGGATCTCAACGAATACGCCAAGCTGCTTTCGCCCAAGGTCGCGATCGTTTCCGTGATGTGGGCCAACAATGAGACCGGCACCCTGTTCCCGGTGGAGTTGATGGCGAAGATGGCCAAGG
>JAEUNY010000023.1 GCA_016791005.1 Zoogloeaceae bacterium
GCGGATCTTGTCCTTCACCTCGGCCGGCAGGCGGGAGGCGAAGTTGCCTCCGGAGAGGTAGAGATCGGCATTGAACAGGGGGAAGGCGCCGCGCTCCCGGGCCAGTTCGACGGAGGCCAGGTAGGCCTGGTCGCGCATGAATTCGGAGATCCGGGTGGCCATGGCGCGGGCTTCGTCGGTGTCGTAGCGCAGGCGCAGCATGGCCAGGGCGTTACCCAGGCCAGTAAAGCCAAGGCCGACACGGCGCTTGGACTGGGCTTCGGCATGCTGCTGCTCAAGGGGCCAGTGGGTGGCTTCCAGCACGTTGTCGAGCATGCGGATGGAGGTTTCAACGGTCTTGCCGAAGGCGGCGAAGTCGAAGGTGGCCTTGTCGCTGAAGGCGTCCTTCACGTAGAGCGTCAGGTTGATGGAACCCAGGCAGCAGCAGCCGTAGGAGGGCAGGGGCTGCTCGGCGCAGGGGTTGGTGGCCTCGATGGTCTCGCAGTAGTAAAGGTTGTTGTCCCGGTTGATGCGGTCGAGGAAGAGGATGCCCGGCTCGGCGTGGTCGTAGGTGGAGCGCATGACCTGGTCCCACAGCTCCCGGGCCGGCACCTTGCGGTAGACCCACAGACCGTCGTCGCGCTGGAAGGCGCCGGCTTCCAGGATCTCGGGGGCGGGCTCGGATTTATGCACCAGCTCCACCATGCCGCCGGCTTCCACGGCTTCCATGAAGGCGTCGGTGACGCCCACGGAGATGTTGAAGTTGGTGAGGTCGCCCTGGTCCTTGGCGTGGATGAATTCCTCAATGTCGGGATGGTCGCAGCGCAGCACCCCCATCTGGGCACCCCGGCGGGCGCCGGCGGATTCCACGGTCTCGCAGGAGCGGTCGAAGACCCGCATGTAGGACACGGGGCCGGAGGCGTTGGACTGGGTGCCCTTCACCATGGCGCCCTTGGGGCGGATGCTGGAGAAGTCATAGCCCACGCCGCCCCCCCGGCGCATGGTTTCCGCCGCCTGGGCCAGCGCGGTGTAGATGCCGGGACGGCCATCGACGGATTCGGTCACCGAATCGCCCACGGGCTGGACGAAGCAGTTGATGAGGGTGGCCTGGAGGTTGGTGCCGGCGGCGGAGTTGATCCGCCCGGCGGGCACGAATCCCTTCTCCTGGGCTTCCAGGAAGCGGGCTTCCCAGTAGGCGCGCTTGTCTTCCACTTCGATCCCTGCCAGGGCACGGGCCACCCGGGCGCGGACTTCGCCCACGCTCGCTTCGTTACCCTTGGCATACTTTTCAATCAACACCTCGCCGGAGATTTCCTGGGGCGCCAGGGCGCCGGCTTGGCTGAGGAGATTGGGCTGGGGATCGGTGGAAGTGGTCATGTCTCGCCTTTTCTGGTCGGGGTGGGGAGCGGGCAATGCGCCTCGGGGGTCGCTGTGTGGTTGAAGAATAGCGCGTGATTTGGCGGAACGCAAAAAATTAAAAACGTTAAAAAACAATGCGTTGAAATTTTATCTAGTTTCTGCGGCGCGCAAAAGAACTAGATATAGTGTGGGTAAGCCTGGGGATAGTTTTGCGAAATCCAGCGTTTTCAGGGGCTTGGCACACTTGGGGGACATCCCCCTGCAGGGGATAAAATTTTTTGCCTCTCCGCCATGCCAGATGGAAGCCCCTGGGTTCGTGCCCGATGGGGCCCGGGTGGACCGCTCGGGGGGCGGACGGCTGCGGCGTTGGGATCGCGGGTGGCAGGGAGCAAGCGGGCCGGCGCGGCCGGGGCCATAATAAGCAGGGTGCAAGCCGGAGGTGGAATATGGTGACGGACGCGGTGGTGACGGACGCGGATCTGGCGCTGGAGTCGATTCTGGATCGTTACGGGCGCTGGCCGACCCATCTCCTGCAGATGCTGATTGCCGCTCAGGAACTCGACGGGTGGCTGCCGCCGGCCCGCATCACCCGTCTGGCCACAGCCCTGGGTCTGCCCCGCGCCCGGGTGGAGGGGGTGGCGGGGTTCTACAGCTTTCTCTACCTGCGCCCGGTGGGCCGCTACCGCGTGCTGTTCTCCGACAACATCATTGAGCGCATGCAGGGTAGCCAGGCCTTGATGGCCGCCCTGGCTGCCCGCCTGTGGGTGGAACCTGGCAAGGTTTCCGAGGATGGCCTGGTGAGCGTGGATACGACCTCCTGCATCGGCATGGGGGACCAGGGGCCGGCGGCGCTGGTCAATGGGCAGCCGCTGACGCGGCTGACGAGGGAGCGGGTCGAGGCCATCGGCGATTTGATCCGCTGCGGGGTGCCGGTGGCGGATTGGCCAGAGGAGTTCTTCCGGGTGGACGACGGGGTGTGCCGGCGGGATGGGCTCCTCGGCCTCGCCATGGCGCCGGGGGCTGCGCTCACCGCGGCCCTGGCTCGCGGCCGGGAGGGGTGGCTGGCGGAATTGGAGGCGTCCCGCCTGCGGGGGCGGGGCGGGGCGGGCTTTACCACGGCGGTGAAATGGCTGGCCTGCCGCGATGCGCCGGACCCGCACAAGGTGGTGGTGTGCAATGCGGACGAAGGGGAGCCGGGCACCTTCAAGGATCGGGTGCTCCTCGCCAGCCGTGCCGACCTCGTCTTCGAGGGCATGACCCTCGCAGCCTGGGCCACCGGGGCGCGGGAGGGTTTCCTCTACCTGCGCGGCGAGTATCGCTACCTTCTGCCCCACCTGGAGGCGGTGTTGGCGGGGCGCCGGGCCGCTGGCCTCCTGGGGGCGGATATCGCCGGCCAGGCCGGCTTCGACTTCGACATCGAAATCCATCTGGGCGCCGGGGCGTACGTCTGCGGTGAGGAATCGGCCCTGCTGGAGTCGTTGGAGGGCAAGCGCGGCACGCCCCGCATCCGTCCGCCCTTCCCCGTGACCCACGGCTATCTCGGCCGTCCCACCGTGGTGAACAACGTGGAGACCCTGGCCAAGACCTGCCTGGTGGCCCTGCAGGGCGGGGCGGCCTTTGCCCGCACCGGCACCGCCCAATCCACCGGAACCAAGCTGCTCTCGATTTCCGGCGATTGCCCCCGGCCGGGGGTGTATGAGTTCCCCTTTGGCGTCACCCTGCGCCAGGTGCTTGAGGCCTGTGGGGCGGAGCGGACCCAGGCCGTGCAGGTGGGGGGTGCCTCGGGAGTGACGCTGGCGCCTTACGAATTCGACCGGCGCATCGCCTTTGAAGACGTGCCCACGGCGGGCGCCTTCATGATCTTCGACGACCAGCGGGACATGTTCGAGGTGGCGCGCAACTTTGTCCATTTCTTTGCCCACGAGAGCTGCGGCTTCTGCACCCCCTGCCGGGTGGGCACCGCGCTCCTCAAGGGTTACATGGACAAGCTGGCGGACGGTCACGGGGCCTACCGGGATCTGGCCGAGATCGAATGGCTCGATCGCCTCTTGAAGAATGCCAGCCATTGCGGGCTGGGTAGCAGCGCCCCCAACCCGGTGATCGACACCCTGGTGAAGTTCCGTCCGGCCTACGAGCGGCGCCTGGGGCGGGCGGACTTTGAGCCGGCCTTCGATCTCGACGGCGCCCTGGCCCGGGCGCGCCAGATGACCGGGCGGGACGATGCGGGAGCCCACCTTTCCAACGCCCCGGAGGCCCAACCATGAGCGCTTCGCACGGCCGCCCGAAGAAGGGCTCGCTCCCGCCTGGCGGGACGGCGCACAGCGCCAAGGGTGCGCAAACTTCCGCGACTTTCCTCCTGGATGGCCAGCCGGTGCCCTTCGATGAGGGTCAGACGATTCTGGAGGCGGCGCGGGCGGCCGGTCACTACATTCCCCACCTGTGCTGGCACCCGGACTTTCCGCCCCATGGCTCCTGCAAGCTGTGCATTGTCAAGGTGGCCGGTCGCCATGTGTCGTCCTGCGCCATGCCGGCCAAGGATGGGTGGGAGGTGGAGAGCAACACGCCGGAGATGAACGGGGAGCGGCGGGCCCTGCTGCAGATGTTGTTTGTCGAGGGCAATCATTTCTGTCCGAGCTGCGAGAAGAGCGGGAACTGCCAGCTTCAGGCCCTCGCCTACGACCTGGAGATGACCACCCCGCGCTTCAACCACTTCTTCCCAGATCGCCCGGTGGACGCCACCCACCCGGACGTGCTGCTGGATTTCAACCGCTGCATTTTCTGCGAGCTGTGCGTGCGGGCGTCCCGGGACCAGGACGGCAAGGGCGTCTTCGCCCTCACCAACCGGGGCATTCACAAGCATCTGGTGGTGAATGCGGAGTCCGGCTGCCTGGGGGATACGGATTTTTCCAAGGACGACGCGGCGGCCCACATCTGCCCGGTGGGGGTGATCCTGGAAAAGCGGGTGGGCTTCGCCGTGCCCATCGGCCAGCGGAAATATGACGCGCGGCCGATCCGGGTGGTGGCCATGGAGGAGGACAAGCCATGAGCGAAGCTGTCCCGCGCAAGCTTAAGGTCGCCACGGTGTCCCTGGCCGGCTGCTTCGGCTGCCACATGTCCTTCCTCGACATCGACGAGTATCTCTTCGAATTGCTCGACAAGATCGAGTTCGACCGTTCGCCTCTCACCGACCTCAAGCACTGTGGGCCCTGCGACATCGGCCTGGTGGAGGGGGGCGTGTGCAACGCCGAGAACGTGCATGTGCTGCGGGAGTTCCGCCGTCAGTGCAAGACCCTCATCGCCCTGGGCGCCTGCGCCATCAACGGCGGCCTGCCAGCCCAACGCAACCACCTCGATATCGGCCACTGCCTCCAGGCGGTGTATCTCTCCCGCCCGGGGCTGGCCGGCGGCCACGTGCCTGACGACCCCGAACTGCCCCTGCCCCTGGACAAGGTGCATCCCATCCACGAGGTGGTGCGGGTGGATTACTTCCTGCCCGGCTGCCCGCCCACGGGGGAGGCCATCTGGCGGTTTCTGTCGGACCTGATCGCCGGGCGGACGCCGCGGCTGGATTACCCGATGCTTCACTTCGACTGAGAGCTTGTGAATACATCTACGGCGCGATCCAACCCTGCCCCTGCGCGCCTCAGGCCAGGCTTGCACCGCTCGCTACGATTTCTTCACAAGCGCTGAGTGCCACTGAGGACCGTCATGCCTTTCGAACTGGAAACCGCCGCAAACCGGGAAAACCTGCGCCGGGTGGCCATCGACCCGGTGTCCCGGGTGGAGGGGCACGGCAAGGTGACCCTGCTCCTGGACGAGGCCGGGATCGTCCAGGAGGCGCGGCTCCACATCGTGGAGTTCCGTGGCTTCGAGGCGTTCATCCAGGGCCGGCCTTATTGGGAAGTGCCGGTGATGGTCCAGCGCCTGTGCGGCATCTGCCCGGTGAGCCACCACCTGGTGGCGGCCAAGGCCCTGGATCGGGTGGTGGGGGCGGTACCGGTGACGCCGACCGCGGAGAAGATGCGGCGCCTCATGCACTACGGCCAGATCCTGCAATCCCACGCGCTGCACTTTTTCCACCTCGCTTCTCCGGACCTGCTCTTCGGATTCGATTCCGAGGTGGGGCGCCGCAACATCGTGGGCGTGGCTCAAGCCCACCCGGACATCGCCCGCCAGGGGGTCTTGCTGCGCAAGTTCGGCCAGGAGGTGATCCGGGCTACCGCCGGCAAGCGCATCCACGGCACCGCCGCGGTGCCGGGCGGGATCAACCGTCATCTCGCCCCGGAGGATCGCGAACTGCTGCAGGGGCAGGCCGACCAGATGGTGGCCTGGTCCCGGGCCGCTGTGGATCTGGCCCGCCGCCTGCATGAGACCGATCCCGCGCTTTACGACCGCTTCGGCCGCTTTGACTCCGGCCTCATGAGTCTGGTGCGGGCCGATGGCGCCCTGGAGCTCTACGATGGCCATCTGCGTCTGCGAGACGCCGCCGGGACGGTGGTGGTGGACGGGGTGGCGGACCAGGACTACGCCCGCCTCATCACCGAGGAGGTCAAGCCCTGGAGCTACATGAAGTTTCCCTATGTCACCGCTCTGGGCCCGGAGGCGGGCTGGTACAAGGTGGGGCCGCTGGCGCGGGTCCAGAACTGCGATTTCATCCCCACGCCGCTGGCAGAGGCCGAACGGCAATCCTTCCTGGCCTATTCGGGCAGGGCCGTGCAGCACGCGCCACTGGCCTACCACTGGGCGCGGATGATCGAGATGCTCCACGCCGCCGAGGTGATCCGCGACCTTCTGCCCGATCCGGACCTCCTCGCCGGTGAGACCATGGCTGGCGGTCCGCGTCGTCAGGAGGGGGTGGGGATCATCGAAGCGCCGCGGGGCACCCTCATCCACCATTATCAAGTGGGGGATGACGACCTGGTGACCTGGTGCAACCTGATCGTCTCCACCACCCACAACAACCAGGCGATGAACGAGGCCGTGCGGCGAGTGGCGCGCCAGTACCTGGACGGGAAGACCCTCACCGAGGGCTTGCTGAATCACATCGAGGTGGCCATCCGGGCCTTCGATCCCTGTCTTTCCTGCGCCACCCACGCCCTGGGGGACATGCCCCTGGCGGTGGAACTTCGCGACGCCGCCGGTGATCTGGTGGACCGAAGGGTGCGGGATGGCTGACTGGGTGGTTCTGGCGGTGGGTAACGATGCCCGGGGCGATGACGCCCTGGGGCCGCTCCTCCTCGACCGCCTGGCGGCTTCCGCCTGGCCCGGGGTACGCACGGTGCTGGATTTTCAGTTTCAGGTGGAGCATGCCCTGGATCTGGAGGGCGCGGCGGGGGCGGTGTTCGTCGATGCTCATCGCCAGCAGGCAGAGCTGGTCCGGCTCGGGCCGCTGGAGGTGGCGGATGGGGTGAGGGCGGGCTCCCACGTCCTCAGTCCCGGGGAGGTGCTCGCCGTGGGGCGCCGGCTGGGCATCGCCTTGCCCGCGGCCTGGGTCCTTAGCCTGCGGGGCGAGGGTTTCGAGTTGGCGGCGGGATTGAGCTCGATCGGGGCGCGCAGTCTGGAGGCCGGGTGGAGGTGCCTGAGCGCTTTCCTCCGGTCCCGGCTTGCCCCGGCTGGTGCTCCGTCAGCCGATCTCCCGGCTCAAATCGGCGCGCCAGGGGCCGATATGGCGACACTGGCCCCGGCGTTCGGGGCCTCGGCTGAGCGGCCATCGATGCGGCTCAGGAGTGATGAATCGTGATCGAACCTCGTCTGCATGCTTCCCGCACCGTGCGCTGGGCGTACTGGCTCGCGGGATCCCTCGCCCTGCTGCTGGGGATCATTGGCGCCTTCCTGCCGGTGCTGCCCACCACCCCCTTCGTGCTCCTGGCGGCCTTCTGTTATTCCCGCGCCTCGGTGCGCTTCCACGCCATGCTGCTGGATAATCGGGTCTTTGGGCCCTTGATCCGGGAGTGGCACGAGACCCGCACGATTCCCCGGCGGGCCAAGTGCCTCGGCCTCTCGATGATGGCGGTGAGCTTCACCGTGTCGATCATGGTCATGAATGGCCGGCCCTGGGCGCAGATCGCGCTGGCTTTGTTCGGCCTGGGGATGGGGATCTGGATGGCCCACATCCCGAGCCGGCCCCCGGTGGAACGTGAAATGGCCGGCCCGCGTGGCTAGGCGGATGGGTCAGTAGCGCCCCAGGTGGGGAAAGAAGAGGGCGATGACCGCGGCGAGGTTGAGTTCCGCTTCTTCCCGCAGGGCGCTTAGGGATTCGGGCTCCAGCCCGATCTGAGACCACACCAGGCGCGGCATGGCCTCAGCGGCTTCCGCGCTGTCGGTGTCGTTTTCATCGGCCTCGGCGACGACATTGGCCAGGTAAAGGAGTGCGGCTTCGAACCCGTGCTCGCCCGCGAGGCGGGGATCGTTCTGGCAACCCACCACGGTGCCCATGGACTCGGGCAAACGCCACATCGAAAGCAGCGCGGCGCCCACTTCGGCAAAGTCGCAGCCCACCACTTCCCGCTCCACCTCGAACAGCGGGCGGGCGGTGCGCCGGGCGCTCAGCCGGGCTTCCTCCACCTCGTGGGGAACGGTGTGGTACATGACGAGATGGCCGATGTCGGCCAGCAGCCCCTGGACGAACATCCGTTCTGCGTCGGCGACGCCCCGCAGGCGGGCGGCTCCCCGTGCGCTCAGGGCGCGGAGCACGCTGGCCCGCCAGAAGCGCGGGACGTCCATGACCGCTGGGCGCAGACCCTGAAACACCGCGGAAATGGACATTGACAGCACCAGGTCATGGACCTGGCGCATGCCGAGAAGCTGGACCGCCCGGGAGACCGAAGAGATCTGCCCGGAAAACCCATACATCGCGCTATTGACGATGTGGAGCAGGCGGGTGGTGAGGGCCGGGTCCGACGATACCAGCTTGGCGACTTCGATCACTGAACCGTCAGGGGAATCGAGCTGCTCGCGGATTCGGTGGTAGACGGCGGGAAGCGAGGCCAGTTGTTCGACACAGGTGACCAGTTCCTGGGGGGAGTGCATGGCGTCCGGGCCCGGCAGGGCAGCAGTCAGGGAATGGCCCGTTATCGGCGGGCCCCAGGGTTCCTTGAACGGGGCGCGGCCACCACGCTCTCCCCCGGAAGTTCGGGCTGGAGCGTGGTGTGTTCGATGTGGAAGCGCTTGGCCAACATGGTGCGGAGATGGAGCAGGACGAGGCCCCATTGCTCCGCCCGGGGCACCATGACATGGGCCGAGAGGGCGGTCTGTCCGGCCCCGAGGCTCCACACATGGAGGTCATGCACCGATGTGACCCCCGGGGTGGCCGCCATGGCGCGGCCGATCTCCTCGAGGGAGAGGCCATCGGGCACACCCTCCAGCAAGGTCGACACCACGCTGCGTAGGAGCCGCAGGGTCGAGGCCAGGATCAAGCCGCTGATGAGCATGGAAAGGAGCGGATCGATGGGCGTCCAGCCGGTGAATCGGATCACCAGACCGGCAGCCAGCGCGGCCACGGAACCCAGGAGATCGCCGAGGACGTGGAGCAGGGCGGCCCGAGTGTTGAGATCGTGAGCGCCGCGGGACAGCAGCCAGGCCACGAGCAGGTTGATCAGGAGACCACCCAGGGCCACCGCGGAGACCGCATCCCCATTCACCGGGACAGGCACGGACAGGCGCACGATGGCCTGCCAGGTGATCCACGCCACCACGCCTAGCATGGTGACCCCGTTGACCAGCGCGGCGAGGGCCTCGACCCGCCCCAGGCCGTAGCTGTGGCGGGGGCTGGGAGGGCGGCGGGCCATCACCCCCGCCGCGGCTGCGATGCCCAGGGCCAGGCTGTCGGTGAGCATGTGGCCGGCGTCCCCCAGGAGGGCCAAGGAGCCCGCCCACCATCCGGCCACCGCCTCCAGGACCGCGAACCCCAGGGTCAGGGCGAGGGCGGCGAGGAGGACGCGGCCCCCGGCGCCGTGATGGTGGTCGTGCCCGTGATGGTGCCCGTGGCCGGCGTGATCGTGTATCCCATGATGGTCGTGATCGTGATCGTGGTCGTGGTCGTGGCCATGCCCATGGCCGGTGTGGGAATGCGGTGGCACGGACGTGGAATCAGCGGGCAAGGGGGCCAAGACGGTACTTCTCCAGCAGTTTGGTGGCCCAGGGCGAATGGGGCCGACCCACATCCTTGGTGGCGTAGGCCTGGGTCGCTTCCTGTCCGCAATGACGTCGCAGTACAGCTGGATCGGCCGGATGCTGGGGCAGGTAGGCCGTGAGGTCATAGACCTGGCCGCCGATGGCCATCCAGCAACTGCTTGGGTCGGCGTGGCGGGCAAGCTCGGCGAGGGAAATGGCCTGGCCTGGCGTTCCCTCCGCTGCGGTACCGGACGGGCCGGGCAGCGCGATGAGGGCCAGGAGAACCCAGAAGGCCGCTGTTGCCAGGGTAAAAAGGTTCTTCATCGCAAATCGAATCGTTCCCAATGAATGTCTTCCCTGCGGATGCCCGCTTGGGCCAGCAGAGGGCGAAGCTCATCCACCAGTCCGGGCGGGCCGCAGAGAAACACCTGACGGTCCGCCAAGTGGGCAAGATGTGTCGTCAGCCACTCGAAGAGTACCGCGGCAGAGGTTTCCCCGGCCAGATCATGGGGGGTCAGGCGGGGATGGTGCTGGGCGAGTTGTTGCAGGCGGGCGGCGCAGGAGCTCGGGTCGTCGCGATGGAGGTGGACCAGGTCCACGGGTTCGGCGGCGGGGGAGAGGCGGTCCGCTGCGGCAAGGAAGGGCGTGATGCCGATGCCGCCGGCAATCCAGAGCTGGGGTCGCGCGGGGTCAAGGGCGCCGAAGAAGGCACCGAACGGCCCCTGCACCCGGGCCGGTACCCCGGGCTCGATGGTCTGAATGTTCCGGGTGCACGGGCCCAGGCTCTTGATGAGCAGGGTGAGCCGACCGCCCGGGTCCTCCGTTCCGGCCAGGGTGAAGGGGTGAAACTCGCCACAGCCATGAAAATGCCGGCCGTCGGCGAAGGCGGCAAAGACGAATTGTCCCGGCTGCCAGGGGAGGGGGGCGCCGAGGGGGGTGAGCGTGAGTTCCGTGATTTCCGGCCCCGGGTGCGCGACCCGGGCGACGCGATAGTCGCAGGTGGCGTAGCGGCCGTTGCGCAGGCCGTAACGCAGGGCACCGGCGACCAGGGCGCAGGCGAGGGCCATCCCGACCAGGGCTCGGTAGGCCCAAGAGGGCGCCGGCGCCAGGATCCAGGCATGCCCTGCTGCCAGGGCAAAGGCCGGAGCGCTAAGCAGGTGGATGCGGCGCCACAGGCGATAGGGGAGGCGCCACCAGAAGGTGGCGGCCAGGATGGCCATCAACAACACCAGCCCGGCCCAGCCGGCGAGGATTGGGCCCTCCATGGCGAAGAGCAGCGCCCGAGCCGCCTCGCTGCGGGGGCCCTGGGCGGTGGCCAGCAAAAGAGGGTGGGCCAGCGTGGCGATGTAGGCGGCGATCCCGAGCCCGTGGTGGAGGCGATACACCTGGTCCAGGCCGCCGCAGGCCTGCTCCAGGGCGGCCGGGCGCAGCAGGAGCAGAAAACTCGCGACCCACAGCCACAAGCCCGTGAGGCCGCAAAAGCGCCCTGCCGCAAGCAGGAGTGTGCCCGGCTGGTGACCGACGCCCTGCAGACTGAGCTCGCTGATGGCGGCGAGAACAAGAACGCCGGCAAGGGGCCAAAGGAGGAGAGTGCGGCGCCCGGGAGGCCATGGCGGCGGGGCCGGAGGGCGGTGGGAGGCGTGGGGGGGAGCGTGGGACGGGCCGGCGAGGGGCCGCATGAGGACGCAATTTGAGCCAAAGGACAAGGTCATTCTACGCCCGATCCGCGGGGGCGCGGAGGATCGCCCCGGCCCGGGTGGTCACGCCATCCCGCCGGAGGGATCGGTATGATTGGGCACTGGTGCAACGATGAGGACCTGAGAATGCGGATCGTGACCTGGAACATCCAGTGGGGCCGGGGGGCGGACGGGGTGGTGGATCTCGCGCGAACCCGCGACACCCTGGCGGAACTGGGGCCCCTGGACGTGATCTGCCTGCAGGAGGTGGCGGACCGCTTTGATGGGCTGCCCGGTGGCGCCGGCGAGGCGGAGGTCGAATGGTTCGAGACGGCGTTTCCAGAATGGGAAACCCTCTATGCCCCCGGCCTCGACGTGCGCCGTCCGGACGGGGGGCGCAGCCGGTTCGGCAACCTGATCCTGTCCCGCTGGCCCATACGCCAGGCTTTCCGCCATCTCCTTCCCTGTCCGGGGGATGGGCGTGTGCCCAGCATGCAGCGGAGTTGCGCCGAAGCCATTGTGGAACTGCCCGCCGGTCCGCTGCGTATTCTGACCACACACCTCGAGTATTACTCGCGGCCGCAGCGGATCGCCCAGATCGAAGCGCTGCGCCAGCTGCAGGCTGAGGCTGCCAGCCAGGCCATCGATCCGCCTCGCCACGAGCGGGAGTCGGTCTTCGCCGCCCGCGCCAAGCCAGCTTCGGCGATCCTGTGCGGGGATTTCAACTGCGAGCCGCAATCCGCCGAGCATGTGCGATTGGGCGCTCCGATCGACGGACTGGTGCCGGAATGGGCCGACGCCTGGTCCCTCGTGTACCCCTCGACGCCCCATGCATCGACGGTTGGCCTCCACGGCGCGGAATGGCCGGACCGTCAGTACTGTTGCGACTTTTTCTTTGTTTCGGGGGATTTGGTGGATCGATTGCGGAGCGTGCGGGTCGAGGCCGCCACGGCGGCCTCGGACCATCAGCCGGTGATCCTGGAAATCGAGGTCTAGGCGCTCTTCGGCAGGGGTTCGACGATTTCCCGATAGGCGTGCCAGCTGGCGTGGCCGATGAGGGGCATGAAGATCACCAGGCCGATGTGGAAGGTGAGGAAACCGAGCAGGGTGAAGCCGACGATCATCAACGCCCAGACGGTCATGGAGGCCGGGTTGCGGGCCAGGGCGATGACGCTTCCCAGCATGGCGCTGATGGCGTCCTGGTTGCGGTCGAGCATCAAGGGGATGGACACCACGCTGGCCGCGAAAACGATCAGGGCGAAGAGCAGGCCCACCCCGAGGTAGACAGTCAGGAACTCGAGGTTCTCGAAGGCCAGGACCTGTTCGAGAAAGCCCGACAGGTTCGGGAGTTCGTTGGTGTAGAACAGCGCGAAGACCACCAGGGATGCCCGGGCCCAGATCAGGAAGATGACCCCCAGAACCACCGCGAAGATGCCCAGGTTGCTGATGTTGCGCCGCCACACCCCGAGGGTGGGTGACAGGGCGCAGCGCTGACCCAATTCCCGGCGGCGGCTGATCTCGTACAGCCCCATGGCCAGGAAGGGGCCGAGGAGCAGGAACCCGGAGGTGAGGCCGGATGTGTATTCGTAGGCATGCTCGAACACGAAGGTGATGATGAGGCCCATGGCGGCGAAGCAGAAGCCATAAAACAGGCTGGAGACGGGGCACCACTTGAAGTCGGCCCAGGCGAGGCTGATCCAGCCCAGGGGGGCAAACATCTTCACATCACGGATGGTCGGAAACGGGGGCGCGTCGTCGGTGACGGGCGCGGGGTCTTGCAACGACATGTACAGGTTCTCCAATGGGTGTGGTCATACGGCGCCCTGCGCACCGGAGGTCGCGTCCCGCCCGGACTCCGATGAGGAGATCCGACGGAGACTGGCGCCCGGCATTATTGTTGTGACAGAAAGTCGCAGATCGCCGCCAGTACTTCGCCCGGCGCCTCGGCCATCAGATTGTGGCCCGGTCCGGGGAGCGAAATGATACGCGCTCCCCGGGGAACTTGGCAGAGGGCAGCGGCTAGTGCGGGCAATCCCCGGGGTGGGGTCATCTGATCTCGGTTGCCGGACAGGAGCAGGGTGGGGCAGGCAATGCGCCCTGCGGCGTGCTCTCCGCCAACGTAGGCATTGCAGGCGGCGAGATCCTGGGCCAGGGTTGCTGAGCCGCAGCGAGCCATGCGTCGCAGGTTGAGATTCGCGAGGTCGAAGCCTGGCTGGGCCCCGCAGCCCAGAAGGCTGGGCACGGAATACGACCACTGGTTGATGAGGCCGTAGGCCCGCTCAGGGTCCTTGGCGAGGGTGTCCAGCAGGGTCTCGCTCACTGGCATGGGCAGGGCGGCGCCAAGGAGAAGCAGGCCCCGGGGCGGCGGATCGGCCCGGGAGGCGGCCTCCAGGGCGACCAGTGCTCCCATGCTGTGGCCAATGAGCACCGGGGCGCGGGCTTCCGAGTCCCGCAGCCGCCCGAGCAACCAGTCGGCCATCTCCTCGATGCTCTGAAGACCCGGGCCGGACAGGCGGCCGTGGCCGGGAAGATCGGCCAGCACGACGGGGTAACCGCGCTGTGCCAGTCCGCGGGCGATAGGGGCCCAGACATCCTGAGCATGCCCTGCGCCATGGATGAACACCAGGGCGGGCGGGCCTGCCAGGGTGACCGGGGGGCCGTAGGTGACGAAGCCCTGTTCGGTGGCATTCATGGGCGGGCTTCCAGGGCTTTGGCGACCCGATTGAGGGCCCGCGCAAGGTCGTCGACCAGGTCGGCCGCATCCTCTAGCCCCACCGCGAGGCGCCAAATCCCGGGCCACCGGGGCGAAGCGGGAAGGAAGCCGGTGCGCGGGGGCGTGCTGTCCCTGGAAATGAGGCGCAAGGACGTCACGAAGACCTCGTCGAGGCGGCCATCCCCTGCGAGGGAAAAGGCAATGACGGCCCCGGCGCTTCCGGGAAGGAGTCGGTCGGCCGGGTCGCCGTCGGCGGCAAGGCCGGGATAGTGGACGGTTGTCACGGCGGGGTGGGCCGCCAAGGCCGCCGCGACTTGCCCCGCGCGGGCCGCCCGTGCCGTGGCCACCAAAGAAAGGGCGGGCAGGGTATCGAGAAGCCGGCGGGCTTCCAGGGCAGACATTCGGGTGCCATAGCCGACCAGTCCTTGCCGCGCGAGGGTGAGAAAGGCGGTCAGCGGTTCGTCCAGCGCCGGAATGCGGCCGGTGGTGGGCGAGGGGCTGGTGAGGGTCGGGTAGCCTCGGCCGGCGAGCCAGTCAAAGCGGCCACCATCGACAAGCATTCCCCCACACCCCCCTAGGTGAGGTCCCGCATCAAGCACCAGCAAATCCGCCCCGAGGTCCAGGGGCCTTTGCATGCCGGGGCCCGTTTCGGACCCATCGACGAGGAGCGGGAGACTGCATCCGTGGGCCCATGCCCCGAGGCCCGGGATATCCAGGGGGCGTCGTTCTACGGTGCCGAGGGTGGGAGCGAGGATCAGGCGGACGGCGGGGCTGAGCGCGGAGGCCCAGTCCGCGGGCGCGGGGCTGCTGACGAAACGGGTGGTGATGCCCTGGCGGGGAAGCAAATCCCCCAGCAGCACTCGGGTGGCATCGGGTAGGTCCTCCGCCGCAAGGATCTCCGCGCCCGGCGAGAGCAGGGTGACGATGGCAAGGTGGAGCGCCGCCAAGCCGCTGGCGGTGGCAACCGCGCCGGTGCCCCCTTCCAAAGCCGCAATCCGTTCTTCGAGGGCGGTGAGGGCGATGTCGTCCGCCGGCCAGGCGTCAGCGTGGCCCGGGCCGCCGAGTACGGCGTAAGTTGCCGCACCGAAGGGGGATGATGAGGACATCGATGGGTGCGCGGTCAGGCCAGATCGTCCGGCTCGAGCATGCGCTCGATGAGGGAGATGCGGTCCTTGAGGGCCAGCTTGCGCTTTTTCAGGCGCCGGACGAGGAGTTCGTCATCGGGTGGGCTGGCGCAGATTTGCTCGATGGCCAGGTCGAGGTCTCGGTGCTCGGCCTGGAGGGCCGCTAGGCGAGAGCGCAAATTGGTGACGTCTTCGAAGAATTCACTCATGGCGATCGGCCCCCTGCCGTTACTGGAGATGACCGGTCACCCTCCAGCGTGGGGCTTATGGTAGGCGGCTGCGCGGGGCCTGACAACCGGAAGGGGGATCTTGAAATTGCGGGGAATGAGGCCAGATAGGAAAGCAAAGCGGTGCGTCGCGTTACGCACGATTTGGAGGTCAGCCAACATGAACGTGGTCTGCAACAATCCGGTGATGTACGTGGTCGATTACCCGGCCATCGAGTCGGTGGAGGTGATCGACAAACGCCGCGGACGGGGGGCGCTGATCCGTAATGGCGCGGCCCGCCGCTTCTTGCGGGAACTCGAGGGGGTGTCGGCCTCGGAATCCGTTGAGGACTTCGAAGCCGTACTCGCTCATTACGAGGCACTGCTCACCCAGCCGGCGATTTATCACTGACCGACTTGCAGCCACCCCGGTGGAGTCCCTAGCATGTCAATTCAGGGACTTGATCGGGTTGGGCAGTTGTGAACAAGGCATTTGTCAAGGAGACCGATAGCGACGAGGACGAGGGGCCCGGCCAGCCGGCGCCGCTGCCCCCCGGCACGCCGAACTACATGACACGGACAGGCTTTCAGCGCCTCAAGGCCGAACTTGACGGCTTGGTCAAGGATGAGCGGCCGAAACTCGTGGAGACCATCGCCTGGGCGGCGTCCAATGGTGATCGTTCCGAGAACGGCGATTACATCTATGGCAAGAAGCGTCTGCGGGAGATCGATCGCAGGATTCGCTTTCTCATCAAACGGCTGGAAAACTCTACGGTCATCGAACCGTCAGAACAACCCAATATCGATCAGGTCTTTTTTGGTGCGACCGTCACCCTTTGCGACGTCGAAGGCGGGGACGAGCAGACGTTCCAGATTGTCGGCGTTGATGAGGCCGACGCCGGAGCCGGGCGGGTGAGCTGGATCGCACCCATCGCCCGGGCGCTCCTCAAAGCCCGCGAGGGTGATGTCGTTCGCTTCCAGAGTCCGGCCGGGACCCGGGAAGTTGAAGTCGTGGAGATTCGCTACCGCTGATTCCGCAGGCCCCGGGGGGCAGCGTCCTTGCCAAATTTTGATCCTCAAGCTTTCTCAATTTCCCGTCGTTAGGTGATTGGCATACGGCCGCGCCCGGGCGCTTGGGCGCTCGATCGGCCGTGATAACAACAATGACGAGGAGGGGATATGGCCTGGCTGGAACGCATGGCGGTGGGACGCCGTTTGGCCCTGATGGTCACGGTGGCCTTCATGAGCTTCGCAGCCCTGATCGGGCTGTCCGGGTGGACGCTCTATGATGAGCTGATGGCCAAGGAAAAGCATCGCTTGGAAAATGTGGTCGACGCCGCCACCAGTGTTTTTACGCACTTCCAGGGACTCGAATCGGCCGGTCAGTTGAGTCGCAAAGAAGCGCAGGCTCAGGCGATCGCTTTGCTGCGTGGGCTGCGCTTCGACGGCGACAACTATCTCTTCATCTATGACACCCAGGGCGTGACGATCCTGTCCCCGTCCAAGCCGGAAACCGAAGGCCAATCCATGGCCGGTAAAACCGACCCAGACGGCTTTCCGATTTTCGACCGGATTGCAGCGGTCGCCCGTTCTGGTCAATCCGAAATGCTCGAATACCGCTGGAACCGGATCGGATCGAATCAACCGGCGCCCAAGGCCTCCTTCGTCCGCGCCTTCAAGCCTTGGGGCTGGGCCTATGGAAGTGGGGTCTATCTGGATGCGTCCCGCAGTGCGATCCTCGCCGCCCTGAAACGTGAGGCTTTGTTGGCGGGGCTTTTGGTCGGCGTATCTTTTGTTTTGGCATTGGCGGTCAAGCGAAGCATCGAAGGGCAACTGGGGGGCGAGCCCAGTTATGCCATGGATGTCATGGAGAAAGTGGCCGGGGGTGACTTCAGTGTCGAAGCCCGCCCTGCGAGCGGCGCGCGGAGCCTGCTCGCGTCGTTGGGGGGTATGGTCAGTGAAGTGCGCCGGATGATCGCGACGGTGGGTGGGCACGCCAATGATCTGGCGGACCAGTCCCGGACCTTGGGGAACGTCGCCCGGGAGGTGTCGCGCCAATCGTCGAGCCAGGCCGATGCCACCGCTTCCATCGCCGCCGCGGTCGAGGAGATGACGGTCAGCATCAACCACATCGCGGATGGCGCTCGGGAAACCGAACAGAACTCGCTGCGGGCGGTGCAACTGTCCGAAGATGGCGAGCGGCGCGCGGAATCGGCCGTGGCGGAAATGCAAAGCATCGCCGAGACGGTGGATCGCGCGGCCGGAACGATCCAGCAGCTCCTGAGCCGTGCTGATGAAATCGGTTCCATTGCCAATGTGATCAAGGAAATTGCGGCCCAGACCAACCTTCTCGCCCTCAATGCGGCGATCGAGGCGGCCCGCGCGGGGGAGCAGGGCCGCGGCTTCGCCGTGGTGGCCGACGAGGTGCGGGGGCTCGCTGAGCGCACCGCAACGGCGACGGTTCAGATCGAGCAGATGATCCTCGGGATTCAGGGCGACACCCAGGGGGCCGTGACGGTAATGTCGTCGGTGGCCACCCAGGTGAAGGACGGTGTGGGGCTGGTGGAGAGTGCGGCGGAATCTCTGCGGGAGATCCGGGCGGGCACGGATGGTGCCCTACAGCGCATCCGCGACGTGGCCGAGGCCACCAAGGAGCAAAGCGCGGCTTCAACGTCGATTGCTCAGCAGGTTGAACACATCGCGCAAAAGGTCGAAGGCACCCACGTGTCGATGGAGGCCGCGGTCCATGCCGTGGAAGCCCTGGAGGGGCTGGCGGCAGGGTTGAAAGGGGCCACCGACCGTTTTCGCTATTGATGAGATGGTGTTCTGATCCGCAGCCTGGGGGTTGAAATCCCTGGTGGCGTCCCCATTTCCTTGGGCGCAATCGTATGTTCCCAAGGAGACTCCCAGAATGACCACCGCTCAAGCCGCGAGTGCCCAGACCCTCAGCTTTCAGGCCGAGGTGAAGCAACTGCTTCACCTGATGATCCATTCCCTCTATTCCAACCGGGAAATCTTCCTCCGCGAGCTGATTTCCAACGCGTCGGACGCCTGTGACAAGCTGCGCTTCGAAGCGCTGGATGCCCCGGCGTTATTGGAAGGCAATGGCGACCTCAGAATCCGGGTCGATTTCGACAAGACCGCGCGGACCATCACCGTTGCCGACGATGGCATCGGCATGAGTCGGGAGGAAGTGATTACCCACCTCGGGACCATCGCAAAATCCGGCACGAAGGAGTTTTTCGGCAAGCTCACCGGCGACCAGCAGAAGGACGCTCACCTCATCGGGCAGTTCGGCGTCGGCTTTTACTCCGCATTCATTGTTGCGGACAAGGTGACGGTGCGGACTCGGCGGGCCGGACTTCCCCCAGGCGAGGCGATCCAGTGGGAATGCGCGATGACCGGCGACAGCGCCGGCGAATACACCGTCGAGGCCATCGAGAAGGCCGAGCGTGGCACCGAGATCACCCTCCATCTACGGGATGACCAGGAAGACCTGCTCTCGTCCTGGAAGCTGCGGAGCCTGATCCGTAAGTACTCCGACCATATCGTCCAGCCGATCCTGATGAAGAAGGAGGAATGGGACGAGGAAGCCAAGGCGCAGGTCGTCCGGGACGAGGAGGAAACGGTCAATCAAGCCAGCGCACTTTGGGCTCGCAGCAAGAACGACGTCACAGAAGAAGAATACAAAGCCTTCTACAAACACGTCGGCCACGACTACGACGAGCCCTTGGCCTGGACCCACTCGCGGGTCGAGGGCCGTCAGGAATACACCCAGCTACTCTACATTCCGGCCCATGCCCCCTTCGACCTGTGGGATCGCAACGCCAAGCACGGGATCAAGCTCTACGTGCGGCGGGTGTTCATCATGGACGACGCTGAAAAGCTCATGCCAACCTACCTGCGCTTCGTACGCGGGGTGGTGGACTCCGCCGATCTCCCCCTCAACGTGTCCCGGGAGATCCTTCAGGAATCCAAGGACATCGACACCATCCGTGCGGGTTGCACCAAAAAGGTCCTTGGCCTGCTCGACGACCTTGCCACCAGCGATGAGGCGGGGGATCAGGAGAAGTACACCAAATTCTGGAAGGAGTTTGGCAAGGTCCTGAAGGAAGGGGTCGGCGAAGACGCCACCAATCGGGAAAGGATCGCCGGCCTGCTTCGCTTTGCCACAACCAAGGCGGATACCCCGGACGAGACGGTGTCCCTGAAGGACTACATTGGGCGGATGAAAGAAGGCCAGGACAAGATCTACTTTGTCACCGCCGAGTCCTTCAATGCCGCAAAGAACAGCCCCCATCTCGAAATCTTCCGGAAGAAGGGCATCGAAGTCCTCCTCCTCTCGGACCGGGTGGATGAATGGGTGATCGGGCACCTCACCGAGTTCGACGGCAAGGCCCTGCAATCCGTGGCCAAAGGTGGGCTCGATCTCGGAAGCCTTGAAGACGAAGCGGAGAAGAAGGAGGCCGAACAGGCCGCCGACGAGTTCAAGGACCTGCTGGAGCGCATGAAGTCCGCCCTGACCGATCGGGTGAAAGATGTCCGGGTGACCTTGCGTCTAACCGACTCCCCCGCTTGCCTCGTCGCCGACGAGCACGATCTGGGCATGAACCTCGCCCGCATTCTCAAAGCGGCGGGACAGAGTGCCCCGGTCTCAAGTCCGATTCTGGAAATCAATCCTCACCATCCGGTGGTGCAGCGCCTGAAGCAGGAAGTCGAGCGCTTTGACGACTGGGCCAATGTTCTTTTCGACCAAGCCCTGCTGGCAGAAGGCGGAACCCTTGAGGACCCGGCAACCTTCGTCAAACGGATCAATAGCCTGATGCTTGCCATCAGTGGTGGGGATGGCGGGAGTCGGATCATTCTCGGGTAGTGATCGCCCGATCGGAATAGAGGCGTTCGCGCACCCATGGTGTTAGGGTGCGCTGCGCCTTGGCGGATCGAGAAGATCTGCTATAATTCCGCTTCTGTGTCGGGGCGTAGCGCAGCCTGGTAGCGCACTTGCATGGGGTGCAAGGGGTCGCGAGTTCGAATCCCGCCGCCCCGACCAATTGAATCAAGCACTTAGGCCAGTCGAAAGACTGGCCTTTTTGCTTTCCGGTGTTTTCCTTGAAAAAGTGCCCAACTGTATTCCTAACCTTCTAC
>JAEUNY010000031.1 GCA_016791005.1 Zoogloeaceae bacterium
CGGCAGCTTCTCGCCCGGACGCACCCTCAGGCGGTCGCCGGGATGGACGTGGCTGAGGGGAATGTCCTCTTCCGTGCCGTCGTCGCGTAGCCGCCGGGCGGTCTTGGGGGCAAGGCCGAGCAGCGCCTTGATCGCCGCGCCAGTCTCGGCACGGGCCTTGAGCTCGAGTACCTGGCCGAGCAGGGTCAGGGACACGATCACCGCCGCCGCCTCGAAATACACCGCCACCTGGCCGCCCAGACGGAAGGACTCGGGGAAGATCCCGGGGGCCAGCGTCGCTACCAGGCTGTAGCCATAGGCCGCGCCGACGCCGGTGCCGATCAGGGTCCACATGTTGGGGCTACGGTTTTTCAGCGACTGGCCCCATCGCCGGAAAAAGGGCCAGCCGCCCCACAGCACGACCGGGCTCGCCAGCGCCAGCTCGATCCAGGGTTTCGCCGCGCCCAGCAGCGCTTCGGAAACACCGCCGAGCATGGCGATCAGGGTCACTACCACGGTAGCCGGCAGCGGCCACCAGAAGCGCCGGCGGAAGTCCCGCAGTTCGACGTTTTCGCCCTCCTCCACCTGCGGCAGCACGGGTTCCAGCGCCATGCCGCACTTGGGGCAGGTGCCGGGGCCCATCTGGCGCACCTCGGGGTGCATCGGGCAGGTGTATTCGGTGCCCGGGGGCGGCTCCGACGGCCCACCGTGCGGGGCCGGGGCGACGTAGCGGCGCGGCTCGGCCTGGAATTTCGCCAGGCAGTGGGCGCTGCAGAAGCGATATTCGGCGCCCTCGAAGTCCGTCCGGTGCGGCGAGTCGGGCGCCACTTGCATGCCGCAGACGGGGTCGGTCGGGGCGGGGTCGCCCGCTGGCCGTGCGTGGTGCGCGTGATGCCCGGCCGGATGCTGCGTCTCAGCCATGGCGGCCGTTCCTTTCGGTCCCGCGCCGGGCGGCATAGATCTCGCGCGGGTCGCTGCAGCAGGGCCCGGCCTTGGCGTTCCGATGGGCGCGCTCGTTCTCCACCCGCCACGCCCGCAGCCATGCCAGCCAGTCTTTCAGCATTTTTATCATGTCGATCTCCCGGTGATCTGTCGCTTGTGCTGTAGGCGGGTTTCAGCCCGCCTTCTACAGCCGCGTCCGGCTCAAGCCGGCCCAACTTTCGAAGGTCCGACCTCGTTCAACGGCCGGTCGTTTCATCGCTTGCTCCCCGCTGTGCTGCGGCCGGCCCATTGAGGGGCGAACGCCGGTGTGCGCCGGGCGTAGCCTGCCCATTCGTCGCCAAAGGCTGCCGCCGCCTCGCCCTCCTCTCGCCTGGCGAGCCGTACATAGGCCACCACCAGGATCGGGAACATCGCCAGCGTGATGAGGGTCGGCCACTGCAACAGGGAGCCGAACATGATGAGGACAAAGGCCGCGTATTGCGGATGGCGCAGACGGGCATAGGGGCCGGTGGTAGCGAGGCGCCCGCTCTTCTGCGCGGCATACAGCACCTTCCAGGCCGAGGCCAGCAGCCAGAAGCCGCCGCCGATGAAGAGGGTGGACAGCAGATGGAAGGGGCCGAAATGGGGGTTCGCCCGCCAGCCGAACATCACCTCCAGCAGGTGGCCGGCGTCGTGGGACAGAAAATCCACGCCCGGAAACTGCCGCGTCAGCCAGCCGGAGAGCAGGTAGATCGTCAGCGGGAAGCCGTACATCTCGGCGAACAGCGCGACGATGAAGGCCGAGTACATGCCCAGGGTGCGCCAGTCCCTGCCGCTCGCCGGCTTGAAGAAACTGGCGGCAAAGAAGATGAACACCGCCGAGTTGATCACCACCAGCGACCACAGACCATAGGCGGGACTGGCTTCGCTCATTTCGGCTCTCGCTCGTCCGATCGGCCGCCATGCCTGTGTCCGCCGTGGCCGCCGTGCATGAACAGGTGCATCAGCGGGCAGGCCAGCAGGAACAACCAGGGCAAGAGGCCCAGCACATGGGCGCGATGCTCGGTGAACAACAGCACCGCGGCGATGACCGCAAAGCCGGCGAACACCCAGCGGGCGCGGCGGGTTCCCTGCTCGTGATGGGCCGGCGCCAGTGCGCCGTGGCCGGAGGGGTCGTGGTCAGGCATTTGTTCTCTCCGCGTGTTCCATACAACCTCACGGTGCGCCGCGGATTCCGACCGGAGGCTGACGGTCACATTACATTCATGTCATCAGCTCGAAAATGAAAAAGCCGGGCTCTCGCCCGGCTCCTCCGGTCCGGTTACTTCGCGTCGCGGGGATGGTAGTGCTTGCTCGTATCCGTGGCCGGATCGGGTTTGTCGGCCATCGGCTCGGGGGCAGTTTGCGGCGCACCGCCCTTGTCTTCCACGTGGCTGTGGGGTTTGACCTTCTTTTTCGGCTGGACCTGCTTGGTGTCCGGCGCGGCGGCAGCTTCGGCCGGTTTGTCGTCGGCGGCGAAAGCTGCCGGGGAAGACAGGGACAATAGGGCCACGAAAGCGGCGGCGGCGGGAATGAGCAGTTTCATGATCGACTCCTTGAGTTCGAAAGCAGGTTGGTCCAGCGCTCGCCGCTCGATGGTTCGGTGCGGCGATCACCCGCTTGCCAATATGGATATCCGATACCGACGGGAAGGTGACCAGCCAATTACAAATTCGTAAGCATCCGGTCCACGTCGGGGAAGCAACTCCGTGTGGCAGGGATGACTTGGGTCGCGAGACCTTCCGGTCACTCTGATCGCTGCGCGGCTGTCACGGCTGTGACGCAGACGTAATTTCCGTGTGGGGGATCGGTAAGGTCGCCAGAGCTAGGATGACTCTACGTTCATTCCCTTACCGCTGGAGGTCAAAATGCTGAAGAAACTGTTGATGGTTGCTGCCATGAGTGCCGTTGCCACGGCCGCATTTGCGGGCGACGCCGCCCGGGCGGCGGCGGAGAAGACGATTGAGCTCAAGGACGGTTCGACGCTCTACATCTTCAAGGACGGCAAGATGGCCATGGAGGACAAGTTCGGCCGCGCCACGCGCATGAAGCAGGGCCACGTCATGGAAACCAAGGATGGCCAAAAGATCATGATGCATGGCGAT
>JAEUNY010000087.1 GCA_016791005.1 Zoogloeaceae bacterium
TCGAGCTTGGAAGCCTTTTCGTCGTAGTCAAAGATACCTCCGAAGATCGTGGCCCCGTTCCTTGAGGTCGTCGATCTTGGCGGCGATGGCGTTGAGGCGTTCGGCTTCCATGGCGGGCTCCGGGCAAATCGGGAAAACCGAGCATTATATCGACTCGCCGTCGCCTCGGCCGCGATTCACTTCGGTTCCTTTGCGGAGCAGAACCAGATCTTGTTTCCCTCGCTATCGAGGAAACTGCCCACCAGAAAGGCCTCGTCATAGGTTTGCACCGGATCGGCGATGGTCACGCCCTTTTCCCGCAGCAGGGCCTCCGTGCGGGGGGCCGAGCACACCTCCACGGTGAGGCGGGAGGTCGGGGGTATAGACGGTGAAAGCGAGCCGTCGTCCTTGATCATGAGGGTGAGACCACCGAACTCGTAACCGACCCGTTGTCCGGCCTCAAGGGCAGGGGTGAGGCCCAGCGTCTCTCCATAAAAATGATGGGCGCGGGGTCCGTCGGTGGCCCCCAGGGCAATCACCTTCACGGATTTGAATCCAAGGTTCGCGTCAGTCATGGCCTATCCCTCCATTGTCTGGTTCGGAGCCTCCGGTTTGGCCGGGGGCCTACGTTTCAGGATAGGTCATGGCGGGTGGCGGTGAATGGAAAGGAAGTCGCAGTCGCCTCCGGCAAGGCGGGCGATGGTCAGAGTACGGGCCCCAGGGTTAGCATGTGCCCATGGTTGCTATCGATGGCCTCGCCCGGCGGATCGGTTCCCGGGTGCTCTTCGAGAACGTGGACCTCGCCCTGCCGGCGGGGGCGTTTGTGGCCATCGTGGGGGAATCCGGCGTGGGCAAGTCGACGCTCCTCAACTGCATTGCCGGGCTTGATCGGCCGGACGCGGGTAAGGTCAGCATCGCTGGCACCGATCTCGCGCGCCTGGACGATGAAGGGCTCAGCCGGTTGCGGCGCACCCACATCGGCTTCATCTTCCAGGCCTTCCACATCCTGCCCCACCTCACCCTCGGCCAGAATGTCGCGCTGCCCCTGTGGCTGCTGGGGGAGAAGGAGTCCGAGGCGAGCCGCCGCGCGGCATCCCTCCTCGACGCGGTGGGCCTCGGGGGGCGGGCGGCGGGTTGGCCCCGGGAATTGTCCGGTGGCGAGTTGCAGCGGGTGGCGATCGCCCGGGCCTTGGTCCATGAGCCGGGTCTGGTGTTGGCCGACGAGCCCACCGGCAATCTCGATCCGGAACAGGCCGCCCGGGTGCTGGCGTTGCTGAAGGCCGGCGTGAATCGATACGGCGCCGCGGCCTTGCTCGTCACCCACTCTCGGGAGGCGGCTCGCAGGGCGGACCGCGTCTTGCGTCTCACCCCGGCCGGGCTGGTTCCGGAGGCGAGCTGATGGCCTCGCCAAGGCACATTCGGATCCCGATCCCGCGGTCCTGGCCATGAGTGTGGTGCTCCTGCGGATCTTCGCCGCAAGTCTCCTGCGCCATCGGCTGACCTCCGCGTTATCGCTGCTCGCCGTGACCCTGGGGGTCGCTCTGGCGCTGGCGGTTCAGGTCATTCACGATGCTGCCCTGGCCGAGTTGGGGCGTAGCGTGCGTACCCTCGCCGGTGAGGCCGACCTCCAGGTGGTCGGCGGGAAAGAAGGGTTTCCCGAAGAGGTGCTCGATCGGGTGCTGGCCCTCCCCGGGGTGGCGGAGGCGAGTCCCGTGGTTGAAGTCGAACCCATCCTCGTTACCGGCGATGGAAAGCGGCGCGCCCTTCATCTCCTGGGGATCGATTTTTTCCGGGCGATGCGCGTGCATCCCCACCTCCGCCCAAACCTGCCGGAGGGCGCGGACCGCCTGGCAGTCCTGGAGCAGGATGCCTTGTTTCTCAGTCCGGCGGCGATGGCGGATTGGGAACTCCCGGTGGGCGCTGCCCTGGTTCTGCAGGCGGGGGGCCGGACACCCTCAGCCTGGCGGGTGGCGGGGCAGAGCGGGGCGGACGAGGGGGGCGTGAGCGGACCATTGCCGCCCCTCGCGGTCGCTGACATCGCTGCGGTGCAGTGGCGCTTTGACTGGCTAGGGCGTTTGTCGCGCATCGATCTGCGCCTCGCTGCCGGGACCAGCGAGGCCCACCTGCGGGCCCAGCTCGCCCCCGCCTTGCCGTCCGGAGTCGAGCTTCAGCGTCCGGAACTGGGAGCGAGCCAGGTGGCTGCGTTGTCCCGCGCCTATCGGGTCAATCTCACCCTGCTGGCCGTCATGGCCCTCCTCACCGGGGGCTTTCTCGTGTTTTCCACCCAGGCCCTGTCCGTCGTGCGACGGCGCAGCGAGCTTGCGTTCTTGCGGGCCATCGGCCTGGACCGCCGGACCCTTGCGCAGGGTCTGCTCCTGGAGGGGGCGGTGATCGGGTTCCTCGGCGGGCTGTTGGGCGTCGCGGCGGGCTACGGTTTGGCCGAGTTGGTGCTGGCGCTTCTGGGCAGTGATCTCGGGGCCGGGTATTTCCAGGGCGTGACGCCGCCTCTATCCCTCGAGGGGGGTCCCACCCTCGCTTACGGATCGCTCGGGGTCCTGGCAGGCTTGGCGGGGGCTTGGGCGCCAGCCCGGGAGGCCCTCGCGGTCGCGCCAGCCCAGGCCCTCAAGGCGGGGGACGAGGCCAGGGTATTCGTCTTCCGCCCGCGGCTGGGGCTGGCCCTCGGGAGCTTTGCGGGCGCCTGGGCCCTCGCTCAGCTTCCCACCGTGGGCGGCGTGGCGGTCGGGGGCTACGCTGCTGTGCTGGCCGTTCTCGTGGGGGCGCTCGCGGGTTTGCCCGCCCTCACCCGGGGCTTGCCCGCTGGGCTACCGCGGCGGGGGCTGGCCTCCCGTCTGGCGGCGGCCCGCCTCGCAGGGGCCCCGGGGCAGGCGGTGATCGCCGCGGCCGGCGTACTCAGCAGCGTGGCTTTGGCGGCAGCGATGGCGATCATGGTGGCCTCCTTCCGGCAATCGGTGGTCGACTGGCTGGATCAGGTCCTGCCGGCTGACCTCTACCTCCGGGCAGTCGGCGGGGGGTGGCTCGACGAGGCCGGTCAGGAAGCGGTGGTGACGGCGCCGGGGGTCGCTCGGGTGCTGTGGACCCGGCAGGATTCGGTGCGGTTGGTGCCTGGTGAGCCTCCCTTGGCGCTCCTGGTGAGGCCGGTGGCGACCGGGGTGGCCCTGCCCTTGGTGGCGGGCGGACCGCCCCCGTCGAGCGCGCCCCAAGTGTGGCTCTCGGAGGCCGCCCGGGATCGCCTCGGAGTGGGGCCAGGGGATCGTCTGGCGTTCCCGGTGGGCGGGGCGGAGCAGACCTTTGCCGTGGCCGGAGTGTGGCGGGATTACGCCCGTCAGCAGGGCGCTGTGGTCATCGAACTCGATGACTGGCGACGCCTGGGAGGCGATCGACGGGTCCACGACGCGGCCATCTTTCTAGAGGACGGAGTGACGCCGGACGGGGTGGAAAAGGTCCTCGTCGGGGCTCTGGGGGCGGGCGTGGAGATTGCCCGCCCCGCCAAGCTGAGGGCAGCGAGCCTGACCCTCTTTGATCGGACTTTTGCCGTGACCTATGTTCTGGAAGGGGTCGCCGTGGCGATCGGGCTGTTTGGCATCGCTACCAGCTTTGCGGCCCTGGCGATGGCGCGCCGACGGGAGTTCGGCATGCTGCGGCACCTGGGCGTGAGCCGCCAGCAGGTGGCGAGCATGCTGGCGATGGAGGGCATGATGACCGCCACCGCCGGGGTGGCGGGGGGGCTTGGGGCGGGCGCGGCCATCGCCCTTATCCTGGTGCGGGTAATCAATCCCCAGAGCTTTCACTGGACGATGGATCTCCATGTTCCCTGGGGCAGCCTTGCCCTCTTCGCATTGCTGCTTGTCGCGCTGGCCGCGCTGGCGGCGGTCCTGGCCGGGCGCCAGGCCATGAGCCAGGCTGCGGTGTTCGCTGTTCGGGAGGATTGGTGAAGAAGTGGGCGAACCGGTGGCTCGTGGGTCTTGCCCTGCTCGTCTTGGCCAGCCTGGCCGCGAGGGCGGAATTCGCTGCAGTCGTGCCAGGGCAGGCGGTGAGCTTGCCCAGGGACTTGGGTGCGCACCCTGAGTTCCGGACCGAGTGGTGGTACGTCACCGGGTGGGTCAGTGATTCCGACGCGGTGTCGCGGGGGTTTCAGGTGACCTTTTTCCGGGTCGCGACAGGGTTGGCGGTTGACAACCCGAGTCGATTTGCGCCCCAGCAACTCGTCATGGCCCATGCCGCGGTGGCGGATCCTGGCCAGGGCCGCCTGCTCCACGGGGAGCGCGCCTCTCGGGCAGACGGACCGCTGGCGGGCGCCGATACTGCCATGACGCGGGCGTGGGTTCGTGACTGGCGCCTGGAGGGCGATGGCAAAACCTATTCGGCCAGCGTGGTCGACGCCGAGTTCGCCTTCGACCTCAGATTGGCGGCAACCCAGGCACCGTTGTTGAACGGCGCGGCCGGCTACAGCCGTAAGGGGCCAGAGCCGGCAAGCGCCAGCTTCTACTACAGCCAGCCGCAATTGGCGGTGGAGGGGCGCCTCCGAATCGGCGAACGGGAGTTTTCCGTGCAGGGCCGGGCCTGGCTGGACCACGAGTGGTCCAGCGCATACCTGCCGAAGGGGGCGCGCGGCTGGGACTGGATCGGCATCAATCTCACAGATGGCGGCGCGCTGATGGCCTTCCGCATGCGTGACGGTGACGGTCAAGCCCTTTGGGCGGGGGCGAGCTTGCGGGCCCCGGACGGCAGCGCACAGACCTTCGGCCCGGCCGAGGTCCGCTTTCAGCCGGGGCCAAGCTGGACCTCGCCACGCTCCGGGGCCACCTATCCCGTTGGCTGGACCGTGGAATTAGGCAACGGGCCGGCAAAGCGCCGGTTTACGGTCGAGCCGATGATGACCGACCAGGAACTGGACAGTCGGGCCAGCACCGGCACGATCTACTGGGAGGGTGCGGTGCGGGTGCGGGAAGCCGGGGTCGAGCGGGGCCATGGCTACCTCGAGATGACCGGCTACGCGGGAGAGCTGGCCATGTAGCGCGCCATGTATAATCCGCCCCCTGCGCTCGCAGAGTCACTGGCCCAGGTGGCGAAATTGGTAGACGCACCAGATTTAGGTTCTGGCGCCGAAAGGCGTGGGGGTTCGAGTCCCTTCCTGGGCACCATTGGGTTATCCACTTGCGGATTATTTCCACGATTCTGGTTGTTTTCCGCAAATCACTCGGCCGGCTTTGCCTTGGCGCCATTGCGCTGCCTTGTATAACGTTCAGTCATCGCCGATTTTGTATGCCCGAGCAGGCCCAGCGCCGCGTTCAGATTGGCCGTTGCCCGCACGTCGGTGGCGGTCTTGATGCGCTGGACGGATCTCGATTGCGGTCTATTGCGGCCGCGGGGTGTCCTGGACTGCGCTTTCGCTCGTTTGTGGGAGGGGTGAGGTGATCCCGGGTGGGTGGGCTCGTC
>JAEUNY010000098.1 GCA_016791005.1 Zoogloeaceae bacterium
GCCGCCGCCGTGGCCCGCTCGCTGGCGATGACGAAGAGCGGATCCCCCTGCTTGACCCGCTGCCCTTCGCTCACCCGCTTCTCCCGGATTCGCCCGGTCTGGGGCGTATGGATCTTGATGAGCCCCAGGGTCGGGGCCAGATAGCCCGCCACATGGGCCTTGCGGGTGTATTCGCCCCAGGCCCCGTAGGCCAGCAGGGCCAGAGCGATGGCGACGGCGGCGAGGACCAGGAGGCGCAGGGCGGGCGGGTGGGCGATCAGCACGCCCCCCTGGAGGCTTTCCCGCCGGGCCTCGAAGACCTCCTGGCGAAAGAGGGACTGGGTCATGGGGATCGTTCCGAAAAGGTGGGGAGGGCCCCGGCCCATCGGCCGGGGCGCTGGCCGGTCAGTAGGCCGGACGGGTCAGGAGCCAGTAAAGCAGCAGCACACCGCCGCTCACGGCCTCGACCTCTGCCGCAGAAAGCGGACGGAGTGAGTAGGTGGTAGCCATCGAAGTCTCCTAGTCGATGAATTGGGAGGGTCAGGCCACCCGGGGATCCGCCGCCTGGCGGACTTCGGAATGCCCGATGGCGCCGGTACGGATCACCTGAGGGCAGCGCTGGCAGGCCGCCATGCCTTCCTGGTGCCACCAGCGGCAGTTGGCCCGCAGGGCACAGGTCGGCACCACGGTCACCACCGCCGGCGCCAGGCGGACGGTTTTTTCGCCGAAGCGGCACACCGCCCGCTCGGCCTCCCAGTGGGCGCAGCCACCCCGCAGGCAGCGTGCGCCGAAGCGGAACATGTCCGCCGGCGCCACCGGATCCGCCAGGGCGAGGAGCTCAGGCGTCACCGCCTGGGTCTCCTCCAGGTAGGCCGTTTCCGGCGCTTCAGGGGTGCCGACGATAAGCCCGAACACCACCGCCCCGGCTCCGTCCGGGTCGGCGCTCGGGCACATCAGGGTGTTGGGCCCAGACATCGCCGTCTCCCGTCAGAAGCCGAAGCTGCCCATGTCCGCCGCGGGCATCGCCGGCTGGGTCGTGGCCGTCTTGATCACGGTAGCCATCTTCCAGAACGGCAGCGTGCCCCAGGGGAAGGGGTCGGGCAGTCCGTAGCCGTAGTACGCACCGCCGCCGACCTCCGCGGCTTGGGCCGGGGAGAGTTCCGCCAGGGCTTCCTTGGCGGCGACGGCACGTTCGCGGCTAGCTGGGACGAGGGCGGCCAGATCGGCGGCCGAGATCGTGAGGGGGGTGTTGGCTTTGGGTTCCATGATGTTTTTCTCCAGTTGGGGTTGGGGTCATGCGCCAACTCAAGGAGTGAGCCGACGTGGTGACACCTTAACCAGCGCTGGGCTGCCTACCCGATGGCGCGCGCCACCCGTTCGGTGTGCGGCGTGTCACAGACCCCAGGCCGCCTGGAGGGCGATCACGAAGAGGGCCGGCGTGGCCCCAGAAGATCGAAGGCCGCAAGGAGCGCCGCCCCGATCCGCCAGGCAGGCGGACGGGGCGACGAAGGGAGGGAACGGAACGGAGCGGAATCCGCCTCAGGCGGCGGGCTGCAGGGCATCCGGCCCCACGGGGGTCGCGGAGATCACGTCGGGGTCGGCTGCCTGGCGCATGGACCGGGTGGGAGTGAAGTTCACGGTGACGACCTGAGGGCAACGCCGACAGGCGGACACCCCCTCCTGTTGCCACCAGCGGCAATCGGCGCGAATGGCGCAGCGGGGCAGCTTCTCGAAGGCGATGGGCATCAGCCCGACGGTCTTCTGGGCGAGGCGACAGCTGTGGCCGGCATTGTCGAAATGCTGGCAGGCACCCTGGGCGCAGGGCGCGGCAATGCGAAAGACCTCCGCCGGAGCCACCGGACTCGCCAGGGCAAGCAATTCGGGCGTGACCGGCTCGGCCTGGTCGAGATAGGCCGTTTCCGGCCTATCCGGCGTGCCGCCAACCACCGCAAAGACCCTGGCGTCCTGCCAATCGGGCTGGGCGCTGGGACACAGGGTAACGGGCGGGGCAGCCATGGTGGGCTCCCCGTCAGAAGCCGATGGGGGACGAAAGCCCGCCCAGATTCATCACATCGAGCTTGGTAAACAAGCCGCCGTAGATGATGGGCTTGGCCAGCGCGAGGGTGAGGCCGCCCCCCACGGCGGCGGCTTCTTCGGGGGTCATCTCCATCATCGCCTGCCGGGCGGCGAGGGCGCGGGCGACGCCTTGGCGGGCCATGGCCTCGACGTCGGTATTGGCGATATGGGCGGGTTTGCAAGCAGGGCTCGGTTGGTTCATGGCAGTGCCTCCAGAATCGTTGAATGGTCATCACGGCGACCCACGAGCAACCCTGCTCGCGGGATGGGTCCGTGGCTCACAGATTAGGAAGCCCCGCCCCCGAGACCCGATGACCCTTTCCATGGAAGGCCAGTGATCTGCCTCACTTGACACCTCCCCGGCCTGGACCGGCGCTTGGGATTACCCAAGAAAAAGCCCGCCGAAGCGGGCTTTGCCGATGGCGCCCAGCCGCGGCGCGGTCAGCGCTTGACCACGAGGCCTTGCTGGCTCGAAAACCAGGCCGCGAGATCGGCCATATCGGCCTTGGAGAGGGCTTCCACCTGGGCTCCCATGATTGGGTTCTTCCGCCGGCCCAGTTTGTAATCCTGGAGGGCGCGGAGGAGATAATCCTCGGGCTGGCCGGCCAGCCGCGGGAAATCGGGGATCGGGCTGTTGCCGTCAGCACCGTGGCAGGCGCCGCAGACGGCGGATTTTTCCTTGCCGGCAGCGGGGTCGCCCGCCAGGGCCGGCGTGGACATCACGAACAGGGCCGCGAGGGCGGCGGTCATCTTGCGCATGGGATCCGTCCTCACTGGGCTGAACTGTAGTAGGCAGCGAGGTCGGCCATGTCCTGCTCGCTCAAGGTGCTGGCGATGCCGCGCATGGTGGGATGGCTGCGCTCGCCGCTCTTGTAGGCTTCGAGAGCCTTGACGATGTAGGCGGCGTGTTGCCCGCCCAGCTTGGGCACGTGATACACCTCCGGAAACGTGGTGCGATAGCCGGGGATCCCGTGGCAGCCCACGCACATGGATATCTTCTGCTTGGCCGCTTCGGCATTGCCCTCCGCCGCCCAGGCGGGCAAAGCGAACAGCGCCGCGAGCAGCAGCGGCGCGATGGATCTTCCCTGCATTGTGTCTCCTGACTGATTGGGGTTGATTGACTTGGAGTTGTGGAGCGATTTTAAGCGGCTCCGGGTCGGCCGTCCAAGCACCCGCGAGGCCCTATAATGGTCTTTTTTCTGCTCGATGGCCCGATCATGCGTTTTGAAGGGACCTCTCAGTACGTTGCCACCCCGGATCTGATGCTGGCGGTCAATGCTGCCATCCGCCTGCAGCGCCCCCTCCTCATCAAGGGTGAACCTGGCACCGGCAAGACCATGCTGGCGGAAGAAGTAGCGGCTGCCCTGGGTCTGCCCCTCCTCCAGTGGCACATCAAATCCACCACCAAAGCGCAGCAGGGGCTCTATGAATACGACGCCGTCTCCCGCCTACGGGACTCCCAGCTGGGGGACGACCGGGTACGGGACATCGGCCACTACATCCTGCGGGGCGTCCTCTGGCAGGCCTTCGTGGCCGAGTCGCCCACCGTGGTCCTCATCGACGAAATCGACAAGGCGGACATCGAATTCCCCAACGACCTGTTGCGGGAACTCGACCGGATGGAGTTCCACGTCTATGAAACCCGGGAGACGGTAGCCGCCCGCCATCGCCCCATCGTCATCATCACCTCCAACAACGAAAAGGAACTTCCCGACGCCTTCCTGCGCCGCTGCTTCTTCCACTACATCAAGTTCCCGGACCGGGACACCATGCAGCAGATCGTGGACGTCCATTTCCCTGGCATCAAGGAGGCCCTGGTGCGGGAAGCGCTGGAGGCCTTCTTTGAATTGCGCAAGATCCCCGGCCTGAAGAAGAAGCCCTCCACCTCGGAGCTCATCGACTGGCTCAAGCTCCTGGTGGCCGACGACATTCCCCCCGAAGCCCTGCGCAGCCGGGACGGCAAGACCATCGTCCCCCCCCTCCCCGGTGCCCTGCTGAAGAACGAGCAGGACATGCACTTGTTGGAACGCCTGGTGTTCATGGCGCGGAACAATCGCTGACCCCCCATCTGACCGAGCATGTTCAGTCGCCTGATCAAGCGATTTTTCGGCGGTGACGTGGCGCCCCAGGCGGCCGACGCCACCGCCGCCTTTGTCGACCTGAACCGCAGCGCGCCATTGCGCGGGCCCGCGCCCCCGGCCGCCAACCCGCGGCCGTCGGAAGCCCCCGCGACCTTCCTGTGCCGGGAAGCCGTTCTGGGGCGGGATCAGCGGATTGCCGGTTACCAGTTCATGTTGCGGGAGGCAGGACATCAGCGTGTCCAGCAGCGGAGCCGTCGGGTCGCCCATCTGTGTGCGGAAGTCCTCGTCGCCGACCTGGTTCGGGCCGACGTGGGCCGGCTCCTCGGACCACGACTGGCCTTCATCGAGGTGCCGGATTCGTTTCTCGATCATCCCTCGTTGCAGACGCTTCCAGCCCGCCAGACCGTGCTGCTGCCCCGCCCCCACGCCGATGTCGGCGCCCCGGATCTCACCGGCGTATTCGATCAATGCCGTCGCCTCCAGGGCCACGGCTTTCGCATTGCCCTGCCCGACCCCCTGGTGGTCACGGACTACGCCGGTTTTCTCGCCCACGCCAATCTGCTTTGGATGGAGGGGTCCGGCCTGGAGGTGGCCCACGATCAGCAACTCCGCCAGTTGCTCCAGACCCTCAAGGCGACGCCCCCGGCCCTCCTGGTACGAGGCCTCGATACCCTTGATCACTTCCGCTACTGCTTCAATGGCGGGGTCCGCTATTTCCAGGGCCCCTTCGTGACCAGCCGCGAGAGCTGGGAGGCTGGGGTCCTCAGCCCCAATGTAACCCGGATCACCGCCCTCATTGCCCGCCTGCGCGGCGACGCGCCCACCGAGGAGATCACCGCCCTCATCAAGCAAGATGCCGCCCTGTCGATGCGCCTGCTGCGCTACATCAACTCAGCGGCGGTGGCCTTGCCGGAAAAGGTTTCGTCCATCGAGCGGGCCCTGCTCCTGGTGGGGCGGGACAAGCTCTATCGCTGGCTGATCCTGCTGGCCTACGGGGCGGACGAAGTGGAGGGCCGTGCCGCGGCGGCCCTGGAAACGGCCCTGGTGCGCGCCCGAATGCTGGAATTGCTGGGCGGCGACCGCCCTCCCAGAGAGCGCGAGTCCCTTTTTCTGGTCGGGCTCCTGTCCCTGGCCGACGTGATTCTTCAGGTCCCCCTGGACAAAGCGCTGGCCCCCCTGGGCCTGGATCCCGACATCGATGCCGTTCTGCGGGGCGGCGACGGCCCCTGGAGGGGCCTGCTGGATCTGGCGGTCGCCTGCGAACGATCCGACGGCGAAAGCCTCGAAGCCGTGGCCGCCCGCTGCGGCATTGCCCCCGAGGCCGCTTCGGCCTGCCACCTCGACGCCCTCAATTGGGCGACGGAGCTTCAGTCATGACCCCTTCTCGCGCCTTCTCCTCCCACACCGCCCGTGCGCTCCTGTTCGTTGGGCTCGGACTCGGCAGCCCCCTGATTGCCAGTGCGGTGGAGATCGTCCGCGACAACCAGACCTATCAGGTCTTGGGCACCACCCGCGACGAGATCCTCGCGGGCATGAGGCGCCTCGCCCCCCTCGACCCCGCCACCGGCGAACCCCGCGATGCCCTCACCCGTTGGGAGCTGGATTGGCGCTACGACACCCGGGATGGCGTTCAGGGGTGCGACATCGCCCGGGTATGGACGACTCTCAAGGTCACGACCATTCTCCCGCGCCATGGGGCGGCCTCGACCCTCCCCGATGACCTGCGCCAGGAGTGGACGCGGATCCTGCAGCGCCTCACCGACCACGAAGAGGCCCATGTGCGCATTGCCACGGATGCCGCCCGGGAGGTGGAAACCAGCCTGGACCGGCTCCATCGGCCCAACTGCGCCACCATCGAGCGGGACGCCCGGGAGATGGGCGAGACCATCGTCCAACGGGCGCGGGCCCGGGAGCGGGCCTACGATACCCAGTCGAACTACGGCAAAACCGAAGGCGCGAACTTTCGTCGCGCCGAGACGGAGGGGGAAACCAGCCAGCTGACCGGCGCCGAGATCCGCCGCCTGCGGGCCAATCCTCCCGCGCCGCGCTAGCCCCCACGGCCATCTTGCCGGTCAGGACGGCTCGACACCTCGAACGCCCAGGTCCATCATGAAAACTGCGCCGAGGAGTTGCCCGCCGTGTTGATCGATTTCTTCCTCCACCTCAAGTCCGCCGGTCTGCCGGTGTCCACCCGGGAGTTCCTGACCCTCCTGGAGGGGCTGCGGGCCGGTGTCTGCTCGCCGCAAATCGACGACTTCTACTTCCTCGCCCGGGCCAGCCTGGTCAAGGACGAAAGCCTCTTTGATCGCTTCGATCAGGCCTTCGGCCACTATTTCCGTGGGGTCGAGAATGTGCCGGGGCTGGAGGCCGAATTGCCGGAGGAGTGGCTACGGGCCCTCACCCGCAAGCACCTCACCCCCGAAGAGCGAGCCGCCCTGGAAAAGCTGGGCTGGGACAAGCTGATGGAGACGTTCAAAGAGCGCCTCGCCGAACAGCGCGGCCGCCACCAGGGCGGCAGCAAGTGGATCGGAACCGGTGGGAGCTCCCCCTTCGGCAACAACGGTACCCACCCGGAGGGGATCCGAGTCGGCGGGGAATCCGCCGGCAACCGCACGGCCGTGAAGATCTGGGACCAGCGGGAGTTCCGCAATCTGGACGACACGGTGGAGTTGGGTACGCGCAACATCAAGGTCGCCCTACGCCGCCTGCGCCGCTTCGCCCGGGAGGGCGCCGCCGAGGAGTTGGACCTGGACGGCACCATTGCCGCCACCGCCCGCAACGCCGGCTGGCTTGATCTCATGATGCGGCCTGAGCGCCACAACGCGGTGAAGGTTCTGCTCTTCCTCGACGTGGGCGGCTCCATGGAAGACCACGTCAAGGTCTGCGAGGAGCTCTTCTCCGCCTGCCGGGCGGAATTCAAGCATCTGGAGTATTTCTACTTCCACAACTGCGTCTATGAACACGTGTGGAAGAACAGCCTGCGCCGCCATTCCGAGCGCACGCCGCTCCTGGACGTGATCCACCGCTTCGGCCCGGATTACAAACTGATCTTCGTCGGCGACGCCACCATGAGCCCCTACGAAATCCTCCAGCCCCACGGCGCCATCGAGTACATGAACGCCGAACCGGGCGCCGCCTGGCTGCGCCGCCTCCTCGACGCCTACCCCGCCGCCGCCTGGCTCAACCCAGAACCCGAGCGCCTGTGGGACTACCGCCAGACCATCGGCATCCTGCGGGAACTGATGGCCGATCGCATGTTCCCCCTCACTTTGGCGGGTCTGGAACGGGCCATGGGGCAGTTGACCAAGAAGCACTGAACCGTGACGCCACCCCACTCCCGCCCATGCCACGCGGATGGCGCTTGCCACGCTTTACGCCATAGCATCTAATCGACTTGGGTAGCTACACGATGTAGCACTTCGCAGGGCAGGTTTGAAGTTGCGGACATACCCACGTGGCGCCGATAAAACCACTGCGTCGATGACGTGAAGAATCCAATTATTGGAAGCACCAAATTGGGAGAAGCGTTGAATTCACCCATTCTTTTGTCGCCGCATGGCCTCGTTGAGGTCTCTTCGACAGTTTGCAATCCGTCATTTAGAACATCTTCTTGTAGTTGTGCATCACTAAGGGCGTATCTGTGACCGACACTAATTTTCCAGGAGGCTCGAAATCACGAGTCACACGTGCCGGCGAACGTATTCGTCAGGATGCTGGGACCGCCGACGATCTCATAGTGATTGAAGAATGGCGTGCAGCGCATCGCGGGGTCCTAAATACGTTCCAAGCAATTCTGCGGAATCGCACCCGCGGCACAAAAGTATCCGTTGCGCAACGGCACAAACGGAAACTGACGATTTTCGACAAATTAAAGCGCCTCCCGGGAATGCAACTTGCGAGAATGGACGACGTTGCCGGATGTCGTCTAATTTTTGATTCAATCGAAGACTTGCAATCGTTTCGGGGAAAATTTCACAAGGCACGGTTTAATCATAAACTCCGAAACAGTCCGGATAAGTATGACTACATTAAGGTGCCGAAACCGACCGGTTATCGTGGCATCCATGATGTTTACGAATACAACGTCAACTCAGAATCTGGAAAGGGCCTTGCCGGCCTATACATTGAAATTCAGTACCGGACGCTGGTTCAACATGCCTGGGCAACCGCAGTAGAGGTTATTGGCTTCATAACCCAAAGTCAGCCGAAGTTTCAGCGCGGCGATGATCGCTATGAACGGGCAATGGCTTTGGCCAGCGAATTGCTGGCGCGAGCTCACGAAGGTCAAAAAGGCCCATTCCCAGTTGCTTCAGATCAGGAAGTCCTTGACGAGTTTTTGTCGCTGGAGAGTACGCTCCATCTTATGCAGACCCTCAGGGGTCTGAATAGCGCGACGGGGGACGTTACCGACAAGAGAAACTCTATTCTCATTTTCTCGAAAGAAGGCGAGCTTGAAATTCGAAATTTTAGGGATGCAACTGACGCACTTCGCGCGCTGTTTGAACTCGAAAAGAAGATGCCCGATCGGGACGTTGTATTGGTACGTGCCGACAGTAGCGAGGAGGTACGCTTAGCCTTCAGAAACTACTTCACAGATGCGCGTGAATTTGTACGACTCGTTGATGCAGCTTGCACCAAGCTGAGCGGAAGAAAAGTCATGCAAGCCCGATCAAGCAAAGGGCGCAGCCCGCGTAGGGCAGAAAATCAGCCGGGGCCTTCCGCAGAATAAGGGATATGCCGTCCCCATACTGCGGAAGGCGTTTCGCTTTTCCGCCCTACATTCGACGGAAAAGGGAATATCGGGGGAAGACCACGCTTTCAGCCCACGTAGGTTGGACTGAACCAAGTGAAGCCCAACAAACCTAACCGCTTCATGTTGCGCTCCCTGCGTCAGCCCAACCTACAACCGGACCCCCAACCCAAGCGCATGAAGCTCTACTACACCGGCCAGTTCGTGCTGCCCCTCCCGCCAGGGCACCGCTTCCCCATGGAAAAGTATTCCCGCCTGCGGGACACCCTGGCCGCGTCCGGCCATTTCAGCGAGGCGGACATCCTGGTGCCCCCCGCCGCCACCGACGCCGAGATCCTGCGCGCCCACCATCCGGACTACCTGGCCCGCATGGCGACGGGCACCCTCGACCCCCGGGAGATGCGCCGCATCGGTTTCCCCTGGAGCCCGGAGATGGTGGAGCGCTCCCGCCGGTCCTCGGGGGCAACGCTAGCCGCCTGCCGCGCCGCGCTGGCCGAGGGCATGGCCGCCAACTTGGCCGGCGGCACCCACCATGCCCACCACGACTTTGGCTCCGGCTTCTGCGTCTTCAACGACGGCGCCATTGCCGCGCTGGCCCTGCTGGATGAAGGCTTGGCCCGCCGCGTGGCGATCATCGATTGCGACGTGCACCAGGGCGACGGCACCGCCACCATCCTCGCCGATGAGCCCCGCGCCTTCACCTTCAGCATCCACGGCGAAAGGAATTTTCCCTTCGACAAACAGCGCAGCGATCTGGACGTGGAACTGCCCGACGGCACCGGCGACGCCGCCTATCTGGCGGCCCTGGACGGTGCCCTGGAGCAGGTTTTCCAGCGGGCCGAGCCGGACTTCGCCATCTACCTGGCGGGCGCCGACCCCTTCGAGGACGACCGCCTGGGCCGCCTCAAGCTGACCAAGGTAGGCCTCGCGGAGCGGGACCGGCGGGTGCTGGCCGCCTGCCGCCAGCGCCAGATCCCGGTGGCCATCGCCATGGCCGGCGGCTATGCTCGGGAGATTGGCGACACGGTGGCCATCCACGCCACCACCTTGCTCACCGCCCGGCGCCTGATGGCGGCGGAGACCCCTCGGGAGGCCCCGGCGTGACCCACGAATCCAGCATCGCGCTCCTGATCGACGCCGACAACTGCCCGGCCGCCAAGATCGAGCAGATCCTCGACGAGCTGGCCAAATTCGGCGTCATCAACATCCGCCGCGCCTACGGCAACTGGAAGAGCCAGGGCTTGAAAGGCTGGGAGGAGGTGCTGCACGAATACGCGATCCAGCCCATCCAGCAGTTCGCCTACACCAAGGGCAAGAACGCCACGGACAGCGCGATGATCATCGACGCCATGGACCTGCTGTACACCCAGAAGCTGGACGCCTTCTGCCTCGCCTCGTCGGACTCGGACTTCACCCCCCTGGTGATGCGGATCCGCGCCAACGGCCTGAAGGTGCTGGGGTTCGGCGAGAAGAAAACGCCCGAACCCTTCGTGAATGCCTGCTCCCGCTTCCTCTACCTGGAAAACCTGGGGCTGCCCGCCAAGACGGGGGACGTCGCGGCCCTGGAGGCGGCGGTGCCGTCCACCACCGCCCCTAGCCCTGCCGGACCCACCGCAGCGGCCTCGGCGGCGCCCAGCGCCCAGCCGGTCAAGCTGAACGCCAAGGAGTTACGCGGCAATACCCGCCTGGTGAACCTGTTACGGAACGCGGTCGAGGCCGCCGCCGACGATGAAGGCTGGGCAGGTCTCGGTGCGGTGGGGTCCCACATTTCCAAGCAGACGTCCTTCGACTCACGCAACTTCGGCTACGCCAAGCTCTCGGATCTGATCCTGGCCACCGGGCTCTTCGAAGTCGCCAAGCGCGACAAGGGCCTTTACGTGCGGGACAAGCGCCGGGCCGGCCGCAAACCCGAGTAGCCGCCCATCCCAAACCAAAACCCAGGCACAGGAGATCCGCCCCATGGTCCGCGTCCTCGTCCTCCCCGGTAGCGCCCGCCAGGGCTCCCTCAATACCCGCCTCGCCCACGCGGCGGCGGCCTCGGTGACCAAGGCGGGCGGCGACCCGACCATCGTGGATCTGCGGGAGCTCGCCATGCCGATCTACGACGGCGATCTGGAAGCCGCCCAGGGCATTCCTCCCGGCGCCCGCAGCCTCAAGTCCCATTTCAAGGACCACGACGCCTTGCTCTTCTGCTCGCCGGAAAACAACAGTTCCGTCAGCGCCCTCCTCAAGAACGCCATCGACTGGGTGTCCCGCCAGGATGGCGACGAATCCGGCCTGGTGCCCTTCCAGGGCAAGGTGGCGCTGCTCACCGCCGCGTCTCCCGGCGCCCTCGGGGGTCTGCGCGGCCTCCGTCATCTGCGGGAGACCCTGGAGGGGCTGGGTGTCCTGGTGCTCCCTCAAACCCTTGCGGTATCAGCCGCCGACAAGGCCTTTGGACCAGATGGGCTGCTCGATGCCCGCCGCCAGGACACCCTGGATAAGCTCGCCAGCCGGCTGGTGGCCACGACAGACCGCCTCGCACCCCGGGGCTAAACCGGCAAGGCAAGCCGAAAAAAAACGCCGGTCGGCGCCGGCGTCGTCTTCGTTCGCATTAACCCTGGATTCAGGTCTTCAACCCCAGGGTGCGGCGGTAGAACTCGTGGAAATGCTGCATGCCGTCCTCGTAGGGTGACTGGTAGGGGCCCACTTCGTTTCGCCCCTCCTGCAGCAGGGCCCAGCGGCCCCGATCCATGCGCTCCCCGATGTCATCGTCCTCCACCGCCGTCTCCATGTAGGCGGCCTGCTCGGCCTTGACGAAGTCCGGCTCGAACTCGAGGATTTCCTCCGGGTAGTAGAACTCCACGACGTTGGTGGTGTGATTCACATCGCGCGGGATCAGGGTGCTCACCACCAGCACTTGGGGATACCACTCAACCATGATGTTCGGGTAGTAGGTGAGCCAGATCGCCCCATGGGGTGGCATCTCGCCGCCGTAGAGATCCAGCACCGCCTGGTGCCAGCGCGCGTAGGTGGACGACCCCGGTTTGGCGAGGTTGTTGATGCCGACCCGCTGAACCGAATACCACTCGCCGAACTGCCAGGTCAGGTCGTCGCAGGTGACGAAACCGCCCAGGCCGGGATGGTAGGGGGCGACGTGGTAGTCCTCCAGATAGACCTCGATGAAGGTCTTCCAGTTGTACTTGCACTCGTGAATTTCGACGTGGTCGAGCTTGTAACCCGAGAAATCCAGATGCGCGGCCACCTGCATGCCGGCCAGATCCGCGTTGGCGGACCGGGGACCCTTGAAGAGCAGCCCGTGCCAGTTCTCCAGCGCCTGCCGCTTCAGGTTGAGGCAGGGATTCTGGGGAAAATGTGGCGCCCCCAATAGCGCCCCCTGCTGGTCATAGGTCCAGCGGTGAATGGGGCAGACGACCAGATCCGTCTGCCCACTGCCCTGGAGCATGATGGCCTGGCGATGACGGCAGATGTTGGACATCTGGTGCAGCCCATCGCCGGTGCGGATCAATAGTTTGGAATGGTCCAGCCACTCCAGGGAACGGTAGCTTCCGACTTCGGGGACCATGAGCTCGTGACCCACGTACCCCGGACCGGCATCGAAGAGCAGGCGTTTCTCCAGTTCAAAGACTTTGTCGTCGAAGTACCAGGAAACCGGCAATTGCGATGCGGCCGGCGCGAGCTGAAGCTTGGATGCGATGTCGGACATGTCCCCGAACCTCCTGTCACCGAGCAGAAATCCGGAAAGGGAAAAAGGCGGACTATACCGCCCCTCAGTTTGACCCGAAAGCCCTGGATCAGTTATTTTCCCGTTTTTCTTCAGGCATTTCCCTCGCATGGCCAAGCCGGCAAAGCCCCCCGCCTCCTTCGAAGACGCCCTGGCTGAACTCGAATCCATCGTTCAGGCGATGGAAAACGAACCCCTGGCCCTGGAGGTTTCCCTGGAGCGCTATCAGCGCGGGATCGCCCTGGTCAAACAGTGTCAGGAGCGCCTCGCCAAGGCCGAAGCCCAGATCCGCATTCTGGATGGCGAAACCTTGGCCCCGTTTGAAAATGGAGGCCAACCGTGAGCGCTGACGACCTCGGCCACTGGATGGCGGCGATCCAGAGCCGCACGGAGGCCGCCCTCGAAAGCTGGCTTCCCGACGCCGACCTGGCCCCCACCCGCCTCCATGAAGCCATGCGCTATGCCTCCCTGGGGGGAGGCAAGCGGGTGCGCCCACTCCTTTCCCACGCTGCAGGCACGCTGGTGGGCGCCCCACCCGAGGCCCTGGACCGGGTCGCCTGCGCGGTGGAGTTGATCCACGCCTATTCCCTGGTCCATGACGACCTGCCCTGCATGGACGACGACGTCCTGCGGCGGGGCAAGCCTACGGTCCATGTGGAATTCGATGAAGCCACCGCGCTCCTGGCCGGGGATGCCCTCCAGGCTCTCGCCTTCCGGGTGGTCGCCGATCCCGGCATGGGCATTCCGCCAGACCGGCAGCTGGCGCTGGTCGCGATGCTGGCGGACGCGGCGGGGTCGAGGGGCATGGCGGGTGGTCAGGCCATCGACCTCGCCGCCGTGGGTCAGACCATGAGCCGGGCGGACCTGGAGTTCATGCACATTCACAAGACCGGGGCCCTGATCCGCGCCGCGATCCGCATGGGTGCCGCCTGTGGCGCCGTCGCGGACCCGGGGCGAGACGCGGCGCTCGATCACTTTGGCAAGCGCGTGGGCCTGCTGTTCCAGGTGGTGGATGACATCCTCGACACCCAAGGGGACACCGCCACCCTGGGCAAGACCGCCGGTAAGGATGCTGCCCAGGACAAGCCCACCTACGTATCCATCCTTGGCCTCACCGACGCCCGCGCCCTCGCCGACGAGCTCCTCGCCGAGGCGCTGGCCAGCCTGGAAGGCTTAGGCAGCGAGGCCCAGCGCCTCGCTCAACTGGCCCAGTTCATCGTTCATCGCAAGTTTTAGCATTTTTGCCATCCATGTCCGCCTACCCCCTGCTTGCGCGCATTGACTCGCCCGCCGATTTGCGAACGCTGGATCGGGAGACCCTCCATGCCCTCGCCGATGAGCTGCGGGCGTTCCTGATCGAATCGGTCTCCCGCACGGGCGGCCATTTGTCGTCCAACCTTGGCACCGTCGAACTCACCATTGCCCTCCACAGTGTCTTCAACACCCCGGAGGACCGGATCGTGTGGGACGTGGGCCACCAGACCTACGGTCACAAAATCCTGACCGGCCGGCGCGAGGCGATGTCCGGCCTGCGCCAGTCGGGCGGGATCTCCGGCTTTCCCCGCCGCTGTGAAAGCCCCTACGACACCTTCGGCACCGCCCACTCCTCCACCTCGATCTCCGCCGCCTTGGGCATGGCGGTCGCCGCCCGCAACCGGGGCGAGGATCGCCGCGCCATTGCGGTGATTGGAGACGGCGCCATGAGCGCAGGCATGGCCTTCGAAGCCTTGAACAATGCCGGTGACATCAGCGGGATCAATCTGCTGGTCATTCTCAACGACAACGAGATGTCCATTTCCCCGCCGGTGGGGGCGCTGACCAAGATCCTGGCCCGCCTCATGTCCGGAGGCACCTTCAATGCCGCCCGGCGGGCCGGGGAGAAGGTGCTCCGCAAGGCACCGCCGGTGCTGGAACTGGCTCGCAAGGTCGAGGAGCACGTCAAAGGCATGATCACGCCGGGAACCCTCTTCGAGGAGTTCGGCTTTCATTACTATGGCCCGATCGATGGCCACGACCTCGACGCCCTCATCCCCACCCTCCACAACCTGAGCAAGCTCAAGGGGCCCCAGTTTCTCCACGTCATCACCCGCAAGGGCCAGGGTTACAAGCTCGCAGAAGCGGATCCGATCCTCTACCACGGGGTATCGCAGTTCGATCACACGGCGGGGATCCAGACCGGTAAGGGGGGCGGCAAGCTCACCTACACCCAAGTCTTCGGCGACTGGCTGTGCGACATGGCCGCCCAGGACGAGCAGCTCATCGGCATCACGCCGGCGATGCGGGAAGGCTCGGGCCTGGTTCGCTTTGCCACCACCTATCCCAAACGATATTTCGACGTTGGCATCGCCGAACAGCACGCCCTGACCTTCGCCGCCGGCCTCGCCTGCGAGGGGTTCAAGCCTGTGGTGGCGATCTACTCCACCTTTCTCCAGCGCGCCTACGATCAGCTCATCCACGACATCGCCCTGCAGAACCTGCCGGTCATGCTCGCCATTGACCGCGCTGGGTTGGTGGGGGCCGACGGTGCCACCCACCATGGCGCCTTCGACCTCTCCTACCTCCAGTGCATTCCCAACATGGTGGTGATGGCCCCGGCCGACGAGGACGAATGCCGCCAGATGTTGTACACGGCCTATCGCCACGACGGACCGACCGCCGTCCGCTATCCACGGGGTGGCGGGCTGGGGGTGACGCCAAAGGACGAGATGACGGCCCTGCCTTTGGGCAAAGGGGAAATTCGCCGTACCGGCGGCGAAATCGCCATCCTTTCCTTTGGCGGCTTCCTCGGCACCGCCTTGCAGGTGGGCGACGCCCTCGACGCCACCGTCGCCAACATGCGCTTCGTGAAGCCCCTCGACACGGCACTGATCGAGGAAATGGCCCGCAGCCACACCACCCTCGTGACCCTGGAAGAGAACGCCGTGGCGGGCGGCGTGGGCAGCGAAGTGAGCCGGCATGTGCATCAGCTGGGGCTCACAACGCGGGTTCTCACTCTTGGGCTGCCCGATCGATTCATCGACCACGGGGACCAGCATCGCCTGCTCGCCTCGGTGGGCCTCGACGCCGCCGGCATCCGGGAGGCGATCAGTCGCTTTCATCGCCCCAATAGTTGAGCGTTTAAGTCGGGAATGTTAGGGTTAAAAAACCAAGCCTAAACCTTGGTTCGGTGGGTATTAACCCGCCGCCAGGGCCGGCCAAAACAACACTTTTGAGAACAGCACATGAACACCGGAACCGCTCTCCCCATCCCGGACGTCCAGAGTTCCAGCGACGTCCGCCAGCTCGCCATCAACAAGGTCGGCATCAAGGCGATTCGCCACCCCATTCGCATCAGTGACCGGGATGGCGGCGTCCAGCACACCGTAGCCGTTTTCAACATGTACGTGGGCCTGCCCCATAATTTCAAGGGGACGCACATGTCCCGCTTCGTGGAAATCATCAACGGGCACGAGCGGGAGATCTCCGTCGAATCCTTTGAGCCGATGCTGCGGGAGATGGTGGAGCGCCTGGAGGCGGAAACCGGTCACATTGAAATGACCTTCCCCTACTTCATCAACAAGGCCGCCCCGGTGTCGGGCGTACAGAGCCTGATGGACTACGAGGTCACCTTCACCGGCGAGATCCATGACGACGGGCGCTACGAATTCACCATGCGGGTGGTGGTGCCGGTCACCAGCCTGTGCCCGTGCTCCAAGAAAATTTCCGCCTACGGTGCCCACAACCAGCGCTCCCACGTGACGGTGACGGCCCAGACCGAAGGCTTCCTGTGGATCGAGGAACTGGTGCAGCTGGTGGAAGGCCAGGCGTCCTGCGAACTCTTCGGGCTCCTCAAGCGGCCCGATGAAAAGTTCGTCACCGAGCGGGCCTATGACAACCCGAAGTTCGTTGAGGACATGGTGCGGGACGTCGCCGGCGTACTCAATCGCGAGCACCGCATCATCCGCTATGTGGTGGAGTCCGAAAATTTCGAATCCATCCACAACCACTCCGCTTACGCCCTGATCGAACGGGACAAGCGCGCCGGCTAGGTGAGAGCCCGGCCGGCCGCGCCGGGCAACGGTGCAAGCCTTAGCGGGATTCCTTGATCAGACGACCATTGAGCGGCTGGATCGGGCGGATGTTGCGGGCGTAGAGGCGGGCAAAGACCCGCAACTGCTCGTCGCTGATCGACACGGGTTCGCGCAGCACCATCCAGAGGACGTCCTCGCTGCACGGCGGCGTCGTCAGGGAGCCCATGTAGGCGAAGTAGCTCCGTGCTGCAGGCAGTAGTCCGACCAGATCCAGGGCCTCTCCGGACACCATGGATTCTTTCTTCTCAAGCGGGACGAGGTTCCAGATCCGCTGAATCACCGGATTACCCGCCCCACTCGCTTCCAGTAGCACCGCCAGGACACCGACCCGGCCATCCTGATCGCGATGGACCAAGTGGGCCACCATGTCGAAGGCCCGCCCCTCCACCCGCTCTTCCGAAGGGCGGTGGAAATGCAGGCCCACCAGCTCGAAGCGGCGCCCCATTACCCGCAGGACATTGCCATCCGCCGGGGTCACCTGGATGGTGTGGCCGGTATCCTCGACCCGGACCGCCGAAGGCCGGTAGTCGATGGCCAGAGGCTCCATATCCACCCGGATGCCGTCGCGAATATCGATGGGAGACTGGCGCTTTCCTTCCGCACAGGCACGCCATTCCGGGTCCAGGCGGGCCCAGTGCTCGGGCCCCGTGTCACCCTCGTAGCTCCAAGGGGGCAAGGGTCGAGGCGCCAAAACCACCTTTTCCTTCCCTGCCATGGCCCGGGCGGCGGCCTCCCGCACTTCGGGACTGGGTTCCCAGGCCGGTGACTCGGCGGATTTAGGCTTGGCCGCGTGGCGTACCGGCTTCGGCGGCCTGGGCTCGACAGGCGCCGCCGACGAATCGGCCACTTTTTTTGCCGGCGCTACCGTCACCTTTGGGGGAGGGGCTGGCGCCGCGGGCACCGGATTAGGCGCAACGGGAGTGGGCACTTCTGTTGCTGCAGCCTGGGCTGGGGCTGGCGCCGCCTCCGGCCGGTAATCGGCGCGCAGGACGGGTTGCGGCGCCTCCACCTTCTCGGCTTTCAACGCCTTTTCGGCTTTTTCCCCGTTTTCGGCCTTGACCACCTTGTCCGGCGGCGGCGTGGCGGCCTTGAGCACCGGGGCGGGAGGCTCGGGGGGCTTCCTCGCGGCCTGGGCCGCGGCGCTGGCCTCGGCGGCGAGATCCCGCAATCCCTTCACGGGCGGCGGCTGGCAGACGTCTCGCCAGAGACGCTCATCCACGCTTCCGGCACTGACGGGCAAGGGGCGGGGGTCCGTCACCCGCTCCTCCCGCAGAACGAAGTTGTCCCGGTCCAGATACACCCGCTTGGTGGTCAGAAAGGTCCGCCCCGTGCAGTCGTAGCGATTGAGCGCCTTCACCGAGGCGTAGCCCGTGGCTTCCTGCTCTTCCGGGCTGACGACGATCCGGGCCCAGGCCACCTTGGTTCCCGGGTCCGAAGGCAGGATGGTGGACCGGTCCAGTTCCACCACCCGCGCCCGGTCCTGTACCAGCGGTTCCCAGTTGGCGGTCAGCCCGACCAGCGGCCAACTGGCCACGAGCAGAACGATCAACGGTTTGACGGGCATTCTTCCTCCAAATCATCCTTGGACCGCCAAGCGCCGGGGCGGGCGGCATACTGGCCTTCTCATCGGCGCTCAGCATCGATCCTTGAGAAGGCGCCGCACCTCCTCGACCGCCGGAAAGCCCGGATTTGGCGTATCATCGACGCCTATCGTTGGGGGTGCCCGGCGCCGCGCGCAGGGCTGAGAAAGACCCTTGGAACCTGATCCGGCTTGTCCCGGCGTAGGGAAACGTCTCATGAAGTCCATCCGCTGCAGTTTCTTTCCCGGCTCTTCCCTCCGCCCGCCCGCTTGCACCAAGCGCCCCGTGCCATGACGCCCGCGATTCCCAAGGTGGTCTCGATCGCCGGGATCGACCCGTCCGGCGGGGCCGGACTGCTCGCCGACATCAAGACCTTCTCGGCCCTGGGGGCCTACGGCTGCGGCATCGTGGCCGCCCTCACCGCCCAGAACACCCAGAGCGTGACGGGCGTCCACACCTCGCCGGTGGATTTCCTGCGTCTGCAGATCGACACCCTTTTTGCGGACATTCCCCTCCACGCGGTCAAGCTTGGCATGCTGGCCTCGGCGCAGATCGTCGGCACGGTCGCCGATCGCCTCGCCCATTACGCCGCGCCCTTCGTGGTGTGCGATCCAGTGATGATCGCCAAGAGCGGCGACGCCCTCCTCGCCAAGCCGGCCATCGCCCTTGTGCGGGAGGCGCTGTTCGCCCAGAGCTTCATGGTCACGCCCAATCTCCCCGAGGCAGGCGTGCTGCTCGACCGCCGCCCGCCGGAAACGGTCAAGGAGATGTACCGCGCCGCGGAGGCCCTGCGCGAGCTGCTGCCCCTCTCCTCCGAGCGCTGGGTGCTCCTCAAGGGCGGGCACCTGCCCGGTAACGAGGTGGTGGACCTGCTTTTCGACGGCGACCGGATGGTCGAAATGCCCGCCCCCCGGATCGCAACCCGCAACACCCACGGTACTGGCTGCACCCTCTCCTCGGCCCTTGCCGCCCTGCTACCCCAATATGCCGGCGGCTTTCGCCCTGTGGAGAATGCCGTGCGCCATGCCCGGGACTACCTCCTGAAGGCCATCGCCGCGGCGGACACCCTGCAGGTCGGCCATGGCCACGGCCCCGTCCATCATTTTCACGCCACCTGGCCCCGTGCCAGCTGAGGCCCCAAACAACAACAGCATCCCCACTGGAGACCCCCTCGATGAACGCCCCCGAGAAATTCAGCGCTGCGAGCGCGCATGTGGACGAAGCGGCGATCGCGCCGTTGCCCAATTCCCGCAAGGTCTATCTGGAAGGGTCCCGGGCGGACATCCAGGTGCCCATGCGGGAGATCA
>JAEUNY010000100.1 GCA_016791005.1 Zoogloeaceae bacterium
GCAGCATTTCCGCTTGATCCGGATGCAGCCCAAGGTCGGCATATGCGGCCGCGGCCACGCCGGTCAATGTCAGGCCTCGTCGTGTCTGGCCCTCGAGAATCCCGCGATGCGCCGCGAGACTCGCCAAGGCTCCGTCAGGCATGGCGGAGGCCAAATAGGCCAAGGTTTGGCGCACAGGAAGTGGGCACACCCGGCTGTGGGGATCAAAACCAGGACAACTGTCATCCTCAGGCCACACCTCGACAGCACATGGAGGTGCGGCCGTCAGGATTGCGAGCATTCGAGATGCATCCCCCTGGGCTTGGCGCCAGGCGGTAACGGCCAGAAATACTTCCCGTGCGCCACCAACCCGCCCGGCCCCCACCGCCAGGGCTGCCATCAGGCTGGCGGCGGCGGGCGCCCGACCCGTTCCACCGCACATCGCGGCGTGAACCGCCGGATCCCGGGGGCCCGCATTCGCAAGGGCCACCGCCAGCCCCTCCAGTAAACGTCGCTGAGCCGCCGTTGGCGCCTCGCCGGCAAACAAGAGAAAGACCATATCGGCCCAGCCGGCCCGCGGAAGCATGTCGCCGAATACGTCATAGCCCCGACACCGCGCCACCCGCGCCGCAAAAGGGTTCTCGGGCTCGGCGACTTCGGACCAAATCCGGCTCTCGAACCAAGGCATCTCATGCACTCTGTAAAGTTTTCGACCGCACTGCCATGGGAGGCATGACCTCTCTGTCAATCCTGACGTCAATCAGCAACGGGCCGTCCACCAGGTCGAAGAGACTGCTATCCAAAGCATCCAAGTCACCGTCACTGGTGATGGTCATCGCATTGATTCCGAATGCGCGGCCGAGAGCCGCGAAATCGACCTGCGGCAACTCAAACCCTATTGGCTCCGCACCAGCAAGCCGCTGTCCGTGCATCACCATTCCCAATGCACTGTCGTTCAGCACGATGAAGATCACCGGAAGGCTCTCAGAAAGCGCAACGGTCATTTCCTGTCCGTTCATGAGCACGCTGCCGTCCCCCGTAAGACAAACGACCGGACCGCGTCGATCTGCCATCGCCGACCCGATGGCCGCTCCTATGGCCCACCCCATCGCACAAAAATCCATGGTCACGTTGAGCCAACTACGCGGTCGGCCTCTTCGCTCACCCGAGGCCGGAGAAATTTCGGTCCCAGAAAATGATGCGTTCCGCTCGCGTCGATCCTCCACCTCGAGCGAATGGATTGCCCAAGCCATGCTATTTCCGTTGTCCGCAAAGAACCGCACCTTCGACGGAAGCAGCGCGGATAGTCGTTCCAGGAGGCGCGGGGGGGATACGCCTTTCGAGCACGAGGATTTCGAGGGCTCCTGGGGAATCACAAGCTGCTCGACTCCACCCACATTCCGGCGCTCGCGGAAATGCTCCAGCAATGCACCAAAAATCAGGGCCACATCTCCTCGGACATGCAAACGCGCCATAGGCGATTGCAGAAAATGTTCCTCGACCTCGTCTACATGCACCAAACGTTCATTCAGGAGCAATGCGGACCAACCCGCTGTGGCCAATTCCCCGAAAGAACTACCAACCATAACGATCAGGTCGCAATTCTTGTCCAAGAGCTGATTAGCACTGACATGTCCAGCGAAACCAAAGACTCCGTGATACAGGGGGTGGTGGGGATTGACGAGACCCTTCCCATCCGGCGTGGTAATGAACGGCGCCCCCAGGCGTTCAGCCAGCCGGACGATGCTGCGAGCGGCCGTGCGACAACCACCGCCAATCACGAAAACTGTTCGTGCAGCTTTCTCCAAAAGCCACTCGAACTCGTCCCGCGCAAATTCATCGACGGGTACTGGGCGAAAACGAGCCCGATCAAGGTTATAAGGCTGCCCACGATGAGGGAGAACGGCCTTTTGAATATCCAGCGGAATTGAAAGATGCGCCGGCCGTCTGCTTTGCATGGCCGACATGACCGCACCTGCCAGCTTATGCTCCGCCTGGGCGACATTTGAAACAAGCGAGTCATACCTGGTGCAAAATCGGAACATTCCAACCACATCGATGCCCGTGCAACCAGACTCTTGAAGTCCTTGGCGGCCGAAGTTTTTAAGCGCTGTCTGCCCTGTAATAGCAAGGATTGGGATGTGATTTTCGTAAGAATTAGCCAACCCGGTTAGAAGATTGGTGGCACCCGGACCGGACGTCCCAAGACAGACACCCAGATTTCCCGTCTCGCGGGCATAGCCATCCGCCATGAATGCGGCACCAGTTTCATGACGCACCGTCACGAATTGAGGCCCACCGCGTCGCGCCCCCCTGGCCAAGGCGTCACACATTGGCTCGATCCCCCCACCGGGAACTCCGAAGACATATTCGATTCCCAGCTGCCTAAGGTAATCAACAAACATGTCGGCGACCGATGGCTGGATCAAGTCACGACGCGCATTAGAATTATTGAAAAATTCCTCGACCGGATCTTTCGCCGGCCCGTCTTTACCCTTTCCCAGTTTCAAACTCCCCAACATGCTTGCGTGACCCCAATCAATGAGCTTTCACCATAATCCGAATCCTCTGATCTTCTTCTCTCGAAGTGAGGGGTTTTGAAAGGCTAATTCCCGCCAAGGCTTGCTCACATCTCTGGGTCTCAGAGATCACTATCTTATAATTTGGACCCATCCGGCACTTGCAGCTCCAAATGTCCGCCATCCACCGCCTTTCCGACCTTCTCATCAACCAGATCGCCGCGGGCGAGGTGGTCGAGCGTCCAGCCTCCGTACTCAAGGAGGTGCTTGAAAACGCCCTCGACGCCGGGGCCCGTGCCATTGAAGTCCACCTCGAAGAAGGCGGCGTGCGGCGCCTCAAGGTCAGCGATGACGGGGACGGCATGGGGCCGGAAGATTTGCCGCTAGCCATTGAGCGCCACGCAACAAGCAAGATCGCGACCCTCGACGACCTCGAGCAGGTTGCCACTCTGGGATTTCGTGGCGAAGCCCTGGCGGCGATCGCCGCGGTGTCACGCCTGCGCGTCACCAGCCGGGCCCACGGCGCCCCCCAGGCATGGTCCATCTCCAGCGATCGTCGCGACGTTGCTCCTGCGGCCCTGAACCATGGCACGGTGGTCGATGTGGCGGATCTTTACTTCAATACTCCGGCGCGGCGAAAGTTCCTGAAGTCCGAGAGCACCGAGTTTGCCCATTGCGCCGACGTCTTTCGCCGAACCGCACTGGTCCGCCACGCTGTCGGCTTCCAGCTCACTCACAACGGCCGCGTTGTGCACCGCTTGCCCCCCGCCGATCCACGCCGCCGGGTGGCCGCCTTGTTGGGGGACGAGTTTTTGGCGGAGGCGCGGGAACTGGACACCCAGGCCGGGGCCGTCCGCCTATGGGGTCTGGCCGCCCTGCCCGCCCACGCTAAGGCCAACCGGGACAGCCAATTCTTCTTCGTCAATGGCCGCTTCGTCCGGGACAAGCTGTTGGCCCATGCTGCACGAGAAGCCTACGCCGATGTGCTGCATGGCAGTCGTCACCCGGCTTACGTGTTGTTTCTCCAGACCGATCCCGCCGCGGTCGATGTCAACGTCCATCCGGCCAAAACCGAAGTCCGGTTTCGCGAGGCCCGGGCCATCCATCAGTTCGTGTTTCATGCGCTCAACCGATGCTTGGCTGATCCTACCGCTGGAGTGCTCCCGACGGAGGAAGTGGCCGCAAGCATTCGCGAGGCCCCCACAACACCGTTTCATGCCACGGTGGACTCCAGCCGCTGGGCGGCCCCATCCCGCCAGACGCCCCTGTTGATGGAGTCAGCCAATCGTGCCTATTTCGACTTTGTCGCGCCGTCACCACAATTGGCCGACGGGTCCAGCGCTCCGCCCCCACCTCCTGCCCATGAGGCGGATGACACCCCACCCTTGGGCTTTGCTTTGGCTCAACTTCACGGCGTGTATATCCTCGCGCAGAACTCGGCGGGTTTGGTACTGGTGGACATGCACGCCGCCCATGAGCGCATTCTTTACGAGCGGCTGAAAACGGTCCTCGATGGCGACCCCACCATACAGCGCCTCCTGATTCCCGCCGTGCTTGCCCTGGGGCCGGCGGATTTCGCCGCCGCCGAGGAGCACGCACCGGTGCTGCAGCAACTGGGTTTCGACACCGCGCCGATCGGCCCCCAGGAGATTATCGTGCGTAGCGTCCCGGCCCTGCTCGGGGATGCGCCGATCGCTGACCTCGTCCGCAGCCTGCTTGGGGAATTAAGGGAGTTCCCAGCCAGCCAGGTGGTGACGGCGCGACGCAATGAACTGCTCGCCACCATGGCCTGCCATGGCGCGGTGCGTGCCCATCGTCGCCTCACCCTGCCCGAGATGAACGCGCTGCTGCGGGACATGGAGCGCTGTGACCGCATCGACCAATGCAATCACGGCCGGCCCACCTGGCGGGCGATGTCCCTGCAGGAGCTGGATCGGCTTTTCCTGCGCGGTCAGTGATTGCGATTCAGCGCTTGGCGTCCGCTGGGTTACGGGCGGGCGCCGGTTCGGGCTCGGCGCGATCCGCCACAGGTTCATCCCTAGGCGGCCAAATGAACGAAAGCGGCCGGCGGAAAAACCGCCGCAACACCAACCAACCCAGCGCCCGCCCCTGGGCAAAGCTCACCCGCCGCGCCCGAAGCGCCACCAGGAGCGCCAGGGCAAAGCTTACGGCCAGATTGACGAGGCCGATCACTGTCACCCCGCCTACCGTGATCCCAAGAAAGTGTCCTGCCAGTTGGAAATCCAGGGCCGCCATCGCGTAACCGCTGTGGGCGGCGGCAAACGCAATGTGGCGGATATCAAGGGGCAACCCGAAGAGCACCCCAAGGGCGGTCACACCACCGAGCATGAACCCAAAGATCAGATTCCCCGCCAGAGCGCCAAGGTTGTCCCCCACGTAATCGGCCACTTTCTGCACCCCACGCTCCCCGAACAGTCGGCGGGCCCATCGAACCTGCCGCAGTCGCTCCGGGATGCGCTCGTAGGCCGCGAGATTGTCGTAATACCCCGCCACCAGTCCCGAAAGAAATAGACACACCCCGGCAATGGCGGCGTAAAAGGGTGCGCCACTCAAAGGATCCACCGAACCCAAAAGGGCTTCGGCCTTGTCCGGCGTGAGAAAATGGTGTCCATTCATGCTGGCCAAAGCCAAGGCCAAGAACATTGCCAGGGGCACGGCCATCACCACGTTGCCAAAGATCGCCCCAAGCTGGCTGCGGATGGTCCGCACGATGAGATCCACCAGACGCTCCAGGTCTCGCACCCGATCGCCCGCTTCGTCGATGGACGCCGCAATGGCATTCGCGGTCATCGCCGGCTGCTTGGTGGCAACGGTGAAATGGAGAAGATGAATTAGGACAAAGCCGAGGCCGTAATTCAGACAAACCGCGAGGGCTTCGTTTAGGGGGGCCAACTCCTGGCGGCCGATGGCAAGCTTGATGCCGGCCATGAAGGCAATGATGACCCCCGCCCCCATCGCCGAGCGCATCAATCCGAAATACTCGCGGCGGTTCTCGGTGATGTAGTGCTCGCCGGTTCGGCTCGCGTTCTCAGTGACCCGCAGGGAAAGCAGCTCGATGTTGCGCCGCAGGTAGAACCCGATATCGTTCTTGCGGCACTCACCCTCGACGAGGTTCTTGAAAAGCGGCACCCAGCCCGGGGGAAGCCCGTCGACTGACAATTGCCGCGGATCCGCGGCGAGGATGGCCAACAGGTCGTCGATACGCCGGAGGTTTTGGTCGAGGCGCTCCAGCTTGAAGGTCAGGGAGAGGCTGGTGCCCTTCTGTGATGCCCGCCGATGGATCCGTCGCATCACCTCCCGACACTGGTCCAGCAGCACCCGTAGA
>JAEUNY010000117.1 GCA_016791005.1 Zoogloeaceae bacterium
CCGCAGTTGATCCTGCCCTTCCAGGCCGGAGGCGGCGATGGCCCGCATCCGCAGGACGAAGGCGCCATCCGGCGCCTCCCGCACCCGCATGACCGGTGTCGACGTTTCGGTATCCGCGAGGGCGACGAGGCCGGATGAATCTGCCAGGAGTTGGGTCCGGTAGGCGGTGGCCCCCGCCACGGCGGGGACCGGGAGATCAATGGGCAGGCGCTCGATGACGTCAGGCAGGGCCGACAAATCCGGCGCCGGCAGGAGAGCCTGCGGGCGCTCCGGCGCTTCACCGGTCCCCACCCGGGCGCCCTTGCCCGCCGGCAAGACGACCCGTCCGGCAGGATTCCCGAGGGCGACCCGCCCCTCCAGGACTTCGGCCCGGGCCTGGCGCCCCTCGACGCCCATCCGGAAGCGAGTCCCCCTCACCGCCGCCACCGCCGCGGGCGTCCGAACTTCAAAACGTCCGTCGCCCACGGGCTGGACCTGATTTTCGATGTGGCCGCGAATCAGCTTGAGGCGGATCCGCGCCGCCCGCTCCAACACGGTCTGGCCGACTTCCTGCAACGTGAGCAAGGTGTCGCCCAGGACCAGGACCTGGCTGTTGTCCGGCATCAGGAGCGTAAGGTGGCTGTCGGCCCCGGTCTTGAGGATTTCCCCGGCCCGCAATTCGTCCCCGGCGGCCAGGACCCGGGTCACCCCGGCCCCACCGTCGGCCTGGGCAACGCCGGTCAGGGCGAGGATCCGGGCGGCCTTGGGCTGGGCGCGAACCCAGCTCGCGGGGATCCGCAGCACCGTCCCCGGGGGAATGCGGGTGGGGGTGGTGATGTCGTTGTAGCTTTGCAGACGGGGCCAGTAGCTGACGTCCCGTAGGAAGCGGGTGGTGATGGTCCAGGGGTTATCTCCCCGGCGCACGGTATAGCGCACGTCGGTGTCGGCATTGGCCGGCCCGGTGGGCAAGATCAGGATCGCCGCCAGGGGCACGAGAACTGCAGATTTCCAACGGGGAAGGACCATGGGCACGCTCGCTGACCGGACACCCGGAACCGCGCGCCAGCTTGCTCGGCGCGCCTTTATTCCGAAATTGTAGGCTTTCGGAATGGGCTCCGAAAGGCGAGACGGTCGTTGATCAGTGGAAAGGCGGGCGCCGGACCCACCCCGCAGGGGCCCTACCGCCGTGCCCTACCCCATTGCCCGAAGCCCCCCCAGGCCCAAGGCCAGCGCACAAGCCCAGCCGGAAAGGCACCAGCGGGGCAGAAGATGCTGCGGTACGAACCCCACCCCGCGGACGAACCCGGCGCTCATCGCCCAAAGGAGGAGCATCGCGGTGAGATGATCGGCGTGGCCGTCGTGCCCAACGGCGACCGCGGGCCAGACGGTGAGGAGGGCAAGGAGTCCGAGGCCCGTGACGAGGGGCAGCAATGCGATCCCTGCTGCGCGGGGGGCTTCGGTGATGGGACCCGGCTCAGGGTTCATCCCGCTCGCCCCGGGTCAGTGCCCGGGCCCCTTCGTTTTCGCCCCACAGGGCATTGAGGATCGCCAGCAGGACGGCAAATCCGATCCCAAGCATCCAGGTGAAATACCACATCAGGGATTCTCCGTTTCCGGGCCGCAGGACCCATCAGTACGTGCCATGTTCGTTTTCGCGGATGTAAGCCACGGTCACCTTGCCGCTCATCACCCGGTAGGCCCAGGCGGTGTAGGCGATGATGATGGGCATGAAGATCAGGGTCGCCACCAACATGATCGACAGGGTCCGATGGCTGGAGACGCTGTCCCACACGGTGAGGCTAGAGCCGGGATCGGTAACCGAAGGCAGGATGAAGGGGAAAAGCGAGGCCCCGGCGGTACCAATCACTCCGATGATGGCCAGGGATGACGCACCGAAAGCGGCCAGGGTCTTGCCCTGGCGCACGAGGATCAGGGCGAGCATCGTGGCCAGGTAGGCCAGCACCGGAAGCGCCAGGGTTGCCGGATAGCGGTGGTAGTTGGCGAGCCATGCCCCGGGGGCCCGGGCCACCGTTTTGGCCAGGGGGTCGGGCAAGGCGGCCGGATCCAGGACGGAGGTGATGGCGTAACCGTCGATCCCCCGGGCCAGCCACACCCCGGCCGCAGAGAAGGTCAGCAGCAACAGGCCCCCAAAGATACCGGCCGCCCGGACCGTCCGCCGCTGGATCGCGCCATCGGTGCGGTGGGCAAGATAGATCGCGCCGTGGAAGGTAATGAGGGAGGTGGAGACCAGACCGCACAGGAGCGCGAAGGGATTCAGCA
>JAEUNY010000060.1 GCA_016791005.1 Zoogloeaceae bacterium
GTCGGGCTGAACCACGGCGCCTTTCCTGGCACCGCCCGCCCGGCGGAGTTCGACCTGCTGGCCCGCCATCCCCGCCCCGGCGACCGCCAGCGCCGCGACGACGAGCGCAATCTGTTCCTCGACGCTCTGCTCGTCGCCCGCGAGCGCTTCTACGTCTCCTACGCCGGGCGCAGCATCCGCGACGCCAGCCTGCAGCCCGCCTCGGTGCTGGTGGAAGAACTGTTGGACACGCTGGCCAGCGCCACCGCAGCCGACCCGAGGGACCCCAAGTCCCTGGCCACCGCGCGCCGCCGCTTGATGGTGGAGCACCCCCTGCAAGCCTTCAGCCCGGCCTACTTTGGCGGCGAGGCGGGTGCCGACGTGCGGCTCGCCAGCTTCAATGCCGAGACCTGCGCCGCCCTGAAGGCTCAATTGGCCGCCGTTTCGCCGGTCGTCTCCGAGGCAGCGCCGGCCTATGACACCGAAGACGAGAGTGACGACGAGGCCGAAGAGGGCGTCGAAACCCTGGCCGCTGCGCCCTTCTTCCCCGCTTCGCTGCCGCCCGCCGGCGCGGATTGGCGGGAGGTGAATGTGGCCGACCTCGTCCGTTTCTTCCGCAACCCCAGCCAGTACCTGCTGGAACGCCGCCTCGGCGTGCGCCTGGAGGAGGGCGACGGGAGCCCAGAGGACGAAGAACCTTTCCTCCCCGAGCGGCCCGCGCTGTGGGCGCTGGGCCGCCGCCTGCTGCCCGCCGCGCTGGCCGGGCGCGACGAGGCGACGCTGGGGCAACTCGCCCGCGCCGGTGGGGAATACCCGGCCGGCGGCCTCGGTGATGCCGCGCTGGCGGGCGAACTCACCACCCTGCGCCGCTTCGCCGACCGCCTTGCGCCGGATTTGGCCGCGCCGCTGCTGCCGGCGGTGGTGGCGCGACTCGGCTTCACCCTCGACGGCGAGGCATGGCAACTAGAAGGCGCGTTTTCCGACCTGCGTTCCGCCGGCCTGCTGCGCCACCGTTACGACGAGCTGCGTGCCAGCGATTACCTGGACGCCTGGCTGCATCACCTCTTTTTGTGTGCCGCCGCGCCGGCAGGGGTGGCGCCCCGCACCGTGTGGCATGGGCGGGACGAGACGATCGCACTCGCGCCCTACGCGGACGCCCACGCGCGCCTCGCCGAGCTGATGGCGCTCTACCGCCAGGGCCTCAGCGCGCCGCTGCCCTTCTACCCCAAGAGCGCCTGGGCGTTCAGCGAAAAGGAGCGGCGGGGCGATGCCGCCAAGAAATGGCACAACAGCCAGAACCCCGATTGGGGTGAAGACGCTCACCCCGCCTACCGGCTGGCGCTGCGCGGCGTGGCCGACCCGCTTGGTGATAACTTCCAGAGTCTGGCTATGAATGTCTTCGGCCCGCTGCGGGCACACCTCACGGAGACGACGTCATGAGTGCGCCGCAGGGACTCGACGTCTTCGCCTGCCCGCTGGACGGTGCCAGCCTCATCGAGGCCTCGGCCGGCACCGGCAAGACCTGGAACATCTGCGGCCTCTACCTGCGCCTGCTGCTGGAGCGCGGGCTGGGGGTGGAGCAGATCCTGGTGGTCACCTTCACCAACGCCGCCACCGCCGAGCTGCGCGATCGCATCCGCGAGCGACTCGTCACCGTGCTGGCGGCGCTGGAAGGACGCCTTGCGGCGGGGGCTGACCTCTTTGCGGACCAACTGTTGGCGGCACTGGCGGGGCTGGACGAAGCGGAGCAGACTGCCCGGCTAAAGCGCGCCCTGACCGCCTTCGACGAAGCCGCCATCTTCACCATCCACGGCTTCTGCCAGCGCGCGCTGGCCGACACGCCCTTCGCCGCCGGCCTGCCCCTGCGCCTGGAACTCGTCACCGACGATGCGGCCCTGCGCCGCGAGGTCGTGGCCGATTTCTGGCGGCGCGAGGTGGCCGGCGCGGTGCTGCATCCGGCGCTGGTCGGCGCGCTGATCGCGGCCCAGGACAGCCCCGAGGGCTGGGCCAAGTTGCTCGCCCGGGTCATGGGCAAGCCGTTGACCGAACTGCGCTGGCCGCAGGCGCCGGCGCCCGGTGCGGTGGACGCGGCGCTGACTGCGTTGCCCCCCGCCTACGCCGCCGCCCAGGCCGCTTGGTCCGGCGCGCAAGCGGCGCTGGAGGGTGGCCGTGCCGCGCTCAATGGGCAGACCTACAGTGAAAGCGCGCTGGCCAAGGCGGCCGAGGCCTGGTCGCAATACCTCGCCGCCGGCGACGCGCAGGCGCCGCTGAACTGGGAGGAGGCCAAGTTCCACCTATATCAGACGGACACGCTAACGGCCAAGACCAAGAAGAACCAGACGCCTCCCAGCCATGCCTTCTTCCCCGCAGCGCAAGCGCTCGCCGAAGCCCGCGCCGCGGTCGATGCCGCCCTGGCCGAAGCCCGCCTCGCTCTGCTGCGCCGCATGCTCGAATGGAGCGCCGCCGAGGTGCGCCGCAGGAAGCGCAGCCAGCGCCAGATCGCCTTCGACGACATGCTCTTCAACCTGCATGCGGCGCTGACCGTGGGCAACTTCCCCGGCCTCGCGGCGACCTTGCGGGCGCGCTTTCCCGCCGCGCTGATCGACGAGTTCCAGGACACCGACCCGCTGCAGTTTTCCATCTTCCGCACGGTCTACCTGGACCCAGCGGCGCCCGCTTCGCTGTTCCTGGTGGGCGACCCCAAGCAGGCCATCTACAGCTTCCGCAATGCCGACCTGCCCACCTACTTCGCCGCCAAGGCGCTGGCGGGGCGCCACTACACCCTGGCCCACAACCAGCGCTCGACGCCGGAATTGATCGCCGCCTGCAACGCCTTGTTCCAGGCCAACCCGGCGGTCTTCGCCCAGCCTGGCCTGGA
>JAEUNY010000006.1 GCA_016791005.1 Zoogloeaceae bacterium
GCGTAACCTCGTCGAGCGATTCTTCAATCGCCTCAAACAGTTCCGTCGCATCGCCACCCGATACGACAAACTCGCCAGTCGATTCAACGCATTCTTGCATCTGGCTTGTGCTTATATCTGGTTACTGTGAACGCGCTCTAACGGACTGGGCCATGCTGAAAATAGCGCATGACGCGGGCGGGGGACTTCTGAAGGCGGCGCAGATGGCTCACCTTGGCCCTCTTGAGATCCCCCTTGGCTCTGGCCGTGGCCTTGCTGGTGACCACCGCCTTGAGATCTGCATTGAGCATCTCGTCGGGGTTGAGCTCCGGGCTGTAAGAGGGCAGGTAGAAGACTTCGATGGCTGTTGCGTGCTCGGCCAGCCACGCCTTGTCCGGTTTGGCGTGATGAACCTTCAGGTTGTCGAGAATCAGAAACACCTTCTTGCCGCCAGTGTCCTTGATGAGCCGCTTCATGAACTCGATCAGGATGTCGGCGTTCATCGCCCCCTCGAACACCTTCCAGCGCACCTTGCCGCGGTTGGTCACCGTCGACATCACCGACAGCCCCTCTCGGCGGTTCATCACCCGAATCTCGGACGTCTTGCCCGCCGGCGCGTAGGAGCGCCCGCGCACGTCATCGGGGCGCAGACCGGTCTCGTCGCCCCAGTGAATTTCGGCCCCTTCGGCCTTGGCGCGCTGGGCAATCTGCGGGTAGGTGTCCGTCAGCCACGCCTGGACCAGCTCCGGACGCTGCTCGTAGGCGCGCTTAATTGGCTTTTGTGGCGTAAAGCCCCAGCGTGCCAGGTACTTGCCCACCCCTTGCGGAGTCAGCGCGACCCCATAGCGCTCGACGATCAGGTGCCGCACCGCCTGCCGGTTCCACAGGGCAAAGGCCATCGTCAGCTGATCGGGCGTTTTGTCGCAGATGAGCTTGCGAATCTCGGCCTCCTGCTCGGCGCTCAGCGACCGACAATCGCCCACCTTGCGTCCGCCCTGCTTGTCCTTGGGCCCCGGCGTGCCCTCTTGCGCATGGCGTTGGCAGATGTTGAACACGCCGGTGCGCGAAAGGCCCGTCTCCTCGGCGATGGCTTCATACGTCCAGCCGCGCCGGCGCAGACCGACCACCTGACGCCGTCGTTCCTCACGCGCTTCAAACGACAGCGATCTCATGTCCTCTCTCTTCATGGCAACGACATGGGGGCAGTCAGCTGGATTTCAAGAGCAAATGTTTCGTATCAATAAAAGCATGGCAGGACGACTATAACCACCATCGTCCCCATGGCTCCCTCGGTCATCTGACCCCGAGTGAGTTCGCCAGGATGAGGTCAGTTCAACCACCCGAAGCGGGTAGGCTCTAGTTCAAAACCGTCCGGTTTCGGGGGGAACGTCAAGCAGCCATCACGCAGACAATCGATTGCCAGGTGAACGGGGCCGAGGTCACCGGCAAAGTTCGGAGCTACGACCGCTGACAGCCTCATCGCTGCCCTTCGTCGCTTCATCCCCGAACGGCCTGGCCTGCCATGCGAAGCGGCCTTGCTCAGCCGGTTCCACCCTTCACCTGCAACATCGCCTTTAAGCGCTCGATCTCGGCATCTTTCGCCTTCAGTTCGTCTTCAAGGCTCGCCTGCTTCGTCGCGCCCGCCTCCCAGGCCTCCACCGGCGCCAGGATGGCCTGTTGCACGTTGTCGAGCAGGTCGGCCTGGTTGCCGTATTGATAGACCGGCAGCATGGTGCGGTAGCTCGTCCAGTGCTCGAACATCGCGTAGCCTGGGTCGCCCCGCAGCAGGATGGGCTGCACCGGCACCGAGGGTAGGCGCGGGACAATTTCGGCCAGTTCCTGCGGGATGCTTTTGGCGTCGGTGACGTCAGCGACGACGAAGCGCGACATGCTGGCGAGCAGCGCCACGGTTTCGGTCAGGTCCCGGCTGGTGGGCTTGTCCCAGTCGAAGACGATCGGTACGAGATCAAACTCGCGCAACTTGACCTTGAGCCCGTCGAGCACGGCCTTGCGCTCGCCATAGAAGCGGCCAAGGATGAGCACGGCCTTACGCCCGATGGTGTCGATGATTCCGCGGATCTTTTCGTTATGCACCATCAGGTAGACAAACTGCGCGAGTTCCAGATTGTCCACTGTGAGCCCCGCGCGACCTTGGGGCGTGATGTGCAGATTGGTCTGGTCTCCCACCCTGGACAGGTCCAGGCCCCAGGCAGCGACGCCGTAGACGCTGGCACCTGCGAGCCGGGCGCCGTCGACGACGGTCTCGACCATCTGCGCACAAGTAAGCGTCGCATCGGAGAGATCCGCGTCGGTCAGGTTCGTCCCCCTCAGGTTGGCGCCTGGCAAATAAGCCTCGGTCAGGTCGGCGCCGGACAGGTCGGCGCCGCTGAGGTCTGCCTCCCGCAGCATGACGCGGGCGAGCCGGGCGCCTGGGAGTTTGGCGCCGCCAAGGTTAGCGCGGTCGAGGTTCGCACCGATGAAGGACGCGCCGCCGACGTTCGCCCACCTCAAGTCGGCCCGGGCCAGGGTCGCCAGCGCGAAGTTCGTGCCATCAAGCTTGGCGGCGAGGAGTTTGGCGTCGACCAGCCGGGCCGAGGTGAGGTCGGCGCCCGCAAGCTGGGCCTCGTAGGAGTCGATGCGACTCAGGTGGGCACGTGCCAGGTTCGCGCCCGTGAGGTTTTCGCCCAGCAAGCGATAGCCAATCAAGTTGGCCCCGCGCAAATCCGGCGCCAGGGTCGGGCAGCCACCGCGCCAGTCGTTCCAGGCTTCTCTATCCTCGTAGAAGCGGGCGAGGTGCAGCGCATTGCCCTCGAAGAAGTCGGCGTCGTCGAGGTGGGCCTCGTCCAGGTCCGCACCATAGAGTTGCGCTCCCGTCAGGTTGGCTTCAGCGAAGCTCGCGCCGTAGAGCTTGGCGCGGCTCAGGTCTGCTCCGGTCAGGTCGGCACCAACGAAGCCTGCGCACAAGCCGGAGATGTCGCTCAGGTCCGCCCAGCACAGCCACGCTTCAGAGAGGTTGGCCCCGCCCAGGTCGGCCGCGCGCAGGTTTGCGCCCGTGAGGCGGGCGCCCCGGAGGTAGGCCGCCGACAGGTTGACGCCCTCCAGCGTGGCGCCAGAGAGGTCGGCCCCATCCAGTTCGGGCACGGTCCCCGGGTTTGCGCTTCGCCACGCGTTCCAATCGTCGACCCCGGCGCGTAACCGCGCCAAGTGGGTCTCGTCGAATCTGCGCGTGTCAAAAGGATCATCACTATTGCAACGCGTGTCCGCCCCCTCCTGCGCCAGTGCCTGCTGCGTGCACTGAAGCTTTGCAAGTTGGGCATCCAGCGGCAGATTTAGCATGAACGGCGCGTTTTCGCGCACGAATTTCCGCCAAGAGTCGCCGCCGCGCAGCAGCGCCGCGAGGTGGGTGGCATCGCCCATCTCCGTGTCGTGCGTGACGAAGGTAGCGCCGTCAAACCGGCAGCGCGCCATCTGTGCCCCCCCGAGCCGCGCCTGCCCAAGGCGTGCGCAGCGCAGGTCAGCGCCTTCGAGCCAGGTTTCCCTTAGATCGGCACTCTCGAGGTCACTGCCTTGCAGATTGGCGCCACGCAGGTTGGCGGCGAAGAACGCGATGCCCGCGAGCGAACGCCCGGACAGATCGGCCCCTTCGAGGTCGGGCAGGTCGCCGGCCTGCCGTCGTGCTGCATTCCACGCCTCGACGCCTTGGTCGAGCAATGCCAGGTGGGCCGGGGTTGCCATGTGCACTAGGTCCTTTGAGGATAGGAAGGCCAACACGGCTTCTGCAAGCATGCTGACCGGTGACACTTCAGCGGGCGGGTGGTTTCTTCGCCTGCACAGGCGGAATGTACGCTCGTCCCTCGTTTTGGGCAGCTACCGCCCGCAGAGGACCGTCCGAAGAGAGCACGTCAATTCAAGCTCGTGCGCTTGGGAATAGGGTGTGGCTCGTCTATGACAGCCTTCAAGTGGGGTACTTCCGTCTGGCAGCGCACGCCGCCCGGAGGACGACCGATTCGGTGGGGCATTTCCTGGCGCTCCCGAACGGTAGCGCTCGCGGCATTGAGTATCGGCGACGGCTTTGATCGCCACAGCATAATTGCTGTCGATTCCCTCCGGCGATACCGTACCGGACATTTCCGCGTGCTTCTTGCCGTATACCCTGAGCGGCTGTGCGGCCTCGACTTTCAGCGGACCGATCGGAGCGAGGGTGAGAACTGCCTGGCGCCCGTTGCCCGAAGCAGCGAGTTCGCCGATCGGGAAAGCTGCCGCCGACGGTGAGTCCAGGCTGTGCGACCGGTACCCGCTTCAGACCGGCCATTGGCAGCGGGTAGGCCCAACGACGGCTCTGGCCGATGTGTTTCCGTTGGACGTCGCCCAGTTGCCACCTCCTGAGCAGGGGGAACTTGCCTCCTATCTCCGCACCATGCGGTGGCGAGCGTCGCTTTCGCACGGATCGCCAGGGCATCGTTGGACAGCTGGGTAGGGAAGTGCGATGCAGCGCTGCGGCTTGTTGCCGATACACTGACTCACCCCAAGCACCACCATGCCACCGCGGTTTGAGCAGGGCCTCTTCCCGTCTTTAAGCGATTCCGATGCCGACCTCTCTCCCCTGGTTCGAAATGCCCAGTCCCTTCGAATCAGAAGTCGGCAAGGTCTTGTTACTGGAGCCGCCCTGGGCAAGTCGGGAACTGCTCCAGGCTCAATTGCTGGACGAGTCCTACGCTAAGCCCTTCGTTATCGACAACGGCGAAGAGCGGCATCTATTCTTCAATCTGCGTCTGACCCAGAGCGTCATGCGCCTCCGCGAGCCAAATGAGCTTGCGGCGCGCTATACGCAGGCGATGATGTCCTTCCTCCTGTTCAGTCCGCGGCCCAAGCGGATCGTCCTGATCGGTCTTGGGGGTGGATCGCTGCTCAAATTCTGCTTTCACCGCCTTCCGGCCGCCGCCTTGACGGCGGTCGAAATCGATCCTCACATCATTGCTCTGCGTGAGGCCTTCCAGATGCCGCCAGACGGTCCGCGTCTGCAAATTCTGAACGGTGACGGAGCCGAGTACCTCGTGGAGCCCGGCCACGGCATGGATATCCTGCTCGTGGATGCGTTCGACAAGGCCGGCTTCGCCCCCAATCTCGCAAACCGCGCTTTCTTCGAAGCGGCACGGGCCAGGCTATCGGGCAATGGCGTGCTGGTCGTCAACCTGGCCGGGGACCCGGCCAACTATGCCGGCCTATTGAGCGAGGCCATGCATGTTTTTGATGACCAAGTGATCGTCTTTGCGGTACCGGAGGACTGCAACCACATTCTCCTGGCTTTCAAAAAGCGCAACTTCGAACCGCGTTGGCGCTGGCTACACAATCATGCCAGGGAACTGCGGGCCAGGTACGCCCTCGACTTTCCTGACTTCGTACGGAGGATCGAGCGCTCAACCAAGCTGGGACTTGCCTACCGGCTGCGGTCTCGGCAGGCGTGGTGAAGGCCGGAACCTAGCATTCGGGCTTCTGTTTGCGTTGCTGTGCTGGCGGCGGCAGACCGATACGGTCAACTCCGCTGCTCTGCCCCAAAAGGGCGAGTCGCCTTTTGCTCTGGACTATTGATAAACGGCCCGAGAGGAATCCATTCCGCCCACTAGTTTTGCCTGACGGGAAGGGCGGAAGTAGCCGACATCAAGACCGCATGTCGCCCGGGCTGAATCGCAATTTGTCGAAGCCTTCGCGGGGCATCTCGCCCACACATAGTGATCGTGGTCGCTCGTGGCAGACCAATGCATTCCGTCTTAGTGCCCGCCAATCCGACAACCTTTTCCGCTATTTGGACTTTCCGACAACCTTTATTGTTTTCCGACAGCCTTTATTGTTGAGAATCAACATCGAGGTGCGCTGGGATCGGCTACTCGACAGTCACACTCTTGGCGAGGTTTCTCGGCTTGTCCACATCGGTCCCTTTTACCAGTGCGGCGTGATAAGAAAGCAGTTGAAGAGGAATCACGTGGAGGACGGGGGAGAACATCCCGTAGTGTTCCGGCATGTGGAGAATATGGAGGCCCTCTGCTTCGGCGATCTCCGAGCCGGCATCGGCAAAGACATAAAGTTCGCCCCCACGGGCTTTTACCTCCTGGAGGTTGGATTTGAGCTTCTCGAGGAGTTCATCGGCCGGCGCCACGGCGATGACGGGCATGTCGCGGTCCACCAGGGCGAGGGGGCCGTGCTTGAGCTCGCCGGCGGCATAACTCTCGGCGTGAATATAGGAAATTTCCTTCAGCTTCAGCGCGCCCTCCATGGCGATGGGCCAATGGCTGCCGCGGCCGAGGAAGAGCGCGTGATGCTTGCCGGCGAAGCGCTGGGCCCATTTCTCGATGGCGGGTTCGAGTTCGAGGACCTTCTGTACGGCTACGGGGAGGTGACGAAGGGCAACGAGGTGTTTGGCCTCGTCGGCTTCGGCCAGGCGGCCGCGCAGCTTGGCTAACGCGAGGGTCAGCAATGCCAGGGCGGCCAATTGAGTGGTGAAGGCTTTGGTGGAGGCCACCCCGATTTCTGGGCCCGCCCGCGTGATGAAGCGGAGTTCCGCCTCCCGCACGATGGCGGATTCCGGGACGTTGCAGATGGCCAGGGTCCGAGCCATGCCCAGTGACTTGGCGTGCTTGAGGGCGGCCAGGGTGTCGGCAGTCTCACCGGATTGGGAGATGACCACGACCAAGGTATCCGGGTCGGGAACGGACTCGCGGTAGCGGTATTCGCTGGCAATTTCGACCACGCACGGCAGGCCGGCAACGGCTTCGAGCCAGTATCTCGCCACCAAGCCGGCGTGATAGCTTGTGCCGCAGGCGAGGATGAGCACACGCCGAGCCTCGGCCAGCACGACTCCGGCCTGGGCGCCAAAGAACTGGGGCGAAATGGAACTGCCGCCGGCGATCATTTCCAAGGTATTGCCGAGCGCCTGGGGCTGCTCGAAGATTTCCTTCTGCATGTAGTGACGGTACTGGCCGAGTTCGACCGCGTCGGCAGACAGGGCCGAGATGTGGACCGGACGCTCCACGGCCATTCCGTCTGACCGGCAGATACGGTATCCGTCACGGCGCAACTCGGCGAGATCGCCATCTTCGAGATAAACGACCCGGCGGGTAACCTGGAGCAGCGCAGCTGTGTCCGACGCGGCATACATTCCGTCATCGCCGACCCCGATCAGCAGGGGCGATCCGCGACGTGCGACGACCGCCCGAAAAGGGTCTGCCTCGCTGACGACTCCAATGGCGTAGGCTCCCACCAAGCGCAGGGTCGTCAGGCGAACCGCTTCGAAAAGATCGGGCTGTTCCCGAAGTATATCGTGGAGGAGATGAGCCACGGCCTCGGTATCGGTGTCGGACTCGAAGACATAACCCTTGCCGATTAACTCCGCTTTCAAGGCCTCGAAATTCTCGATGATGCCGTTGTGGACCACGGCCAGGCCGCTGGAGACATGGGGATGGGCATTACGTTCGGAGGGAACGCCGTGGGTGGCCCAGCGGGTGTGGGCGATGCCGATGTTGGCCTGGAGTTGGCGATTATCGGCCAGGGACGCCAGTTCGCCGACCCGCCCGGCGGAGCGGAGCCGCACCAGTTCGGCCTGACGAAGCACCGCCAGTCCCGCCGAATCGTAGCCGCGGTATTCAAGTTTGCGCAGTCCTTCCAGGAGCACCGGAACGACGTTGCGGGTGGAAATGGCGGTCACGATGCCACACATGGCGTTCTCCTCAGCGTACGGCTTCCGATGGTCTCGACCATCGGCGTGAAATTCAACTTCAGTAGGGGCCCAAACGTGGCGTCGGTCACTTCTTCTTTTTGGGGCGGGTCCACCCGGATAGGCTGACCTGGTGCGCGCGGGACACGGTGAGCTGCCCTTCGGGGGCATCCTTGGTGAGGGTCGTGCCGGCACCGAGGGTGGCCCCCCGGCCAACCCGTACCGGGGCGACGAGCTGGGTATCCGAGCCGATGAACACATCGTCCTCGATGATCGTGCGGTACTTGTTCGCCCCATCGTAGTTGCAGGTGATGGTCCCGGCTCCGATGTTCACCCTTTCGCCCACGTCGGCATCCCCGACATACGCCAGGTGATTGGCCTTGGATTGGCCCGCAATCCGGCTGTTTTTGACTTCGACGAAGTTCCCCAGATGCACCTCGTCGAGCAGGACGGTGCCAGGGCGGGTCCGGGCATAGGGCCCGATCACGCAGTCGGCGCCGACCTCGCTTCCTTCGACCAGGGAAAACGGGGCAACGCGGGATCCCGGGCCCAGGCGAGCCTCGCGAATCACGGCATTGGCGCCAATCTTCACCCCATCAGCCAGTTCGACCCGCCCTTCAAAGACGCAATTGACGTCGATCTCAACGTCGCGACCACAAATCAGCTCGCCCCGCACGTCGATTCGAGTTGGATCAATCAGCGTGACGCCATCGTCGAGCAGTCGTTGTGCAATGGCACGCTGGTGCAGGCGCTCGAGCTGCGCAAGGTGGGATTTGCTATTGACGCCGAGGGTTTCGACCTCGGTATCGGGGTGGGTCGCCACCACCTCGACACCGTCGCCCACCGCCAAGGCAATGATGTCCGTCAGATAGTATTCCTGCTGGGCATTGTTGTTGCCGATCCGCCCCAGCCAATCCCGCAAGCGAGCCAGGGGTGCCACCAGGATGCCGGTATTGACCTCGCGAATGGCCCGCTCGGCCGGCGTGGCGTCCTTTTCTTCGACGATGCGATGAACACGGCCCTCCGGGTCCCGCACGATGCGTCCGTAACCGGAGGGCTCAGCCAACTCGACGGTCAGGATGGCGAGCCGGTCGCTCGCCGCCGCTGCGGCCAGGCGCTGGAGGGTCGCCGTACCGATCAGCGGCACGTCACCGTATAACACCAGCACGGTGCCTTCGCCTTGCAGGTGGGGCAGCGCCTGCAGGACAGCATGCCCCGTGCCCAACTGCGGCTCCTGTAAAGCCCAGGCCAAATCCGGCGCATCGAGGGCCTGCCGGACCACCTCGCCACCGTGCCCATACACCACGCAGATGCGATCGGCCCCAACCGCCCGGGCGGTCGTCAGCACGTGGCTCAACAGCGGCCGCCCGGCCAGGGGCTGCAACACCTTGGGCAGAATCGAGCGCATCCGCTTGCCCTGCCCCGCAGCGAGAACGACCACCTCCATACCACCACTCCGATGCAGTCTGAATGTGGCGCGGATTCTAGCATGGGGCCCTGCCCCCCTTCGTGCGGGATTCCCGGAGGCAAAACCGATCGGCCGAAATTATGCTGCAATGCAAAATTTTATTTCCCGCCAAGCACATAAATCATCATACTCAGCTGGTAATATGAAGATGTTGCAATGCAGAGGCCGCAATACCATGCAGCAAGCCGTCCATCAGTTCATCCAAAATCGCACCTTCGACGAAATCACCATCGGCGAGACGGCCCAGTTGGTCCGCACGCTCCGTCCGGACGATATCCATCTCTTCGCCGCCATGTCGGGGGACGTGAACCCCACTCATGTGGACCCCGAGTTCGCCCGATCCGGCCAGTTTCGCGAAGTGGTGGGCCACAGCATGTGGGGCAGCACGTTGATTTCCTCCATTCTGGGAACCGAGTTTCCCGGCCCGGGAACGGTCTATGTGTCGCAAACCCTCACTTTCTGGCGCCCAGTGACCATTGGCGACACGCTTACGGTTACCGTCACTTGCAAGGCCAAATACACTCACAACCACCATGTCGTCCTCGATTGCCTGGCCATCAATCAAGACGGCCTGAAAGTGATCGACGGCACCGCCGAAGTCGTGGCCCCCACCGAAAAAGTAAAGCGGCCACGGGTCAACCTCCCGGAGGTGACCATTTCCGACAAGGAGTTGCGCTACCAACACCTCGTCTCCATCACCTCCGGGCTGGCTCCGATCCCCATCGCCGTGGCCCACCCCTGCGACGTTGAATCCTTGCGCGGCCCCCTCCAGGCGGCCGAAGCCGGACTGGTGGTGCCATTCCTGATCGGCCCGGAAGCCAAAATCCGGGCCGTGGCCGAGGAAGAGGGTTTTGATCTCGGCAGCATCCGCATCATCGATGTCGCCCACAGCCACGCCGCCGCCGAGGAGGCGGTGCGAATGGCGCGCAATGGCGAAGTGGAAGCGCTCATGAAGGGCTCCCTTCATACCGACGAATTGATGAGCGCGGTGGTGGCCAAGGAGACGGGTTTACGCACGGGGCGGCGCATCAGCCACATCTTCCTGGCCGACGTGCCCACCTATCCCCACCCCCTCCTCATCACCGACGCAGCGATCAACATCGAGCCCACGCTGGAAGACAAGGTCGACATCATCCAGAACGCCATCGATCTGGCCCACGTCCTGGGCCTGGTCGAGCCCAAGGTGGCCATTTTGTCGGCAGTGGAGACCGTCACCCCCAAGATTCGCTCGACGATCGAAGCGGCCGCCTTGTGCAAGATGGCCGATCGGGGGCAGATCAAGGGCGGCCTCCTGGATGGCCCCCTGGCCTTCGATAATGCCGTATCGCTCGTGGCGGCAAAAACCAAGGGCATCCGCTCCGCGGTGGCCGGCCAGGCGGACATTCTGGTGGTGCCGGACCTCGAATCCGGCAACATGGTGGCCAAGCAGCTCGAGTATCTCGCCAACGCGGTCCTGGCTGGGGTCGTGCTTGGGACTCGGGTGCCCATCGTGCTGACGAGCCGCGCCGATACGGCCGAGGCCCGGACGGCCTCCTGTGCGATCGCCCAGTTGATCGCCCATCGCAAGCGCGACGCAATGCGGTCATGAACGCGATCCTGACCCTCAACGCCGGGTCGTCGAGCCTGAAGTTCGCGCTCTTCTCCGTGGAAGGGGGTGTGCTCGAAGATTCGCCGACGCTGTCCGGCCAAGTGGAAGGCATCGGCGCCCAACCGCGCCTGATCGCGCGCGGTTCCGACGGCCAAAGAATCAGTCAGCCGATCAACGACGGCGGCGCCGCCGATCAAAGTAGTGCCCACCGAGCGGCGCTGAGTCAGCTTTTCAGTTGGATCTCCGCCCAGCGAGCCGACCTCACCATCGTCGCCGCCGGCCACCGGGTGGTCCACGGAGGCGAGCGCTACAGCGCCCCCCTCCTCGTCGATTCCGCGATCCTCGAGGTCTTGGACACCTTCGTCCCCCTCGCCCCTCTGCACCAACCGCACAATCTTCGCGCCATCCGCACTCTCGCAGACATGATGCCTGGCCTGCCCCAGGTCGCCTGTTTCGATACCGCCTTCCACCGCACCCAGCCTGCCGTCGCCCAGGCGTTCGCCCTGCCGCGAGCTCTGTCGGGGGAGGGCATCAAACGCTACGGCTTTCATGGCTTGTCTTACGAGTTCGTCGCCCGCCGACTCCCCGCCGTCCTGGACGACCGGGCGCACGGTGCGGTGATCGTGGCCCATCTTGGCAACGGGGCCAGCATGTGCGCCCTGCGTGACGGGGCAAGCGTAGCCTCGACCATGGGCTTTACGGCGGTGGATGGTTTGATGATGGGCACCCGCACCGGCAGCATCGACCCGGGGGTCCTCCTCTATCTCATGGAAAGCAAGGGCTGGGATGCCGCGCGGCTCACCCGCCTCCTGTACAAGGAATCCGGCCTGCTCGGGGTGTCTGGCATCAGCCAGGACATGCGGGACCTCATCGCGTCCGAAGCACCGGAGGCCGAGGAGGCCATCGCGTTGTTTTGTTACCGCATCGCGCGGGAGTTGGGATCCCTCGCGGCCGCGGCAGGGGGCTGCGATGCCCTCGTCTTCACCGGAGGCATTGGCGAACATGCCCCGGAGATTCGCGCTCGGGTAGGGGCGCTCTCGGCCTGGCTTGGAATCTCCCTCGATCTCCAGGCCAACGCACGTGGCGCCCAAAGAATCGAGACCGCCGGCAGCCCAGTGGCCGTGGCGGTGATCCCGACCAACGAGGAATGGATCATCGCGGACCACACCCAGCATCTGCTTCGCGCGGCCTGACAACTTCCACACGCGGGTGGCGAGGCGGGGAAGTAACAGAGCACGCATTCGACGCGATAATGGGCTCAATGCTTGACGGAGCCGATGGTCATGGCTTTCCACCACTGCGCAATTCGAAGGGCGCTTGTGCTGCTGCCCCTCACCCTGTACGCACCATGCTCCGGAGCCGAGGTGTACAAGTGGGTGGATGAAAAGGGGGTGGTAAATTACGGGAGTACGCCCCCGCCGGGCCGGTCGGCAAAACCCCTGACGAGCGACGCCGGAGTGTCCGTAGTGCCGGCCCCGCCACCGGGCCCCCAGTCCCCTTCCTCCCCGCAGCCCTCCGCCGTCGACCGCCGGATCGAATCCCTGGAAAAAGCCCTGGCCGATGAAAAGGCCGCGCGCGAGCGTCAGGACGACCGGGCTGCCGCGCGCCGCAAGGCGGCGATCGCCGAATGCGAGGGCAATCACGGCGTCGATTGCGAAAATGACCCCTGGGAGCACGACAGCACCTTGGTGCCACTCCGGCGGCACGGCGTTGTGCACCCGCCGATCTATCGCCCCCCGCCGGCGCCCAGGCCCCCACCACCTTCGAAGCCACTTCGGGAAAAAGATCGAGGTGACACCCCCGCGGCGGGCGGCGCGCCCTACCGCCCCAAATGAAGAGGGCGGCCCGCAGGCCGCCCCCCGATCATTGCAAGGCGCTGGAACTCAGCGCGGCAAGACGGTGGTCCCCATCAGGAATTCATCCACTTCCCTGGCACACTGCCGGCCCTCGCGGATGGCCCACACCACGAGGGATTGACCACGCCGTACATCGCCGGCCGCGAACACCTTGGGCAGATTGGTGGCGTAGCAGCCGGTCCCATCCGTGGTGGCCTTGGCGTTACCACGGGGATCCTTCTCGACCCCAAATGCTTCGAGAAGCGAGGCCACCGGATTGGTGAATCCCATCGCGAAGAGCACCAGATCCGCGGGAATCTCGAACTCGGAATCCGGCACTTCGGCCATCTTGCCGCCCTTCCAGGTCAGCCGCACGGCCTTGAGGGCCTTGACCTTGCCGTTTTCGCCGATGAACTCCTTGGTCGCCACCGCGAAATCGCGGTCACACCCCTCCTCGTGGGAAGATGAGGTCCGCAGCTTGATGGGCCAGTACGGCCAAGTCAGCGGCCGGTTCTCTTCCACCGGAGGTTGGGGCATAAGTTCGAACTGGATGATCGACTTGGCACCATGGCGGTTGGACGTCCCGACACAGTCAGAACCGGTGTCACCGCCGCCGATCACCACGACATTCTTGCCCTCCGCAGAAATCGGATTCGGCGCATCGCCGGCCACCGCCTTGTTCTGCGGGATGAGGAATTCGAGGGCGAAATGCACACCATCGAGGTTGCGACCCGGCACGGGCAGGTCGCGCGGCACTTCGGAGCCCGCGGCAAGCACGACGGCGTCGAAGGTGTTCATCAGCTGCTGGGGACTGACGCGCTCCTTGCAGTAGTTCTTCACGCCCTTGGGCAAGTCGGTATTACCAACATAAACCCCGGTACGGAACTCCACCCCTTCCGCCTGCATCTGTTCGACGCGGCGATCGATGAGCCACTTTTCGAGCTTGAAATCGGGGATGCCGTAGCGCAAGAGGCCACCCGCACGGTCGTTCTTTTCGAAGACCGTCACCGTGTGACCCGCCCGGGCCAGTTGCTGGGCCGCAGCCAATCCAGCCGGACCGGACCCCACGACGGCCACCTTCTTGCCCGTCTTGGCGGAGGGCGGCTGGGGTGCGACCCACCCTTCCTCCCAGGCCTTGTCGATGATGGCGCGCTCGATGGACTTGATACCCACCGCGGCCGAGTTGATATTGAGGGTGCAGGCCTCTTCACACGGAGCCGGACAAATCCGCCCCGTAAATTCCGGGAAGTTGTTGGTGGAGTGCAGCACTTCAATCGCCGACTGCCAGCCCCCCCGGTAAACCAGGTCATTCCAGTCGGGAATGATGTTGTTTACCGGACAGCCGTTGTTGCAGAACGGGATGCCACAATCCATGCAACGGGCCCCCTGGACCGCCGCATCCTCGTCCGACAAGCGGAGGACGAACTCCTTGTAGTTCTTAACCCGGTCCTCAACCCCTTCGTAGGCCTCGGACAGGCGCTCATACTCAATAAAACCTGTGGGCTTACCCATTCTTACGCAGCCTCCAATTGATCCTGCTTCTGCGCCGCCAATTCGGCGAGGACGCGACGATATTCGTGCGGCATGACCTTGGCGAATTTGGAACGATAGGCGCTCCAATCGTCCAGAATCGCACGGGCCCGGGGACTGCCGGTGAACCGCAGGTGGCGTTCGATCAATCCCTTGAGGATGACCTCGTCGGCCATTTCAAGGTGGTTGATTGCCACCCGGCCGTGGGATTCCAGTTCATCACCGGATTCGGAACCGATCCGCGCTTCAAGCTCCTCAGCCACCGGCTCTAGGGCCACCTGGGCCATGTTGCAGCGGGAGGCAAAGGTGCCGTCGTCATCCAGCACGTAGGCGACCCCGCCCGACATACCGGCGGCGAAGTTCCGCCCCGTCTCGCCCAGCACCACCACGGTTCCCCCGGTCATGTATTCGCAGCCGTGGTCACCCACCCCTTCCACCACCGCCGTGGCCCCGGAGTTTCGCACCGCGAAGCGCTCGCCCCCGACGCCGGCCAAATAGGCCTCGCCCTCGGTGGCGCCGTACAACACGGTGTTGCCGATGATGATGTTGCTCGCCGTTTCACCACGGAATTCGTCGTTGGGACGAACGATGACGCGACCGCCAGATAGGCCTTTGCCGACGTAGTCATTGCCCTCGCCGGATAGATCCAGGGTGACGCCCCGCGCCAGGAAGGCGGCAAAGCTCTGCCCGGCCGTACCGGAGAGATGAATGTGGATCGTGTCGTCCGGTAGCCCGGCATGGCCGTAACGCTTGGCCACTTCGCCGGACAACATGGAACCCACGGTCCGATTGACGTTGCGCACCGGCAGCTCGATGTTGACCTTTTCTCCCTTTTCCAGGGCCGGCTGGGCCAGCGCGATCAACTCGTTGTCCAGGGCCTTGCCCAGTCCATGATCCTGCACTTCGGTGTGGAAACGGCCCACCGAAGCCGGCACCTCGGGCTGATAGAAGACACGGCCAAAATCCAGACCACGTGCCTTCCAGTGCTCGACGCCCGCCCGCATGTCCAGGAGGTCCGAACGGCCGATGAGGTCATCGAACTTGCGAATCCCCAGCTTGGCCATGTATTCGCGCACTTCCTCGGCAATGAAGAAGAAGAAGTTCACAACGTGCTCGGGCTGGCCGGAGAATTTCTTCCGCAGCACCGGGTCCTGGGTGGCCACGCCCACCGGGCAGGTGTTGAGGTGGCACTTGCGCATCATGATGCAGCCTTCCACCACCAACGGCGCGGTGGCGAAACCGAACTCGTCGGCCCCCAGGAGCGCGCCGATCACGACGTCGCGCCCGGTCTTCATCTGACCGTCGACCTGGACGCGGATCCGGGAACGCAGGCGATTCAAGACCAGGGTCTGCTGGGTTTCGGCAAGGCCGAGTTCCCATGGGCTACCAGCGTGCTTGATTGAAGACCAGGGCGACGCGCCGGTACCGCCATCGTGGCCGGCAACCACTACGTGGTCGGCCTTGGCCTTGGCCACACCGGCCGCAACGGTGCCGACCCCGATTTCCGAGACCAGCTTGACGGACACATCCGCCGCCGGGTTGGCATTTTTGAGGTCGTGGATGAGCTGCGCCAGATCCTCGATCGAGTAAATGTCGTGGTGCGGAGGCGGGGAAATGAGGCCAACGCCGGGCACCGAGTGACGCAGGTAGCCGATGTATTCGGAAACCTTGTGCCCCGGCAACTGCCCGCCCTCGCCAGGCTTGGCGCCCTGAGCCATCTTGATCTGGATCTGGTCGGCATTGACGAGGTATTCGGTGGTGACACCGAACCGTCCTGACGCCACCTGCTTGATGGCCGAACGGAGGCTGTCCCCCGCCTTGAGGTCGAGATCCCGCTCAATACGGCCTTCACCAATCAACTGCGAAAGCTTGATCGACTCGGCGATGGGTTTGAAGCGCATCGGGTCCTCGCCACCTTCACCGGTATTCGACTTGCCGCCGATCCGGTTCATGGCGATCGCCAGGGTGGTGTGGGCTTCGGTGGAAATCGAGCCGAGCGACATGGCGCCGGTGGCGAAACGCTTGACGATCTCCTTGGCGGGCTCGACTTCCTCGACCGGGACGGCGTCGGCGGCGAACTTAAAGTCAAATAGCCCGCGCAGCGTCATGTGCCGCTTGGTCTGATCGTTGATGATCCGCGCATACTCCCTGAAGGTTTCCACCTTGTTGGCCCGGGTGGAGTGCTGGAGTTTGGCGATGGCGTCGGGCGTCCACATGTGCTCTTCGCCGCGAATCCGGAACGCGTACTCTCCGCCCGCATCGAGCATGTTGGCGAGAACCGGGTCGGCACTGAAGGCCTTCTTGTGGAGGCGAATGGCTTCCTCCATGACCTCGAACACACCGATCCCCTCTACCTGGCTCGTGGTGCCGGTGAAGTAGCGATCGACAAAGGCCTGTTGCAAGCCTACTGCTTCGAAAATCTGGGCTCCGGTATAGGACATGTAGGTGGAGATGCCCATCTTGGACATGACCTTCATGAGCCCCTTGCCGACCGCCTTGACGAAGTGCTTGATGTACTTCTCACCCGTCTCGGCATCCGGGGCCATCGCTTCCAGGCTTTCCAGAGCCAGGTAGGGATGGACTGCCTCTGCGCCATAGCCGGCGAGCACCGCGAAGTGGTGAACTTCGCGCACCGAGCCAGTTTCCAGAACCAGTCCCGTGCGGGTACGCAGGCCTTTGTTCACCAAGTGCTGATGGACGGCGGAACTGGCGAGTACCGCAGGCATGGCCACGTTGTTGGCGTCCACCTTGCGGTCGGAGACGATGAGGATGTTGTAGCCGAGGCGCACAGCCTCCTCAGCCTCAGCACAAAGAGAGGCCAACCGAGCTTCGACCCCTTCCTTGCCCCAGGAAACGGGGTAGCAAACGTCGAGTTCGGCCGAGCGGAATTTGTTGTCCGTGTATCGGGCGATCTGCCGGATCTTCGCCATGTCCGAATAAGTCAGCACCGGCTGGGTGACCTCGAGACGGTAGGGCGGGTTGATCTCGTTGATTTCCAGCAGGTTGGGCTTGGGACCGATGAAGGACACCAGAGACATCACCAACTGCTCGCGGATCGGGTCGATCGGCGGGTTGGTGACCTGGGCGAACAACTGGCGGAAGTAGTTGAAGAGGGGCTTTTCCTTGCCGGACAGCACCGCCAGGGGCGAATCGTTGCCCATGGAGCCGGTGCCCTCCTCGCCCGTCTTGCCCATCGGCTCGAGGATGAACTTGATGTCTTCCTGGGTGAAGCCGAAGGACTGCTGACGGTCTAGGAGCGGCGCCGCGCACTTGGGCGCCGCGGCGTCCGGGGGCACGTCGAGCCCGTCGAGCTTGATGTTGATACGGCGCAGCCAGTCGGAATACGGCTTGGCTGAGGCCAAGGTATCTTTCAATTCCTTGTCGCCGATGATGCGGCCCTGCTCCATGTCGATCAGGAACATCTTGCCCGGCTGGAGACGCCACTTTTTGACGATCTTGCTGTCGGGAATCGGCAGCACGCCGGATTCCGAGGCCATGACCACCAAGTCGTCATCGGTCACGAGGTAGCGCGCTGGGCGCAGTCCATTGCGGTCGAGGGTCGCGCCGATCTGGCGACCATCGGTGAAGGCCACCGCCGCCGGGCCATCCCAGGGCTCCATCATCGCCGCGTGGTACTCGTAGAACGCACGCCGCTTGTCGTCCATGAGGGTATGGGATTCCCAGGCTTCGGGAATCATCATCATGACCGCGTGGGCCATGGAATAACCGCTCATGACCAGCAATTCGAGGGCGTTGTCGAAGGCGGCGGAGTCGGACTGGTTGGGGTAGATCAGGGGCCAGATCTTTTCCAAATCGGCGCCCAGAAGCGGCGAATGGACGCCCTTCTCACGGGCCCGCATCCAGTTGTAGTTGCCCCGGACGGTATTGATCTCGCCGTTATGGGCGATGAAGCGGAACGGATGAGACAGGTTCCACTTGGGAAAGGTATTCGTGGAGAAGCGCTGATGCACCAAGGCCAGAGCCGACACGGCCCGGGGATCCACCAGATCCCGGTAGTATTCGCCCACCTGGTTGGCGAGCAGGAGGCCCTTGTAGACGACCGTGCGCGCCGACATGGAAACCACGTAAAACGCCTGCCCGTGCTTGAGTTGCAGGCCGTTGATGGCGTTCGCGGCACGCCGCCGGATGACGTAAAGCTTGCGCTCCAGAGCTTCCGTGACCATGACATCCGGACCGCGACCGATGAATACCTGACGGATCCGCGGTTCCTTGGCCCGTACCGCCGGGGACATGGGCATGCTGGCATTGACCGGCACGTCCCGCCAACCCAGGACGACCTGTCCCTCGGCCTTGATGGAACGGTCGATGGCCTCCTCGCAGGCAAGGCGCGATGCGTGCTCCTGGGGCAGGAACACCATCCCGACGCCGTACTCGCCGTTGCGTGGGAGCGTGACCCCCTGGGCGGCCATTTCCTCACGATAGAGGGCATCCGGAATCTGGCACAGCAATCCGGCGCCATCCCCCTGCAAGGCATCCGCACCCACCGCGCCCCGATGGTCGAGATTTTTTAGGATCTCCAACCCTTGGGTAATGATTTCGTGACTCTTTTTTCCCTTGATGTGGGCAATGAAGCCAACGCCGCAGGCGTCATGTTCATTGGCCGGGTCGTAAAGGCCCTGCTTGTGGGGGAGATCCATCTCGTTGTTCCTCGACACAGCTCAAGTCCAGCGCAGGCGGAAGCCCGGCCTGCGCAAAGTTCCGCCGGAAGGATCCCGACGGACGTCAAAAAAGCCGGGCGCGCTGGCACTCCGGCTCGACGCAGCGCATTCAGCGAAGCGGCTGCAACTTTATGGGCGAAAACCAAATATACCGATCGCGCCTTGCCCTTACAAGGTTTTTTTGCGCCGCACTAAAGTCATGATGTTCAATGAATTTCGTCAACCGCAAAGATTCTGCGGTGTTCCCTGACCGCGTAGCGGTCGGTCATCCCGGCAATGTAATCGGCGATGGCACGCGGTTTGTCATCGTTGCAACGGGCGAAGTATTGGGGCGGGAGAAGGCGAGGATTTTCCATGAACGCGTCAAAAAGGGCGCGCACGATCCGCTTGGCTTTATCGGCCATGCGCAGCACCTGGTAATGCCAGTAAAGGTGCTCCCGTAAAAATTTCTTCAGCGCCTGCAACTGTGGCTGCAATGGCCTGCTGAAGGCCACGAGGCGTCCGCCACTTCGAACGTCGTCAAGGCTCCGGATGCCTTGGCTCTGAATGTTGGCCTCGGTCTGACGGACCAGATCGAGCACCATCTGGTTGATCATCCGCCGGATTGTTTCATGGATCAGGCGACGCCCGCCCAGCCCCGGATAGGCCGCCTCTACGATCCGGCGCTGGGCATGAAAAATCTCGACCGAATCGAGTTGCTCGAGGGATAGCAAGCCAGAGCGCAGACCATCGTCAATATCATGATTGTTGTAGGCAATCTCGTCGGCAAGATTGGCCAATTGGGCTTCGAGAGACGGTTGGGTGCGTTCGAGGAATCTCTGCCCCAGATCCCCGAGGGTCGCCGCATGGCTCGGCGAGCAATGTTTGAGGATGCCCTCGCGGGTCTCCCACATCAGGTTGAGCCCATCAAACTCGGCGTAGTGCTCCTCTAGAACATCCACTGTGCGCAGGGACTGGAGGTTGTGCTCAAAACCGCCGTAGGCCTTCATGCAATCGTTGAGGGCATCCTGTCCTGCGTGGCCAAATGGGGTATGACCGAGATCGTGGGCCAGGGCGATGGCTTCTGCCAAATCTTCGTTGAGCCTGAGGGCGCGGGCGATCCCGCGGGAAATCTGGGCCACTTCGATGGAGTGGGTGAGGCGAGTTCGGAAGAGATCCCCTTCGTGATTCACGAACACCTGGGTCTTGTATTCCAGCCGCCGAAACGCCGTCGAGTGGACGATGCGATCTCGATCGCGCTGGAACTCCCCCCGGGGGAAAGAAGACGGCTCGGCTTGAACGCGGCCGCGGGAACCCGCCTCCCGAACCGCATATTCGGCCAACTCGATGGTCATCGGCAAGTCGCTAAAATAGCGTCGCTGATGGTCGCCGTCGGCGCCTGGTCGAAAATCACGGCCTGGCCGATCCGGCGCAGCAGTATCAATCTAAGCCGGCCATCCTCGACCTTTTTGTCGTGGGACATCAAGGACAGATAACGATCGACACCGAGATCCGGCGCCACGACCGGCAGTCCTGCCCGCTCCAGCAAGCGGCGGATACGCCGCACATCCGCTTCGTCGAGCCACCCCAGGCGGCAAGACAATTCCGCCGCGATGGCGGTACCGGCCGCCACCGCCTCGCCATGCAGCCAGGCGCCAAACCCCAGCCCGGCTTCGATGGCATGGCCGAATGTGTGGCCAAGATTGAGCAAAGCACGCTCGCCCTGCTCGGTCTCGTCTGCTGCAACAACCTCGGCCTTGTTTCGACAGGAGCGATGGATGGCATAAGCGAGGGCCTCGGGCGCCCGTGCGAGCAGCGCGTCGATATTCTCTTCGATCCAGACAAAGAATTCGGGATCGCGAATCAACCCGTACTTGATGACCTCGGCCAGCCCGGCACGTAACTCCTGATCCGGAAGCGTCGCCAAGGTGTCAGTGTCCGCCAACACCAGTTTAGGCTGGTAAAAAGCGCCGATCATGTTCTTGCCAAGGGGGTGATTGATTGCGGTCTTTCCCCCCACCGACGAGTCCACCTGAGAAAGCAAGGTCGTGGGTATCTGAATGAACGGCACCCCTCGCTGGTAGGTCGCGGCAGCGAAGCCGGCCATGTCACCCACCACCCCTCCCCCCAAGGCGATGAGCGGCGTTCGACGATCGCACCGTTCTAACAGCAGGCCATCGAAAATGCGATTCAAAGTTTCCCAGTTCTTGAAGGACTCGCCATCAGGCAAGACGATGGCCGTTGCAGAGATTCCCGCCGCGCCCAGACTTTGATTCACCCGCTCCAGATAGAGTGGCGCCACGGTTTCGTTGGTGACGATGGCGGCCTTGCGGGCTCGAACGACCGGAGCCAACAAATCCGTTCGAGCCAGCAGGCCGGGACCGATATGGATCGGATAGCCGCGCTCTCCAAGCGCAACATTCAAGGTTTGCATCTTGCCAGCAACTCCCGCTCAACCATTTTGGTCATCACCCCGGGGTTACCCCTGCCCCCCTGGATGATCAAATGGGCCACTTCTCGATAAAAAGGCGCTCGCTCACGGTAAAGGCCTTCGATCTTGGCCTTAGGATTCTCGCACTGAAGCAGAGGCCGATTCCGATCGTGACGGGTCCGCTCCCAGAGAATCTGTGGTGGTACATCGAGATAAACGACGACCCCGCGCTCCCGCAACATCGCCCGATTGGCAGGACGCAAAACTGCTCCACCCCCCGTTGCGAGGACAACTGAGGCCTCCCGCGTCAACTCTTCGAGGGTGAGGGATTCCCGGCGTCGGAAACCCTCTTCTCCCTCAATTTCAAAAATTGTCGGAATCTTGACTCCGGTCCGCGCCTCAATTTCATGGTCGCAATCGAGAAAGCGGAAACCGAGCCGTTTGGCGAGTTCCCGCCCCACCGTCGTCTTGCCCGCCCCCATCATTCCAACAAGGACGATGCGTGGGCAAGAAAGCGCAAAGCCGGCGCCATGCGCCGGCCCTGCTTCAGTTGAATCGGCTTTGGGAGGATCTAACGCAGTGTCAGCGCATCCGAGATGATTCGAGGCGTAATGAATACCATCAACTCCTTACGATTCGAGATCTTCTGGGTGGACTTGAACAAATGGCCGACCACCGGTAGATCTCCGAGCAAGGGAACCTGATTGACGGAGTTGGTTTCCGTCTCCTCGTAGATCCCCCCGATCACGACTGTGCCCCCATTATCCACCAATACCTCGGTCTTCACCTTCTTCGTGTCGATCGCCACCCCACCTGCCGTGGTTGCACCGGGCTTGTCTTTGTTGATCTCAACAAAGAGTTGCACGCGGCCGTCCGGGGTAATCTGGGGTTTCACTTTCAATGACATCACCGCCTTTTTGAATTTCACCGAGGTGGCGCCAGAACTGGACGCTTCCTGGTAAGGAATCTCAGTGCCCTGCTCGATGAGCGCCTCAACCTGGTTGGCCGTCATGACCCGGGGGCTGGACACCACCCGACCGCGGTTATCCACCTCTAGCGCACTAAGTTCCAGGTTTAGGAAACGAGTGGCTGCCTTGTTAAACAGGGTCAATGCAAGGGTAGCCGGCGTTCCGGTCGAAGGGCTGGCCGGGAAATTGATATTGGAGAAATCGTCCAACGTCGGCAGCTTGCTGCCATAGTCAGTGTCATCCAGACCATCACCGTTTAGGTCGCTCGTCCCAGCACCAGGTTTGACATAAACCTGGCCGGTCCCAAACTGAGTGGCGTAATTCGTCCCGCCGAACAAGACACGCCCGCCGCCAGGCGCGGCCCCATTGACCGTATATTTGTTGAAGCCCATCTTGACACCAAGATCCCGTGCGAACCCCTTATCCGCCTCGACGATTCGTGATTCGATCAATACCTGACGGGGCGCAATATCAATTTCGCCAATCAATTTTCTCAGATCATCGAGGCGGCTTGGGACGTCGGTCACAAACACCTTGTTGCTGCGCTCGTCGAAATTGGCACTTCCCCGTTTGGACAAAATGCTTTGGTCCTTGGTCTTGACGAATTCGGCTATTTCCTTGGCTTTGTGATAATTAATCTGGAAGCTTTCGGTCTGAAGCGGTTCCAAATCCCCAATCTGTGCAAGAGATTCAAGCTGCAGTTTCTCGCGCGCTGCCAATTCATCCCGCGGAGCGATCCAGATTACATTTCCATTCTTCCGCTTATCCAGCCCTTTAGCCTGCAGGATGATCTCCAGCGCTTGATCCCAAGGAACGTCCTTCAGCCGCAGGGTCAGACTTCCCTTCACGGATTCACTGGTAACGATGTTGAAATTGGTAAAGTCCGCGATCACCTGAAGAATCGAGCGGACATCCACGTCCTGGAAATTGAGCGAAAGCTTTTCGCCCTGGAATTGGCCGCGACTTCCTTGCACCAGCTTATTCGGATCCTCAACCAGCTTTTTGACTTCGAGGACAAATTGATTGTCACTCTGATAGGCGTTGTGCTCCCAAAGCCCATTGGGTGTCACCACGAGGCGGGCATTCTCTCCTTGGGATTGAATTGCAACCCCAGTCACCGGGGTTGCGAAATCCGTCACGTCAAGTTTTTTCCGCAGATGGTCGGGTAGAGAGGTTTTAAGAAAATCCACCACCAGATTTGGGCCGCGACGCTGGATATCGATCGCGGTATCCGCAGATGCGAGGTCCACAACGATGCGTCCCTCGCCATCCTTGCCGCGACGGAACGCAATATCCCGGATGCTCCTACCCACCGCAGGGCCCGCTTTAGCCGACGACAGCGATGAAAACACCGGCCCAGCTTGGCTCGTCGGCACGGCCACCGCGCCGGCCGGTGACGTCGGGCTCAGTGCGATGACGACAGTGCTTCCCTCGACGCGGGTCTCGTAGGGGACCACTTTCACGAGATTCAGGACTAACCGGGTCCGATCTCCAGCCTCCACAATATTCGCGCTGCGGAGATCTCCTTCCTCGATTGACTGTAATGATCGACCCAGCCCATTCCCTGTCGACGGAAAATCAAACGCGATTCGAGCAGGATTGGCGATACTAAAGCTCGCAGGGACCACGGACGGCGGAGATTTCATTCCGACGCGAAGATAGATGACTCCGCCGTGCTGACTGACGTCAAGACTTTGGATCGCATTTGAGATTTGGGTTTGAACGGCGCCAGGCGATTGCGCATGAGCCTTTGACGGTATCGCCATGCCCGAGGGAATCGCCACCGCCGCCATCATTGCTACAAAATAGCCCAACTTCATTTTTTTGCCTCCTGCTCTTGCAATTGCAGCGAGCTTGTCCGTTCTGTCCATTCGCCGTTCAAATCCTCGACCAGTTCCCGAAGAGTGACTTCCGACTCGGTAATCTTGGTGACCAAACCAAAATTCTGTCCCATATAGTTCCCAACTCGGGCCTGAAACAGGCTGTTCCCCGCCTTGATTACGGCATGAGTCGCCCGCCCCTTTTCCATCACCCCCACCAATTTAAGTGACTCAAGGGGGAAAGACTCTAGGGGTTCGCGCCGGCGGTTAACATCCGGCCCATTACTACTCGCAGACTTCTTGTCCACCGCTAACCGATTCGGATCGAACGGTGGAACGAGCGCAACCGCATCGTAATCCACTGGCGGAAATGACTGGACTTGAGGAAGTGGCTTCACACCCCCCTTCATACCGGCCGCTTCCTGGTCCATCCATGCGTGGACATCATCTTCCTGGCTGGAGCATGCGCCAAGTAACGCAGTCGAAAGGATAAGGCTCCAAAATTTGATAGCCATGTTACTTACCCTTCTTTGCGGCTTGACGATTCTTGGCGACCTCTTCCTCATCCAAATAGCGATAGGTCGTCGCCGTTCCATTCAACTTGATAATTCCATCCTTGGCACTATCCAAAGCAATATTGTTCAGGGTCACTATCCGGGGCATCTTGGAAATATCACTCGCAAACGACCCCAAGTCATGGTAAGTGCCTAGGATTGTCACTGTAATAGGCATCTCAGCGTAAAAATCCTTCACGGCATCCCCGCCGGGCTTGAACAAATCGAATTGCAACCCCCGCCCGAGACCCGCTTGATTGATCTCTGAAAGCAGCGACTCCATTTCCGTCCGATTCGGCAACTGACGCAGAAGCGCTCCGAACTGCCGATCGATTTCCGCCAACTGCTGACGGTATTCATCCAGATTGATTGCCTGGTGCTTCTTGGTTTTCCATTCCTCCCGCAACTTGAGCTCTTCCGCCTCTCGCTGCGCAAGGAGGTCCACCTGATCCTGCCAGTCAAACCACCACGCCGCCGCAACGACCGCCACCAGCAGAAAAACGAGTATGGCCACACGCGGAGCCAAGGGCCAGACTCCAGGATCATTCGGATCGAGTCCCTTGAAATCCCGCGCAATTCTCTTGAAATCGATACTCAAACTACTAGCGCCTACTTCCTTTTTGCTCATTTTGCCGCACCTCCGGGCTGAGCTTTCTTCCCAGGGGCCGCCTCCGCAACCTGCGGGCGCTCAACAGAGATATTCAAGGTGAATTCTCCTACCCTTCTACCTTCCCAAGTTCCAGCTTTGATTTCGACCAACTGCGGGGCCTGGAGATGCGGCGATCCATCCAGGTTACGCATCAAAGTGGATACCCGAGCGTTGGATTGCGCTGCGCCCCTCAACTCGACTTTGAGGCCATCCTGCTTGATCGATTTCAGCATCACCCCTTCGGGCATCAAGCGAGCCAGTTCATTGAAAATATGCACGGTCTCCGCGCGATTACTCTGGAGGGACTCAATCACCTTTTTTCGCGCAAGGAGCGCATCGATCTGGTCCCGCAATCGCTTGATTTCAGCAATATCCTTATCAAGCTTGGCAATTTCCGCTTTAAAAACCTCATTCCTCGCATCCTGAGAATCGATATAAGCACCAATCACCAAATGCACCACGAGACCGATAATCAGCCCCAGGCCAATTGACGCCCCAACCAAGGCAAAAAAACGTTGCCTGCGCTCTTTGCGTCGCTGCTCGCGATGGGGCAGTAAGTTGATTCGAATCATGCTTCAACTCTCCGCATTGCCAACCCACATGCCACCATCAGAGCCGGGGCGTCTGCAACTAACGCCTTCGGGCGCACTTTGGAAGAAACGGCCATTCCCCCGAAGGGGTTTGCCACCAGAGTTTCGATTTGGGTTCGACTTTTCACGACGTCCGCCAAGCCGGGAATTACGGCGCACCCGCCGGCCATTACAATCTGATCGACTTGGTTATATTGGGTCGATGTAAAAAAGAACTGCAGGACCCGGGAAATTTCCAAAGCCAGGCTATCCGCAAAGGGGCGCTGAAGTTCAGTGCCAAAGTTATCCGGCAAGCTGTTGTTTCGCTTTGCCGCCTCTGCCTCTTCCACGCTCATTCCATAGAGTCGAGCAATATCCAGCGTCAGCTGATTGCCCCCAAAGACCTGTTCGCGCGTATAGACCTCATTGCCATTCAGAAAAACAGTGACTCGGGTCATGGTCGCGCCAACGTCGACCAAGGCGATGATCCGATCCTTACCACCCTGGGGGATCTGATGAACAACGAGATCGAATGCACTTTGGGTGGCGAAAGATTCGACGTCCATCACCTCGGCCTTTAGGCCCGCAGCCTCGGCCAAAGCAATTCGATCCTCGACTTTTTCCTTTCTCGATGCCGCGATCAACACTTCAACATCCTGATCTTCGCCCACAGCCTCACCAAGCACCTGAAAATCCAGGTTGACCTCGTCGAGGGCGAACGGAATGTACTGGTTGGCCTCCGACTCGACCTGAACCTCCATCTCCTCTTCGCGGAGTCCGCCGGGGAGCATGATGCGTTTGGTAATGACGGCTGAAGCCGGCAACGCCATGGCCACGCCCTTTACCCCGGCACCGAATCGCCGCAAAGCCCGTCGCACGGCATCTACCGCCAAATCCATATTGGCGATGTTGCCGTCCACAACCGCCTCGCGAGCCATGGGTTCGATGACGTAGCGCTCGACGCGTAGCGCCTCGCCCTCGCCCCCCGCCAATTCCAAAAGCTTGACGGACGACGACGAAACGTCCAGACCCACCAGGGGGCGCGCCTTCCGTGATAAGAGCGACAGATCAAACACGCTTTCAATCCTTACTTGTCGTGAACTTGGGCGCCATTCGTAGTTTTCTTGTGCGATCCCGGAAGGGGCCCCGGCCCCCTCGCGGCCTCCCCGAGGGGCGGCGGCTACCGCGCATGATCCGAACGTATAATCGGCACCACTCGGGAAACTTTAGGCCAGTCCATGCGTTGGGTCCTCTACCCTGTTGCCATTCTTGGTTTTGTCGGCGTCCTGGCGCTGGCCACGATCGCAGCGGTCGTTTGGCCGAATTTGCCGTCTTTGGAAGTCCTCACCGACTATCGCCCGAAAATCCCGCTGCGGATTTACACCGCCGATAACGTCTTGCTCGGTGAATATGGTGAAGAGCGCCGGTCCTTCGTACGCATTGCAGACGTACCCAAAGTCCTGACCGAAGCCATCCTGGCCGCCGAGGATGAACGCTTCTACGAGCACCCCGGCGTGGATTTGCTTGGAATTCTTCGCGCTACCGGCGCCAACATTGTGTCGGGTGGCAAGGCTCAGGGGGCTTCGACCATCACCATGCAGGTGGCGCGTAATTTTTTTCTCACCCGGGAAAAAACCCTGAGCCGAAAATTTTACGAAATTCTTCTGGCCCTTAATATCGAGCGGAATCTGACCAAAGATCAGATTTTGGAAATCTACATCAACCAAATTTATTTGGGGCAACGGGCTTACGGATTCGCGGCTGCGGCAGATGCCTATTTTGCAAAACCCCTGAAGGACCTGACGGTTCCCGAGGCGGCCATGCTCGCAGGGCTACCCAAGGCGCCATCGGCCTACAATCCGGTGGTCAATCCAAAACGGGCCGCCATCCGCCAACAGTATGTTCTGCGCCGGATGCATGAGCTGAAATTCATTGATGATGCCGCCTACAAGGCGGCCATGGACAAGCCGGTGCGCACGGTGGCGGGCGCAAGGGGGGAAAAGCCCCTCCATGGGGATTATGTCGCTGAGATGGCCCGCCAGATCGCCGTGGCCCAGTTCAAGGACGACACCTACCGGGCTGGCATTCGCATCATCACCACCGTCACCCAAGCCGAGCAGGAGGCCGCCTACAACGCCCTGCGCCGCGGCGTGATGGATTACGACCGGCGCCACGGATATCGCGGCCCGGAAAGCTACGTCGAGATGGCGGCGGACAATGACGAGCAACTTGACGACCAACTGGCTGACGTCCCCGATTACGGCGACCTGATGGCAGCGGTGGTCCTCCAGGCCTCGCCCCGCGAGGTGCAGGTCTATCGTCACGGCGAAATTCGACGCATCACCGGCGAGGGCTTGCGGTTCGCCCAACCGATGATCAGCGAAAAGGCCCCGCCCAACAAACGCATCCGCCGAGGCGCTGTGGTCCGTGTCCGCGACGATGACAAGGGCCGCTGGGAGATTGTCCAGGTTCCGGATGTGGAATCCGCATTCATCGCCCTAGACTCGAAGGACGGCGCCGTTCGAGCCTTGGTGGGCGGGTTCGATTTCCAGCGCAACAAATTCAACCACGTGACCCAAGCCTTTCGGCAGCCAGGATCCAGCTTTAAGCCCTTCATTTACTCCGCGGCAATGGAGCGCGGTTACAGCCCGTTGAGCATGGTGGACGACGCGCCACTTTCCTTCCCGGCAGGGGTCACCGGCGGGCAACCGTGGGAGCCAAAGAACTACGACAACAAATACGACGGCCCTATGACCTTGCGAACGGCGCTGGCGAAATCGAAGAACATGGTCTCGATTCGTCTCCTGCAAAGCATCGGCACGCGTTACGCGCAGGACTACGTCACCCGATTCGGATTCGCGGCGGATCGCAACCCACCCTATCTGACGATGGCTCTAGGCGCGGGATCGACCACCCCCTGGGAAATGGCCTCCGCCTACGCGATCTTCGCCAACGGCGGGTTCCGGATCCAGCCCTACATCATCAAGGAGGTGATCGATGGCAACGGCCAAGTAGTTGCCCGGACCGACCCCCCCATTGCCGACGAGAGCGCCGCGCGGGTTCTCGATCCGCGCAACGCCTTCCTGATGACATCAATGATGGAGGACGTCGTCCGGCGCGGCACCGCTACCCGCGCCCTCGCCCTCGGTCGCGGAGATCTCGCTGGGAAAACCGGAACCACGAACGATTATCTTGACGCCTGGTTCTGCGGTTTCAATCCCGAAGTGGTCGGCGTTGCCTGGATCGGCTTCGATCAACCCCGCAATATGGGCCGGGGCGAAACCGGGGGCGCCGCAGCATTACCCATCTGGGTCAATTACATGCGCGTCGCCCTCGAGGGCAAACCGGAAATTCATCGCGAAATGCCGGGCGGGCTGATAGCCGTCACTCCGGAAGGCTCACCCCGCCAGGAGTTGATCTACCAGGAAAACCTGCCCGCCCTCCCCCCCTCCGCACCGGCGGAGAGCATCGATGAATTCCCCCCCACCGAGGCCCCCGTCGAGCCCATTCCCAATGTCAATCCCGCCCGCCCGCCGTCACGAGCCCCGGTGGTGGAGCGCTCCATCGGCTTATCCCCCGGCCTCGGTCGCTGAGCCTGGGGGTCTTGGATGAGGCTCGAAGCTCAGACGCGGACATTCGCCACGCCGGCCTGATCCGCGACGAGGCGAGACAGGGTCTCATACAACTCGGCGCCATCTCGCGCTGCCCGCCACGTTCCGTCCTCGGGACGGAAATGGAAGCCGCCCGACCGAGCAGCCACCCAGATCTCCCGGGCAGCGGTATGGCGATTGATGATGAGTTTGGAGCCATTTTCGAACTCCACTTCCAGAACGCCCCCCGCTTTCTGTTCCAAATCGAGATCCACGCCACAGGCTTCCAGCCGGGCTTCAATGCGGACCAGTTCCGCCTCTGCAAGGGTGTTGAATACGGCTTCGTCCATGATGGGATGTCCTTCTGTTAGCATTCGCGTTTTTGCCTTCGCCATGCGCCTGCTTCGACTGCTCTGCCTTCTCGGCGCCGCCTTGGGCGCCGCCGCCTGCGGCATCAAAGGTCCGCTCACGCTTCCCGACGGTTCTCCGGCGCCCAATAATAGCGGCAACCACCCGGGTACGCCGAGCCGATGAGCGCGCTCTATCCCGACTCCGCATTGCACCAGGCTGACGGCCAGCTTTGGATTGAGGGCGTCCCGTTGGGCGAAATCGCTGCACGTTTCGGCACACCCACTTATGTCTACTCCCGTGCCATCCTGACTGAGGCATTTCGGCACTACCAACAAGCGCTGGCCAGCCATCGCGCCAGCATTTGCTATGCGGTCAAAGCCAATTCGAACCTCGGCATTCTGAGTTTGTTCGCGCGCCTGGGCGCCGGATTCGATATCGTGTCCGGCGGGGAATTGGCGCGGGTTCTGGCAGCCGGCGGCCAGGCCGACCAGGTCCTTTTCTCTGGCGTGGGCAAATCCGTTGGCGAAATCCGCCAGGCCCTCGAAGCCGGTATCCGTTGCTTCAATGTGGAATCCGCCGCCGAATTGGATCGCATCGACGCCGTTGCCGGCGAAATGGGCCGCAAGGCGCCGATCGCATTCCGGGTCAATCCCGACGTGGACCCAAAGACCCACCCATACATCGCCACCGGCCTCAAAAGCAGCAAGTTTGGCGTCGCCTTCGATGAAGCCAAAGCCCTGTATCGGCGTGCTGCATCGCTGCCGAATATCCAGATTCGCGGAATCGCCTGCCACATCGGCAGCCAGTTGCTAGACCCATCCCCCATCGCCGAAGCCGCACAGAAAGTGCTGTCGATGGTGGACGAGCTGGCCGTTGAGGGCATCCATCTGGAACACGTCGACCTCGGCGGTGGGCTAGGGATCCGCTACCGGGACGAAATCCCGCCATCGGTGTCCGCCTATCTGGCGCCCCTGCTGGCGCTGTTCGAAGGTCGGCGCGAGTCCCTGTGCTTTGAGCCAGGACGCTCCCTCGTCGGTAACGGGGGCCTCCTGCTGACGCGGGTGGAATATCTCAAGCACGGCGACGAGCGGAATTTCGTCGTGGTCGACGCAGCCATGAATGACCTCACCCGTCCGGCCCTCTACGATGCCTATCACCACATCCTGCCGGTGCAGGGCCAATCTGTTGCGCCCCAGCGATATGACGTGGTGGGGCCGGTCTGCGAGAGCGGCGACTTCCTCGCTCAGGACCGGGAACTGGCGATAGCCCCTGGAGACCATCTGGCCATTCTCTCCGCCGGCGCCTACGGCATGGCCATGAGCTCGAACTACAACACCCGTCCCCGCGCCGCAGAAGTTCTGGTCGATGGCAACCAGGTCCATCTCATTCGTCAGCGAGAGACCGTGGCCGATCTCTATCGCGGAGAGTGCCCGCTGCCCCTGCCCTCCTGACGGAGCGGCGGGTCAGGAGGGCACCGGTTCGCCACGCCCCGCGCAGTGACACGCCACCTGGAAGACGGCCCGATCTTCGAGGCGAACAGCAGTGAGTTCCCGCCCCCAAAGGCAGCCGGAATCCAATGCGAGAAGGTTCGGCTCCACCTTTAGCCCCAGAGCCGACCAATGGCCGAAGATCACAGTATGGTCGGCACTGGACCGCCCTGGGACCTCAAACCAAGGCAGATACCCCTCCGGTGCAGTCGCCACTTCACCCTTGGTGTCGAATTCCATTTCTCCGGCCGGTGAGCAGAAACGCATGCGGGTCATGGCGTTGATGATGACCCGCAACCGATCCCAGCCCGCGAGGTCGTCAGTCCAGGCCGTGGGCCGGCTTCCCCACATGTGACGGATGAAATCCTCGCCACCGGGGCCCTGAAGGGCCACCTCGGCCTCACGGGCCAGCGCCAAGGCCTTGTCCACCGGCCAGCCGGGCAGGAGGCCAGCGTGGACCATGACATGGTGCCCCTCGCCATGGCAAAGCGGACGCTGGCGAAGCCAGGCCAGCAAATCATCCCGATCCGGCGCATTGAGGATCGGATCCAGGGTGTCGTCCCGCCCCCGATAAGCCACCGCCCCCTCGGCCACCATCAGGAGGTAGAGATCATGATTGCCCAGGACGGTCACCGCCCGATCCCCGAGATCCCTCACGTAGCGCAGGGTTTCGAGGGACTGGGCGCCACGATTGACCAAGTCCCCGGCCAGCCAGAGGCGGTCCCTTTCAGGATCGAAGCGAATGCGCTCCAACAAGGCCAGGAAGGGTTCGAAACAGCCCTGAATGTCGCCGACCGCGTAGGTGCTCATTCGGAAGTGCTCGCCCCGGACATCCCGTTGGGAGCGGACCGCAATGCCCATTCCTGATACAGCGCCCGGCCGAATGCCTTCCAGCACGGCCCCCCGTGGGTGAGGAAGCCCTCCTCGGCGCTTTCCTCCATGACCCGCAGCATCATGACCGCAATGGCGAAAAACTCGCCCTTCGCACGCAGGGTCGAATCCGGACTTCTGAGCAGATCCTGAACGTGTGCCGCACCACCCACCAGGGCCTCCCGGGCCAGCGCACGCAGGGCGGCGGCGTCGGACCAGTCGAGGTTCAACGCCACACCGAGTTTGGCGATCTCATGCTCGAGGTCCTCGGCATCCCGAGCAAAAAACTCAACTCCAATCACAACGCCGCCCAATCCTCCAGACACCGCGCCATGGCCACCTCCCAGGGCGGGAGCACCAAGCCATAGCGGGCGAACAGCCGTTCCCCCGCAAGCCGCGAGTTGGCCGGCCGAGGCGCAGGAAGAGGATAGTCCTGGGATTCAATTGGGACAATGCGGGTGACCCTGAAGGTGAGGTCCGGACGCAAGCGCCGCGCCTCGGCAATCAAGGCCGTGGCAAAGCCGTGCCAAGTCGTGACACCACCATTGGTGAGGTGGAGAATCTCGGAGCGGAATTGGCCAACCCTGCGCTCGTTCATCGCCTGGAGGACGAGAAGCGCCGTCGCATCGGCAATATTGCGCGCCCAGGTCGGCGCCCCAAATTGGTCGGCCACCACCCGCAATTCCTCCCGCTCCTGCGCTAGACGGAGCATCGTCCGAAGGAAGTTTTTCCCACGCGCGGCATACACCCAACTTGTGCGCAGCGTCAGGGCGTCCGCCCCACTCTCGACCAATGCCACCTCACCAGCCAGCTTGCTCCGACCGTAGGCATTGATGGGATGGACTGCCGCCGTTTCAATCCGCGGCGCGTCGCCTTGACCGTCGAAGACGTAATCAGTGGAGTAATGAACCATGAGGGCGCCGTGCCGTTTCGCCGCGCGGGCCAGCACGCCCACCGCCTCGCCATTGACACGGGTCGCGAGGGACTCCTCATCCTCCGCTCGGTCCACGGCCGTGTAGGCAGCGGCATTCACAATCACGTCCGGCGCCACGTTATCGACAAGCGCAGACAGTGTGTCCGGCCGAGCGAGATCGCAGGCTGACCGATCCAGGGCCAGGACCTCACCCAAGGGCAGCAGACTTCTTCGCAGCTCCCACCCGACCTGACCAGAGGCCCCCGTAATCATGAGCTTCACGGAAACACCTCGGCGTCGGCGAGCAGTCGCCCCCGGCGGTCCTTGTCGGACAGCTGCGGCGTCAGGCCGTCCAGCGGCCAAGCGATCGCCAAGGCAGGATCGGACCACAAGACACAGCGCTCGTGCTGGGGCGCGTAATAATCGGTCGTCTTGTACAGGAAATCCGCAGAATCGCTAGTGACGACAAAGCCATGTCCGAAGCCCGGCGGCACCCAGAGCTGACGGTGGTTATCCTCGCTGAGATCGACACCGAACCATCGGCCGAAGGTCGAACTCGACCGCCGGAGGTCCACCGCGACATCGAAGACGGCCCCCCGCACAACGCGAACCAATTTGCCCTGGGGATTTTCAATCTGGTAGTGCAGGCCCCGCAGCACGCCCCGCGACGATCGCGAGTGATTGTCCTGAACGAAGGGCAGGGCCACGGCGGTCGCTTGCCGAAACTCGGCCTCGTTCCAGCTCTCCATGAAAAATCCCCGGGCATCTCCGAATACCCTGGGCTCCAGAACCAGGAGGTCCGGCAAAGCGGTCGGGATGACCCGCATCAGTACACCTTTTCCGCCAGAATTCGCTTTAAGTACTGGCCATAACCGTTCTTGGCCAAGGGTTGAGCCAATTTCTCGAGAGCATCGTTGTCGATCCAGCCGGCACGCCAGGCGATCTCCTCGGGGCAGGCAATTTTGAGGCCCTGGCGCTTTTCGATGGTCTGAATGAACTGTCCGGCTTCAAGCAGGCTTTCGTGGGTTCCCGTGTCCAGCCAGGCGTGACCACGCCCCATGACCTGGACGTCCAGCGCACCCCATGCAAGGTACTCACGATTGACATCAGTGATCTCGAGCTCCCCCCGGGGGCTCGGTTTGAGGGCACGCGCAACCTCGACGACTCGGTTGTCATAAAAATAGAGCCCGGTCACCGCATAGCGGCTCTTGGGGCGAGTTGGCTTTTCTTCCAGGCTCACAGCTCGGCCAGTGTCGTCGAACTCCACCACGCCATAGCGCTCCGGATCGTGCACTGGGTATGCAAACACGGTCGCCCCCTCAGTTTGGGCGGCCGCGGCGCGCAAATCCCCGGCGAGGTCGTGACCGTAGAAGAGGTTGTCGCCGAGGACGAGCGCACTCGGATGGCTACCGAGGAATTCAGCACCAATCACAAACGCCTGGGCGAGGCCGTCCGGACTTGGCTGTACAGCATACGACAATGAAATTCCCCACTGATTCCCGTTCCCAAGGAGTCGCTCAAAGCGCGGCGTGTCGGCGGGCGTCGAGATGACGAGGATGTCGCGGATACCGGCCAGCATCAGGGTACTGAGTGGATAGTAGATCATCGGCTTGTCGTAAATCGGTAGCAGCTGCTTGGACACCGCCAAAGTCGCCGGATGCAGCCGGGTGCCCGATCCACCCGCGAGAATGATGCCCTTTCGAGTGATGGTCATGCGATGGTCCTCAATTCATCTTGCGGTGTAATTCACGACCACCCAATCCCGGTAGGCGCCACTTTGTACATTGGCCACCCACCCTGGATTCGCCAGATACCATTCCACGGTCTTGCGGATGCCGGTCTCGAAGGTTTCGGCGGGGCGCCATCCCAATTCCCGCTCGATCTTCCGGGCGTCGATGGCATACCGCCGGTCGTGGCCAGGCCGATCTTTCACGTAGGTGATGAGACGGGCATAGGGTCCGGCGGGATCTGGCCGCAGTTCATCGAGTAGGGTGCAGATCGTCTGGACGATCTCCACATTGGGCTTCTCGTTCCAACCCCCGACGTTATAGGTTTCACCCTCCCTTCCGCCGGCCAGCACGGCGCGAATCGCGGCACAGTGATCCCCAACATAGAGCCAGTCCCGCACATTGCGACCATCCCCATAGATCGGCAACGGACGACCGGCCAGGGCATTGACGATCATCAGGGGAATCAGCTTTTCCGGAAAATGGTAGGGCCCATAGTTATTCGAGCAATTCGTCGTCACCACCGGCAGACCGTAGGTGTGATGCCAGGCGCGCGCAAGGTGATCCGAGGAAGCCTTGCTTGCGGAATACGGGCTGTTGGGCTCATAGGGATGGGTCTCCGCAAACGGGGGATCATTTGGCCCCAAGGATCCATACACCTCGTCCGTCGATACATGATGAAAGCGAAACGCCGCGCGGCCGGCGTCCTCGAGCTTCGACCAGTATGCCCGGGCCGCCTCCAGTAAGGCATAGGTCCCTTCAACGTTGGTTCGGATGAATTCCCCGGGGCCGTGAATCGAACGATCCACATGGCTTTCCGCCGCGAAATGGATGATCGCCCTCGGCCGATATTCCGCCAACAACTGATCGAGCAACCCGCGATCGCAAATATCCCCCTGGACGAACACATGCCGTTGGTCCTGCTTCAGGCTCGCCAAAGTCTCCAGGTTTCCGGCATACGTCAGCTTATCCAGATTCAATATCGGCTCGCCGACCGCCTCCAGCCAGTCAAGCACAAAATTTCCGCCGATAAACCCGGCGCCACCGGTCACCAGAATCAAAGTCAGGCACTCCGCTTGCGAAAATTGAATGGTATCGCATTCATTCTGACTCCCCGAAGGAGGCGACTCACGTTCTGCGCCATGCGCCACGGAAACGTGGAAGTGTCGTGCTATAAGCGTCCCACCGCTTTCTGATCGCCTTCGGCATGCGTGTTTTCGCCATTTTCGTCGCCCTCATCCTTCCCTGGGTTTCCCAGGCGGCTCCAGCCTTGCCGGAGCCCATCAAGATCGCCTTGTTGAAGGCCGGGCTGCCGCCGGACTCGGTGGCAATCTGGGTTCAGCCCGTGGATGCGAGCCGTCCGAATTGGGTGTATCGGGCCGAGGAGCCGTTGAACCCAGCCTCGGTAATGAAACTCGTCACGGCGTGGACCGCATTGGATATTATCGGGCCGGCCTACACCTGGACTACCCGGGTCGCCAGCAGCGTCGCGCCCAGCGGTAATGGTCGACTGGAGGGCGATCTGTACCTCGTGGGCGGCGGCGACCCGGTACTGACCTACGACCGCCTGTCCCGCCTGTTGCGCCAGGTGCGCGGGCTGGGTATTAAAGAGATCGTCGGCGATCTTGTGCTGGACGACAGTCTTTTTCCGCTGCCCCCCCACGACCCCTCTTCCTTCGATGGTCGTGGCGACCGGCCGTACAACGCCGGTCCGTCAGCCTTGCTCCTAAATTTCAACGCGATTCGGCTGACCTTCGTCACCCGCCCAGGGGTCGACCAGCCATCGGTTGCCTTCGACCCCCCCCTCGAGGGCGTCACCCTGAAGAACGAAGTGCGGCAGGAGCGCGGGCCCTGCGGGGATTGGGACGACGACATCGCGGCGACCGTCGATCCGGGCGCCGCCGGCCAGGTCCAGCTTACCCTTCGCGGACGGTGGCGGACCGACTGCCAACGCAAGGAATGGCATCTCGCCCCCCTGCCGCCGACTCAATTTTCGCCGGCCCTGGTGGGCGCGCTGTGGGCAGAACTGGGCGGCCGGGTGACGGGCCGGATTCGCTTCGGCACGACCCCTGCCACCGCCGCTTTGCTGCTGGAGGAAAAATCGCCGCCTCTCGCGGACGTGATCCACGAAATGAACAAGTGGTCCAACAACGTCATCGCCCGGCAGATTTTCCTCACGCTGGGGCGCCACGTCGCACTGCCGGGCGAACCCGTCGCCGACGCGGCCCGCCGTGCGGTGCAAGCCAGTCTCGGCCAAGCCGGCATCGATACGGCTGGACTCGTGATCGACAATGGATCGGGCCTGTCCCGCAGCGCTCGCGTTCGGGCCACGACGATCGGCGAAATCCTTATCGCGGCCTGGAGGCGCCCCTTCATGCCGGAATTCATGGCGGCCCTGCCCATTGCCGGGGTCGATGGTACCGCCCGACGTCGCCTGAAGGGGGATCCCGCGGCCGGCTTCGCCCACCTGAAGACGGGCAGTCTGGATGGCGTGGTCACGGTCGCCGGCTATGTCCTGGACCGATTCGGTCGGCGCTATGCCGCAGTGATGTTTACTCAGCACCCCAACGCCGCCGCCAGCCGACCCGCCCAGGACGCTCTGATCGCCTGGATCTGGAGTGGTGGCGCCCAACCCTGACGGCAAAGCGCCCCTTCTGCTTAGTCGCGCGGCAATGCGAAAGCCAAGCTGAAATGGAAGCAGCTCCCCGCGCCCAGCTCGCTCTCGACGGCCAGCTCGCCCCCCATTCTGGCCACTAGGCGCCGACTGATCGCGAGGCCCAATCCGGTACCGCCATATCGGCGGGTGATCGAATTGTCCGCCTGGCTGAAATCTTCGAAGATCTCCCGCAGCTTGTCCGGATCGATGCCGATTCCCGTGTCACGGACCGAAAACTCGATCGCCACCGCCCCGTCGGCGGAGGGCCGCAATCGCGCTGCCACGCTTACCTCGCCGCGCTCCGTGAATTTCACCGCGTTTCCAACCAGATTGGTCAGCACTTGGCACAGACGCAGATTGTCGCCCAGGACCGCCTCGGGAATTGCCTCGTCGATCTGGCAGCGCATGCTGAGCCCCTTGGCCAGGGCGGTGGCGGAGACCGGCGCCATGGCCAGACGGAGCACGTCGCCCACGACCATGGGATCCGCTGCCAGCTCGAGGCGCCCGGATTCGATCTTGGAAAGATCAAGGACGTCGTTGATCAAGGCAAGCAGGGATTCCCCCGAGGCCCGCAGAGTGGCGAGCTGGCGCTGCTGATCGGCATCGAGGTTGCCCATGCTCAGGAGCTCGGCCATTCCGAGCACGCCGTTCATCGGCGTGCGAATTTCATGGCTCATGTTGGCGAGAAAGCGACTTTTGGCGAGGGAAGCCGCCTCGGCCTGCAGGCGGGCCTCTTCAAGACGGGCGAGCATTTCATCCTTGCCCAATTCGAGGCGCAATGCGTCGTCCAGCGTTGCGTGCAAGACCCCCGCGCTGCGCAGCATGGCGCCGAGAAAGAGCACTGCCATCACCCCAAGCATCGCATGGAGCAGGGTGGTCGCCCCAACAAGGGAAATCAGAGCCACCGGCACCACGGCCGGCACGGCGAACAACGCGAAAGCGCGCTGGACCGGAGCAAGGATGGGCACCGCCCCGGCCACCGTTCCGGCCACCACAAATGCGGTGAACAGGCGGGCGCTATCGGGCTGTCCAGCAATGAAGGCGATGGAGGCCCCGCCCCAGACGAGGCCGGACACCAAGGCCCCGACCTCGTATCGTCGGCACCAGATCGAAGCCCGGGCAGCCCGGGCCCCGTCGGCCTGATAACGAATGGCCACCACGATCCGCACGATCGCCACCGAGATCGCGATGCCGGCCCAACCCGGCGCCGCGGCGATCCCGAACGCCGCCTTCATCAAGTAAGCCAACATGAGCGCGTTGGCGCTCGAAAGGACTTGGCTCAAGATCGCATGGCGATAGATGAGCGCCGTCTTGCGGGCAACCAGAGTGGCTTCGAGGGTGGGGTTCATAACCCTTTATCATAGTTGCTACCGGGCGGCGTCACATACGACAGTCAGCGGACAGGGAAAGCGCTGCATTTTCCCGGATCGTCGCTTCACCCGATGGGTGGATACACCATCGGCACCAGCCGGTCGACCTTGATTTCATCCAACCCGATCGTCGCCCCCAGGCCCCAGACCTCCACACCCGCCGCCAGCGCTTCCCGCAGCCTTCGACCGTAATGGGGGTCGATCGCGTCGGCGGGGCGGATCTCCCGCACATCCCCCCGCTGGGCGCAAAACACCAGGGCGGCCCGGGCGCCCTTGGCTACCTCCCTTTGCAGAACCTCGAGGTGCCGCGCCCCCCGCGTCGTCACCGCGTCGGGGAACAGGGCAACGCCGGCGTCCACCGCGGCGGTCACGTTCTTGACTTCCAGATAGCAGGGCGGCCGATCGCCGCCCTCGAGAAGAAAATCGATCCGGGTCCCGGGGCCAAGCGCCACCTCGGATCGAAGGCGGGGATAGCCCCGGAGGGAGGGAATCTGCCCGCTACCCAGCGCCTCGCGAACGAGGGCGTTGGTCCGCCCCGTGTGGATACCGACCTTGACGCCCGGCGCGGCCTCGACAAGTTCCCAGGTCCAGGGCAGCTTGCGCGTTGGGCGGGTGGCGGCGGACAACCAGACACGGCTTCCCGCCTCCTTGCAGCCCAGCATCGACCCCGTATTCGGGCAGTGGGCGGTAACGACCGATCCATCCGCCAGCGCAACGTCTGCGAGGAAACGCTGATAGCGGCGCAGCAGGCGCCCTTCCGTCAGGGGCGGCAGGCGCACGGGCCCGATCAGCCCGGCATGGGCATCGGGCGACGATCCTTGAGCAACAACCAACCCCGCACCACGCGGTAGATCACCCACAAGCCCGACCCCAGGACCAGCGCCAGGGCGAAGGGGATGCCCACCAGGGTAAACACCAGAACCAGGGCCACCACGATCCACAACGCGGCAAACCAGAAGGTCCGGATCTGCCAACGGAAATGGCTTTCCAGCCAGGTTCCCCGCACCTGATCCCGATTGAGGTAGTTCAACACCACCGCAACGATGGAAGGCAGTCCGGACACGAAGCTTCCCACCACCGTGGCGGAGGTCAGGACACCCGACAGCACCGCGAAGGCGTGGAGACCGTAAATCACATGGGTCAGGACCACCTGACTGTCCCGCGGGGACGCGGACACCAGCTCCGCGTCGAGAACCTCAGATTCCAACATGCGCATGCTCCTCTCCTCTGTGCGCTGGGGTCATAGCCCCAGCTGATCCCATATTTGATCGATCCGGTGCCGCACCGTCGCCTCCATGACGATCGGCCGACCCCATTCGCGCGTGGTCTCTCCGGGCCACTTGTTGGTCGCATCGAGCCCCATCTTGGACCCCAGCCCGGCGACCGGGCTGGCAAAATCAAGGTAGTCGATAGGGGTATTGTCTACTAAAGTCGTATCGCGGATCGCATCCATCCGCGTCGTCATCGCCCAAATCACCTCCTTCCAGTCACGAATATCGATATCGTCGTCCACGACGATGATGGTCTTGGTGTACATGAACTGGCGCAGAAAGCTCCAGATGCCGAACATCACACGCTTGGCGTGACCAGGATACTGCTTGCGGATACTCACCACCGCCAGGCGGTAGGAGCAGCCCTCCGGCGGCAGATAGAAGTCTGCGATCTCTGGAAATTGCTTCTGCAAGATCGGCACGAAGACTTCATTCAGCGCCACCCCGAGCATCGCTGGTTCGTCCGGCGGCTTGCCGGTGTAGGTGGAGTGATACATCGGCTCCTTGCGGTGGGTCACCCGCTCGATGGTCAACACCGGGAATTCCGCCTGTTCATTGTAATAGCCGGTGTGGTCCCCGTAAGGCCCCTCCAGGGCGGTTTCCCCGGGATGAATCACCCCCTCAAGGACGATCTCGGCCCTTGCCGGCACCTGCAGGTCCGACCCCAAGCACGCTGTCAGTTCGGTCCGCCCGCCCCGCAGCAGCCCGGCGAACTGATACTCCGACAGGGTGTCGGGAACCGGCGTCACCGCCCCCAGGATGGTGGCCGGATCGCAACCCAGCACCACCGCCACCGGAAACGGTTGACCGGGATGGGCCTGCCCATGGTCACGGAAATCGAGGGCTCCGCCGCGATGGGCCAGCCAGCGCATGATGACCTTGTTGCGCCCGATGACCTGCTGCCGGTAGATGCCCAAATTCTGGCGCTTCTTGTGGGGCCCCCGGGTCACGACCAACCCCCAGGTGATAAGCGGCGCCACGTCCCCCGGCCAGCAATGCTGAATCGGCAAACGTGCCAAATCGACGTCGGCCCCTTCCCACACCACCTCATGGCAGGGCGCGGAACCCACCACCTTGGGCGCCATGGCGAAAATCTGCTTCACCAGCGGCAGCTTCTCCCACGCATCCTTCAGGCCCCGAGGGGGCTCTGGCTCCTTCAGGTAAGCCAGGACGCGGCCCACCTCTCGCAAGGCGCTGCGCCAGTCCTGATCCGCCCCCATCCCAAAGGCCACCCGCTGCGGCGTGCCGAAGAGATTGGCGAGCACCGGCATGGACTGCGGCGCCCCCCGGGTGGTGGGGCGCTCGAAAAGCAAGGCCGGCCCCCCGGCCCGCAGCACCCGATCGGCGACTTCGGTCATCTCCAGATGGGTATCCACGGGCACCACGATCCGCTTGAGTTCCCCCCGCGCTTCGAGTTGAGCCACGAAATCCCGCAGATCGCTGTAGCGCATCGAAAGATTCCTGGATGTTCGTTCGCGGCCAGGATTATCCCCGAATCCCTCGGCCCGCCACAGTCACCCCACCGATATTACCTACCCCCCGCATCAGCCACGCAGCCGCTCGGGCGCCCCGAGCCAATACCCCTGCAAAAGATCGAATCCCAGATCCAGGCAGTGGCTCGCCCGCTGCGGACTATCCACCTTTTCCGCCAGCAGCTTAGCCGGGTAGTCCCGAAGACGAGCCACCAGCGCCTCCAGGGTGGCCGGGTCCAGCGCCAGCACGTCCACCTTGATCACGTCAGCCAGCGCCAACAACCGGTCGTCCCCCTCGGGAATCTCTGTGAGGTCATCCAGGGCGAGACGGAACCCACGGGCCTTGAGATCGGCGCAGCGATGCACAATCCGATCGGAGACTTCCAGCGTTTCGAGGAGCTCGAGGACTACCCGCTCCCGGGGAAGCCGGGCCAGAGTCGGGCTCCATAAGCCCTCCTCGTCGAAGTTGATGAAGGCGGCACTACGCCCGAGGGCAGTGTCGGCGCCGATCTGGCGAAAAGTGCGTGAGATGACCTGGGACGACGCCCCGGCGGAATCCCGCACCTCGGCGTGACCTCCACCATCATGACGGAAAAGCAGTTCGTAAGCCACGCTGCGTCCCAACCGATCCACGATCGGCTGACGGGCAACATCAAAGGCGGACTTGCGGACCAATGCATACTCCAATCGGCAGGGGACAACTCCCTGCAAGGAAGACAAGCATTAGCCGCGCCAGGTTCAATTCAAACTGTCCAAGAAATCCACTTTTCGCAGTTCATACAACATCTTACATTCTTACCTCCACGCGCCCGCTCTATTCCAAAGGTTATAAACCGGGCAGGCTGTAAAAAATTCAGACACCATAGCGTCCGAATCCCGACTTCGTGGCAACCCCGCCGATCACGAGACGCCCGCTTTTCATCACGGTCACGCGGTGGCACGATGGGGTCCTTCCGCCCACCCCATCCTCGCCACCCATGCCGTGGAATCCCGAGCAATATCTGGCGTTTGGCGACCTGCGTTTGCGCCCCGCGCTTGAGTTGATGGCCCGTATCCCGACACAGGAGCCACAACGGATCGCAGACCTGGGCTGCGGTCCCGGCCATATCACGGCCCTGCTCGCCGAGCGTTGGCCCACCGCCGAAGTCACGGGAATCGATCAGTCCCGTCCCATGCTCGACCGGGCTGCGGCGGATTTCCCCGTTTTGTCCTGGGTTGAAGCCGACCTCGCTGCCTGGCGCCCCGCCGAGCCCCAGGATCTGATTTTCTCCAATGCCGCCCTGCACTGGCTGGACGATCATCCTCGCCTGTTCCGCGACTTGGTGGCGCATCTCGCCCCGGGCGGCACCCTAGCGGTGCAAATGCCAAACAACTTCGCCGCGCCGTCCCACCGCTGCGCCTACGCCGCCGCCGCGGCCGGCCCCTGGTCTGAGCGCCTCGCCCCGCTGCTGCGCCCCGAGCCGCTGCTTGCCCCACAGGATTATTACGCCCTGCTGGCGCCGCTTTGCGGCCAGCTCGAGATCTGGCAGACCGAGTATCTGCAAGTGATCGACGGTGAGAACCCGGTGGCCGATTGGACCCGCACCAGCCTGCTGGTGCCCCTCCTTGAAGCCCTGCCGCTCGCCTGGCAAGCTGAATTCGAAGCCGAATACCGGGCGCGAGTGGCCGCGGCCTACCCCAAGACGGACGACGGTCGGACCTTGTTTCCGTTTCGCCGCCTATTCATGATTGCCCGGCGATGACGCCACAGCCCACCCGGGCGGCCGCCCCAACGATTCCTACCGGAGAACCCTAGCATATGTCCGATTTACCAAAAGTCACGCCAGACCAGGGGGAGCCTGCCCTGCGCATCGTCCCCATGCCGGCGGACCTCAATCCCTTTGGCGACGTCTTCGGCGGCTGGATCATGGCTCAAGTCGATATTGCCGGGTCGATTCCCGCCCGCACCCTGGCCAGGGGGCGGGTTGCCACTGTGGCGGTCAATTCCTTCACCTTCAAGCAGCCAGTATCCGTTGGCGACTTGGTCAGTTTTTATGCGAAAGTAGTGAAAGTCGGCCGCACCTCGGTGACCGTCGATGTCGAGGTCATTGCCGAACGCAACCCGGAGTGCCCGGTCATGGTCAAAGTGACGGAAGCGCAACTGACCTACGTCGCCGTCGACCGTGACGGGAACAAACGCCCCATCGGCGAGCGGTAGCCGTACGAAACACCCAAATCAAAAAGAGAGAATGAGGAGACACGTCATGGCCCGGAACCGCGCTCCACATCTTGCTGCCGGCCTGCTGGCCGCTCTGGCCACCGGCACGCTCCACGCGGCGGGCTTTCAGTTGCTCGAGCAGAACGCAAGCGGCATCGGCAGCGCCTACGCCGGGTCTGCGGCGGTCGCAGAAAATGCCAGCACGGTGTTTTTCAATCCGGCGGCGATGACCCTGCTCGCGCCCCGGGAGGTGAGCCTCGGACTGTCAGCCGTGCGGCCCCGATTCGAGTTGAAGAACGAGGGCTCGTTGGGGGGGCCTCTTTCGGGCAGCGGCGGCGATGCCGGCTCCTGGGCCCTGGTGCCCAATGCCTACCTGACTTGGGCGCTCGGTAGTCGCCTGACGGCAGGGCTGGGGGTGTCCGCACCGTTTGGCCTCGTCACCAAATACGACGCAGACTGGGTCGGCGCCGCCCAGGCCGTGAAGTTTGAGTTGCGGACCCTCAATCTGAATCCGTCCCTCGCCTGGCGCATCAACGATCAATGGTCGGTGGGGCTGGGCGCCAACTGGCAGCGCCTGGATGTCAATTACCGGCGGGCGGTCGCCATCGCCAATGGTGCCTTGGCCTCGACCTACGTCACCTTCGACGCTGACAACGACGCCTGGGGGTGGAATGCGGGGGTGCTGTGGCTGCCCTCCCCCGCCACCCGGATCGGACTGTCCTACCGGAGCAGTGTCGATCATGAAGTGGAGGGCAAGCTCAAGTTTCGTGGCACCCTGGCGGGGGCCTTCCCAAGCCTCAGCAACGCGCCGGCCAAGGCCCAGGTGGAGCTGCCGGACACCTGGATCCTCAGCGTCGTTCAGCGCATCGACGCGCGCTGGGAAATGTTGGGGGATGTTTCCCGGACCGGCTGGAGCAGCATTCCCAAGGTCGATATCGTCCGCATCCCCGGCGGGGTGGTGCAGACCCTCGATTCCGACTTTCGCGACACCTGGCGCTTCGCCCTGGGCGCCCATTACCATCTGAACGATGCCTGGAAGCTCAAGTTTGGCGTCGCATACGACCAGACCCCCGTGCGTCACCCAGGTACCCGCCTGGTATCCCTGCCCGACAGCAATCGAACCTGGTTCTCCTTCGGCGGGCAGTGGACCCCAATCCCCGGCAACCGCTTCGATCTCGGCGTGGCTTACCTGCTGATTCCGAAGACCGGCATCAACAATGATCAGATCACCGCCGGCCGGGGCCGGGTCACCGGGGAGTACGATTCGAGCGTCTGGCTGTTGGGCGGCCAATATTCCCTTGCGTTCTGATCGCTCCCCGCGGGTGGCTGCCGGCGTCCGGCACCCGGCCTGAGGCCTCGTCCGATGTCCCGCCCGCCCAAGGCCGGCAGCGACACCCGCTCCCGCATTCTCGACGCCGCTGAGCGCCTGGTCATCCAGCACGGCTACGCTGCCACGTCGGTGCGCATGATCACCCGGGAGGCTGGGGTGCCGGTGGCCCTCGTGAACTACCACTTCGGCTCCAAGCAGGGGCTGATGGAAGCCATCTACGCCCGAGCCCTGGACCGGCCCGACGAACCTCGCGTCGGCTACCTGGACCGGCTGGAGGCCCAGGCCGACGGCGCCCCCCTCGCGGTGGAGGTCCTGGTGGACGCCTTCATCTCCACCGCACTGCGGCTCACCCGGCGGGAGAACCTGTCCGGCACAGTGTTCAAGCAGCTCATCGGCCAGGCATTCTACGAACCCGGTAACGGCGGCGAGGCGTTCTTCCCCGCCGAGTATCAGGACACCATCGAGCGCTACAAGCGGGCCTTCCTGCTGGCCCTGCCCGAATTGAGCGAGGAGGACGTGCTGTGGCGGATGTACTTCTTTGTCGGGATCGTGGCCTATGTGATGGCGGGGAAGGATGCACTGCAGATCACCTGCGCCTACGGGCTTGCCGACGCGGGGAATCCCGGGCGCATCCTTGCCCGCCTGCGCCCCTTCATCGTGGCCGGATTCCAGGCGCCCCCGGGACAAGCGCCGGACCTTGCGCGAGGTGAGGCTTGTGATAGGATTTGAACAGTTGTTCAAAACAAACCCGGCGCCCGGGTCCGCGTCGCGCTGACCTCGCGCACCCGTCGCGCCGTGCCGGAAAGGAGACACAGATGAGCCGTTTGATCATTCGCAAGGTGGCGGTCCTCGGCGCCGGCGTCATGGGGGCGCAGATCGCCGCCCACTGTGCCAACGCCCGGGTGCCGGTGATCCTGTTCGACCTCCCCGGTCCCCCCGAGGACCCCAATGCCATCCCACGCAAAGCGGTGGATGCCCTTAGGAAGCTGGAGCCCGCCCCCTTGGCCACCCCCGAGACCGCCGCGCTGATCGAACTGGGCAACTACGGCACCGATCTCGCCAAGCTCGCCGAATGTGACCTGGTGATCGAAGCGATCGCCGAGAAAATGGAGTGGAAGCTCGATCTCTATTCCAAGGTCGCCCCCGCCCTGGCCCCCCACGCCATCTTTGCCACCAACACTTCCGGCCTGTCCATCCACGACCTGTCGCTGGGCATGCCGGAAGCGCAGCGGGGCCGTTTTACCGGACTCCACTTCTTTAATCCCCCCCGCTACATGGCCCTGGTGGAGTTGATCCCAACTCCCACCACCGACCCGGCGATGATCGACGCCCTGGAAACCTGGCTCACCACCTGCTTGGGCAAGAACATCGTGCGGGCGCTGGACACGCCCAACTTCGTCGCCAACCGGGTGGGCGTCTTTTCCATTCTGGCGGTAATGCACCATACCGCTCGGATGGGCCTGGGATTCGACGAGGTGGACGCCCTCACCGGCCCCCTCATCGGACGCCCCAAGAGCGCGACCTTCCGCACCGCCGATGTAGTCGGCCTCGACACCCTGGCCCATGTGATCCACACCATGCAGGCCACCCTGCCTGGCGATCCCTGGCACCCCTACTATCGCAGCCCGGATTGGCTGCAGGCGCTCATCGCCCAGGGCGCCCTCGGGCAGAAGACCCGGGGCGGGATCTTCCGCAAGGATGGCAAGACCATCACCGTGCTCGACCTCGCCTCCCAGGCCTACCGGCCCAGCACGGGCGGGGCCGCCCCCGAAGTCCTGGCCATTCTCAAGGACAAGGACCCCGCGCGGCGCTTCGCCCAACTGCGGGCCAGCGAGCATCCCCAGGCCCAGTTCCTGTGGGCCATCTTCCGCGACGTCTTCCATTACTGTGCCGTCCATCTTGGCGACATCGCCGATTCCGCGCGGGATGTCGATTTCGCCATGCGCTGGGGATTCGGTTGGGCCCAGGGGCCCTTCGAGACCTGGCAGGCCGCCGGCTGGCAGGCCATCGCCGAAGCCGTCCGTGCGGACATCGACGCCGGCCGGGCCATGGCGGCCGTCCCGCTGCCTGCCTGGGTGTTCGACGGACGCAGCGGAGTCCACCAACCCACCGGCTCCTGGAGCGCCCGGGAGGAACGCCTCAAACCCCGCTCAACCCTGCCGGTGTACGCCCGCCAGGTGTTTTCCGAGCAGGTCCTCGGCGAAGCGCCGGCAGACCCCGGCCAGACCCTTTGGGAATGCGGCGGCGACCGGGACGGGGTGCGCCTGTGGACCCTGCCCGGACGCGATGCGCGGATCGGCATCCTCTCCTTCAAATCCAAGATGCACGCCATTGGCAGCGTCGTTCTGGAAGGCCTGGTCGAGGCCGTGGCCCGGGCCGAGCGGGATCTGGATGGCTTGGTGATCTGGCACGACGCGCCCTTCGCTGTCGGCGCCAACCTGCAGGAGGTGGTAGCCGCCTGCCAGGCCGGCCAGTTCGAGCTCCTCGACAAGACCGTGGTGCGCTTCCAGGGCGCGGCCATGGCCATCAAGCATGCCCAGGTGCCCATCGTTGCCGCCCTGCAGGGCATGGCCCTGGGCGGCGGGTGCGAGTTCGCGCTCCACGCGGCCCACCGGGTGTTCGCCCTGGAAAGCTATGTCGGCCTGGTGGAGGCCGGAGTCGGCCTCATCCCCTCCGGCGGCGGCAGCAAGGAACTGGCCCTGCGCGCCGCCGCGGCGGCGGAGGCCACGGCGGGTGGTGACGTCTTCCCCTTCATCCAGCCCGTCTTTGAGACCATCGCCATGGCCAAGGTGTCAAAGAGCGCGGTCCAGGCCGTCAGCATGGGGTTTGGCCGGACGATGGACGACATCGTCTTCCACCCGCGGGAGCTCCTCCATGTGGCCCTCGCCCGGGCTCGGGCCCTGGCCGAATCCGCCTATCGCCCGCCGGTCGTCCAGCCCGGGGTGAAAGTGGCCGGGCGAACCGGCATCGCCAATTGTGAAATGATGCTCACCAACATGCAGGAAGGCGGTTACATCTCGGCCCACGATTACCGGGTGGCCAAGGCGGCTGCGACCGCCCTGTGCGGCGGCGAGGTGGCCCCCCACAGCCTGGTGCCGGAACAATGGCTCCTCGACGTGGAGCGGGCCCTGTTCCTCGAGCTCCTGCAAACCCCGGAAACCCAGGCCCGCATCGTCCACATGCTGGAAACCGGCAAACCCCTGCGCAACTGAGGAGCCCCCCATCATGAGCACCCTCCAGGACGCCTACATCGTCGCCGCCACCCGGACCCCGGTGGGCAAACGCAACGGCATGTTCCGTAACGCCCGGCCGGACGACCTCCTGGCCCATGTGCTGGCCCGCGTGGTGGGGCAGGTCCCGGGCCTCGATCCGACCGAGATTGGCGACGTCATCGTCGGCTGTGCCATGCCGGAAGCCGAGCAGGGCATGAACGTGGCCCGCATCGGTCTCCTCCTGGCCGGCCTGCCCGAGCGGGTACCGGGCTATACCCTGAACCGCTTCTGCGCCTCGGGGCTCCAGGCGGTGGCCGACGCCGCCCAGCGCATCCGCCTCGGCGAGGCCGACGTGATGGTCGCGGCCGGCACGGAAAGCATGAGCATCATGAGCCAGATGATGGGCAACAAGGTGGCCCTCAACCCCCGCCTCTTCGCCGACCCTGATCTCCGCGGCGTGGCCTACGGCATGGGCCTCACCGCCGAGAAGGTGGCCCAGCAATGGAAAATCAGCCGGGACGCCCAGGACGCCTTTGCCGCCGAGTCCCATCGCCGGGCCGTCGCCGCCATCACCGCCGGGCATTTTGCTGCCGAGATCACGCCCACGCCCGTACGGCGCTACACCCCCGGGCCGGACGGCACCGCCCGGGCGACGGAGGACGTGTTCCAGCAGGACGAGGGCCCCCGCGCCGACTCGACGGCAGAAAAACTCGCCAAGCTCAAACCTGTGTTCTCCGCCCGGGGGACGGTCACCGCGGGCAACAGTTCCCAGATGTCCGACGGCGCCGCAGCAGTCCTCTTGATGAGCGAGGCGGCAATCCGCCGCACCGGCGCCACGCCCATCGCCCGCTTCAGGAGCTACTCGGTGGCCGGTGTGCCCCCCGCCATCATGGGCATCGGCCCGGTGGAGGCGCTGCCCCGGGCGGCCAAGGCGGCCGGCGTCGGCGTGGCGGATCTGGACTGGATCGAACTCAACGAAGCCTTCGCCGCCCAGGCCCTGGCCGTGATGCAGGAACTCCAACTCGATCCCGCCCGCGTCAATCCGCTGGGCGGCGCCATCGCCTTGGGCCACCCCCTCGGCGCCACCGGTGCGATTCGGACCGCCACCCTGATGAGCGCCATGCAACGAGACCCGACGCTTCGCCATGGCGCCATCACCATGTGTATCGGCACCGGAATGGGGGCGGCGGGAGTCTTCGACCGGGTGTAGAGAACACCCTCGGCGGACGTCCCCCAAGAGACAAAATGCTGAAACACTTGCAGGGAATCCACACGGAAGCAGACTCGAGGGCTCGGCAACCACAAAGATTTCTTGCCTCCATTGTGATCCTCGCGGGTGCATTGGTGGCCAGCTGCACTTCGCCCCCCGGGGATTTCACCGTGCGTGGGCCCGACGGCCGGCAGATTCTCATCCGCCACGATGGCACGTGGCGGTATGCCGGGGACGCAGCGGACGAGGCGCCCCGGGCGGGAGGTGAGGCACGGCTAACCGTTGTTGGTCGCACCGATGAGGGACGGGACTGTCGAATCACATTGGAGCTCGCCAATCGCCTGCCCTATGAAATCCACTCCCTGGTCCCCACTTTTGTGGCCATTCGGGCGAGCGGATATCCCAACCGTCAGGTATCGGTGAACTTCAACGGTCTGTTCCCTGAGGGCTCTCAGCGCCGCACCGCGCTCTACGAGGGCATTTCATGCGCAGAGATAGCCCACCTGCAGATGTTTGGCGGCGACCGGTGCACCATGGGGGATCTCGACCTTCTCCGTGCCTCAGGGGACGAGTGCCTCTCGCGGGTGCGGATCGTGCCCAATCGCCTCGTGCCCGTGAGTCGCTGACGGCCGCAGCGTCAGCTCGACGGCCCAGCCACCAGACGCCAAGCCCCCCCGCCAGTCAGGTCCAGCGTCTGACCGTGAAAGCCAACGAGGCTGCTGCGGTGACCGACGCTCACGAGGACCGCTTCGGGTAGCGCCGTGCGGAGCAGGGTGTACATCGCATGCTCCAAGCCTTCGTCTAGGGCGGAGCTGGCTTCGTCGAGGAAGATGATCTGTGGGCGAGCGAGCAGGACGCGGGCAATGGCGAGGCGTTGCTGCTCCCCCAGGGAGAGGATCCGGGTCCAATCCGCCTCGTCATCCAGCCGCCCCACCAGATGACCCAAGTGGCAGCGGCGCAACGCCTCCTCCGCCTGCCCCGGCGCTGCCGAATCTGCGGGGTAATGGACCGCCGTGCGCAGGCTGCCCAAGGGCAGATAAGGCTTTTGCGGCAGGAACAGGGCGGCGTCGGCTAACGGGCGGCGGACCGTGCCCTCGACGTGGGGCCAAAGCCCCGCAATGGCCCTGAGCAGTGTCGTTTTGCCGGCACCGGACGGCCCCCGGATCAAGAGTGCCTGGCCGACGCCGAGGCTGAATTCCACCTCCTGCGCGAGGACCTCGCCGGAGGGCGAACGCACCGTTACGCCCTCAAGTTCCAGACGACCGGCGGCCGGCTCGATGCGCGCGGATGGCAATTGAGTGGCCGCCTCCACCGCATCCAGGAAACCCGTCAAGCGATCGAGCACGGCCCGGTAGCTGGCGAATTCATCGTAGGAGGTGCGGAAGAAAGACAGAGCCCCCTGGACCTGATCGAAGGACTGGGCGGTCTGCATCACGTCGCCCAGGGTGATTTCCTTGGACAGCAGGCGTGGCGCCTGGACGATGAAGGGAAAAACCACCGCCCCCTGGCTCACCGTGAGGTTGAAACCCTGCAGCTTGAGGGAACGGAATACGATGGCCCACATGTTGGTGATCACCTGACCGAATCGCCGCAGGAGGGTCCGCCGCTCCACCGCCTCGCCGCCGAAGAAGGCGATGCTCTCGCCATACTCCCGCAGGCGGATCAAGGCGTAGCGGAACGAGGCATTGAAGCGCTCGTTGAGGAAGCTCAAACGCACCAATGGCCGGCCGATCTTCACCGCAAACACCGTGGCGACGATCACGTAGGCATAGACCAGGAACACCATCGCCCGGGGCACTTCCACGCCAAATACCGCGAGGGCGCCCGACAGGTTCCACAAAATCAGGGTGAAGGCGAAGAGGGACACAACCGCGTCCAGCAGCCCCATGGACAAACCCAAGGTGCTGGTCACGAAGCTATCCACGTCCTGCTGAATCCGCTGATCCGGGTTGTCGATGGGGCGCGGCAGATGGTGAGTGCGGTAATAGGCCTGGCGTTCGAGCCAGCGACTCATCAGCTCCTGGGTCAGCCAGGTTCGCCAGCGGATGAGAAAGGCCTGACGCAGGTAGAAAGTCAGCAGTTCGCGGGCGACATGGACGGTGGCCAGAACCCCGAACACTGCAAGCATGAACCAGAAGGCCTGGCCATCCAGTTCCTGCATGGCGCTGTAGAAGCCGTTGTACCAATAGGAGAACAACACGTTCATCCGCACCGAAAACAAGGTGAGGAAGACGATCACCCCGAGCCAGAGCAGGGGTCGCCAGCTTCGACCGGGCTGAAAGTAGGACCAGGCCAGCCGCCGAACCTGGCGCCCCCACACCGTGCCCCGAGCCAACAGCCAAACCGTGACGGCAAGCCCGATCAGGCTCGCGGCAAAAGCCAGCCCCAGCCACTCCAGGCTATCCAGCAGTTCATGACTCCAATCCACAATGAATCCTTGACGCGTGATGGTCGAGAAAGGCTAAGGACCTTGGAGCGAGTACGGAGGTTTCAGGCGGCGGAAAGTTTCTTTTCGAGGAACAATGCCTGCCCCGCCGCGGGGTCCAACTCGTAGGGGCGGAAGCCGAAGCGTGCATAGCTCGCCAAGGCTCGGCCATTGTTGGCCAGCACCTCCAGGGTGAGCTTGCAGCATCCCCGGGCCCGAGCCGCCCCCTCCGCCGCTTCGAGCAAGGCCTGGCCGATCCCCCGGCCACGCCGATCCGCCCGCACCACGATGTCATGGAGATTCAATAACGGACGGGCTGCAAAGGTTGAGAATCCCTCGAAGGCATTGAGCAGTCCCACCGCCTCGCCTCCCTCTCCTTCCCAGGCGATGAAGCCCACAAAACCCAGGTGGCTTCGCAGGCGCTCCGGAAGGCGACGCTTGGCGTAGTCCGAGAGCCCCGTACCGCCCCCCATGGGATCGGCGGCGTAGTGGTCCAACAGGCTCAGAAATGCGTCGGCGTGGACGGGGTCAGCGAGATCAGTGGAGACGATGAGCAGCGAATCAGACGTCATGGGGTGCACTGGACTAAGGGACTTGGCCCCCGCATCGTAGCGCCCCGACGAACAATCGGGCTAGGCGGACGTCGCCCCGCCTTGCCACGGTCGAATCCCGTGACCACGCCCAAAACCCGGCCTCCCCGCCCTCCGACCCCCGACCCCCGACCCCCGACCCCCGACCCCCGACCCCCGACCCCCGACCCCCGACCCCCGACCCCCGACCTCAGCTATCGTCCTCTTCGACGTAGCCCTTGGGCAATTGGTGGGCGATGCCCTTGTGGCAGTCGATGCAGGTCTTGCTCTCGTCCTTCGCCTTCATGTGGCGGGCGTAGGTCTTGGGGCGCTGATCCTCGGCGCTCATCCCTTCGAAGCTGTGGCAGCTGCGGCAGGTTGCGGAATCGTTGGCCTTCATGCGCGCCCATTCCCGCTGCGCCATTTCCAGGCGATGGGCCTCGAATTTTTCCCGCGTGTCGATGGTGCCGATCATCGTGTGCCACACGTCATTCGCAGCTTCGATCTTGCGCAGGAGCTTGGCGCCGGTGTCCTTGGGCACATGGCAATCCGGGCAGGTGGCCCGCACGCCGGTGCGGTTCTGGTAATGGACGGTCTTCTTGTACTCCTGGAAGTTGTTGTCCGCC
>JAEUNY010000048.1 GCA_016791005.1 Zoogloeaceae bacterium
GATGGTCTTGGCGTCGAGGGGGCGTTCGAGCAGGAAGTCGGCGAGCTTCTGGGCCACGACTTCTTCGACGGCCGGGCGGGCTTCGCCGGAGACCAGTTTCATCTTGGTCTGGGAGGCGAACTTGGGGTCGGGCATCTTGACCGACAGCACGCAGGCGAGGCCTTCGCGCATGTCGTCGCCACTGATATCAACCTTGGCCTTCTTGGCGATCTCGTGTTCTTCGATGTATTTGTTGATGACGCGGGTCATGGCCGCGCGCAGGCCGGTGAGGTGGGTGCCGCCGTCGGCCTGGGGGATGTTGTTGGTGAAGCACAGCACCTGTTCGGCGTAGCTGTCGTTCCACTGCATGGCCACTTCGACGGTGATGGGCACGCCGTTTTGCAGGGATTCGCCACTGGCGTGGAAGACGGTGGGGTGGAGCACCGACTTGGCGCGGTTCACGTATTCAACAAAGCCGGCCACGCCGCCGGCAAAGGCGAAGTCTTCTTCCTTGCCGGTGCGGCGGTCGATCAGGCGGATCTTGACGCCGTTGTTGAGGAAGGAGAGTTCGCGCAGGCGCTTGGCGAGGATTTCATAGTGGTATTCGACGGTGCCGAAGATCTCTTCGTCGGCCAGGTAGTGCACTTCGGTGCCGCGGCGGTTGGTATCGCCGAGGATGCGCAGGGGGCTGGTCTCGATGCCGTCAACGACTTCGATCAGGCGGTCGACGGCGTGGCCGCGGTTGAATTCGATGCCGTGCTTCTTGCCGTCGCGGCGCACGGTGAGGCGCAGCCACTTGGACAGGGCGTTGACGCAGGACACGCCCACGCCGTGCAGGCCGCCGGAGACCTTGTAGGAGTTCTGGTTGAACTTGCCGCCGGCGTGGAGCACGCACATGACGATCTCGGCCGCCGAGCGCTTGGGTTCGTGTTTGTCGTCGAACTTGATGCCGACCGGGATGCCGCGGCCATTGTCGGTGACCGAGATGGAATTGTCGGTGTGGATGGTGACGACGATGTCGTCGCAATGCCCGGCGAGGGCTTCGTCGATGGCGTTGTCTACCACCTCGAAGACCATGTGGTGCAGGCCGGTCCCGTCCGAGGTGTCGCCGATGTACATCCCCGGGCGCTTTCTGACCGCCTCCAGGCCCTCGAGCTGCTGGATGCTGGATTCGTCGTAACCGCCTTGGTCGGCGGGAGGGGGCAGGGCGTCGGTCATGGTGGGTCTCGGGGCGTTGCGGTGGGACTAAAGAGCGGGGGCCGCAGCGCGCCTTGCGGCGGCTGCGGCGGTGGAGTGGCGCGGGTCAGATGCGCATGGGCATCACGACATATTTGAACTGGGTGTTGCCTGGCAAGGTGACGAGCGCGCTGGAATTGTTGTCATTGAAGCGCCACTCCACGGTTTCCGCCGTTACGTTGTTGAGCACGTCCAGCAGGTAGGTGACGTTGAAGCCGATGTCGAGCCCTTCGCCGGTGTAATCGATCTCCAGTTCTTCCTGGGCTTCTTCCTGCTCGGCATTGGAACTGATGATCTTCAGGCTGCCGTCGGCCAGGACGAGGCGTACGCCACGAAACTTTTCGTTGGAGAGGATGGCGGCCCGCTGCAGGGCGGCGAGCACGGTGGCGCGGTCCAGGGCGAGGAGCTTGGGGTGATGCTGGGGGATCACCCGCTCGTAGTCGGGGAACTTGCCGTCGATCAACTTGGAGATGAGCTCGATGGTCCCGAAACGGAAGACGACCTGGCTGCCGACGATGGCCACTTCCATGGGGTCGTCGTTATCGGCGAGCTGGCGGGCCAGTTCGAGGACCGTCTTGCGCGGCAGGATGACCTCGGTCTTGGGCAGTTCAGCTTCGATCTTGCTGCTGGCGTAGGCCAGGCGATGGCCGTCGGTGGCGACCATGCGCAGCTCCCCGGCGGTGGCCACCAGGAGCAGGCCGTTCAGGTAGTAGCGGATGTCTTGCTGGGCCATGGCGAACTGCACCAAGGCAAGCTGGCGCTTGAAGGCGCCCTGGGGAATGGAAAAGCGTAGGGCCTCGGCGGCGGGCGGCGCGAGGCGCGGGTAGTCGGTGGCGGGCAGGGTCTGGAGCTGGAAGCGGCTTTTGCCGGCCTTGAGGGTGAGGCGCTTGTCATCCAGCGACAGGCTGATCGGGGTGCCGTCAGGCAGGGCGCGCAGGATGTCCTGGAGCTTGCGGGCGCCGACGGTGAGGGCGATGTCCTCGCCACCATCGCCCTGGGCGGTGGTCTTTATCTGGATCTCGATGTCGGTGGCGAGCAGGGTCAGTTCCTGACCGCGCTTTTCGATCAGGACATTGGAAAGGATCGGGAGGGTGTGGCGCTTTTCGACGACGCCCGAGACGGACTGCAGGGGAGAGAGCAGGGCGTCGCGGGTGGTGGTGAGGAGCAGCATCGTGGTTTGTCTCCAGCGAGTTTTTCCAACGGGTCTCAGGCCCGAATTGTGGGGGAGGGATTCATCCGCGCAAGACCTGGGTCAAGACGTGCAGGTCGTGGTTGAGTTGTTGATCGGCCTGGCGCATGTCGCTGATGGTGCGATAGCCGTGCAGCACGGTGGTGTGATCGCGCCCGCCGAAGGCTTCGCCAATGGCCGGCAGGCTCATCTGAGTGAGGTCCTTGGCGAGGTACATGGCCACCTGGCGAGGCCGGGCAATGACCCGGGTGCGTTTCTTGGAGTGCATGTCGGCGACCTTGATCTTGTAGTAGTCGGCCACCGTTTTCTGAATGTGTTCCACGCTCAACTGGCGATTGAAGGCATTGAGGAGATCCTTGAGCGCCTCCTTGGCCAGCTCAAGGGTGATTTCTTTGCCGTGGAAGCGGGCGAAGGCGAGCACTTTCTTGAGGGCGCCCTCCAGCTCGCGCACGTTGGAGCGGAGATTCTTGGCGATGAGGAATGCGACATCGTCGGTAAGGGCGATCCGCTCCACGGCGGCCTTCTTCTTGAGAATGGCGACGCGCATCTCGAGCTCCGGCGGCTCGATTTGGACCGTCAGCCCCCAATCGAAGCGGGAGATCAGGCGGTCCTCCAGGCCCTGCACGTCCTTCGGATAGGTGTCGGAGGTAATGATGATCTGCTTCTTCGCCTCGGTTAGGGCGTTGAAGGCGTGGAAAAACTCCTCCTGGGTCCGGTTCTTGTTGTTGAAGAACTGGATGTCGTCGATCAGCAGGAGGTCCAGGGAGCGGTAATAACGCTTGAAGACGTCAAAGCTCTTCTGCTGGTAGGCCCGCACCACATCGGCATAGTAATCCTCAGCATGGACGTAGCGGATGACGGCCCGCGGATTGTGGCGGAACACGGCGTTGCCGATGGAATGGATGAGGTGGGTCTTGCCCAGACCGACGCCGCCATAGACGAACAAGGGGTTGTAGGAGGCGCCGGGGTTCTGGGCCACCTGCATGGCGGCGGCTCGAGCGAGGTCGTTCGCCCGGCCGGTCACCAGGGTGTCGAAGGTGAAGTCCGGATTCAGGCGGGTTTTTTCGTAGGCGACCTTCTCCGGTGTCATGGCCGGGTCCGGCGCCGACTTGGTTTCAGGCGCGGCTGTCCGTGGGGCTTCGCTTTTGGGGTTTGGGGTCGCGGTCGGCTCGATCGCGGCAGTGCGGGGCGGGGTGGGCGCAGCCTTGGCCGGGGCACCGTTGGCCGGGAGCGACAGATCTAGGGTCAGGGCGCTGCCATAGTACTCATCACCCAGTTCGGCGATGCGTTGGGCATAACGCTCCCGCACCCACTGCAAGACGAAGCGGTTGGGCGCCACGAGCTGGAGGGCGGGACCATCCACCTCGAGATCACGGGCTTCGAGGGCTTTGATCCAGGTGTTGAACTGCTGCGAAGGCAGTTCGCGTTCCAGGCGATTCAGGCAGAAGGACCAAAAATCAAGACTCACGTACCGACCACAAGATCTGACGGCCACCATGGGATGGCCTGAGCAAAACACACCTCCACCGCCGGGCCACGGGCCAGGCGGAGCGCACATGCAATTGGGGGCAACGATCTCAGGGGGGCCGCCGCAACGAGCCCGGACGCCGTGGCGTGGGGCTGGGGGGACCTCGAGTGCTTGCCATTGTACCCGCCGGGGAAGGGCTTATCCACAGGCAGGGCCAAAAAATGGCCTTGACAAACATGGTCTTATCGATTCAAATTTCGCGTTTGACCGAATCACTGGTAGATCATCATGAAGCGTACCTATCAACCTTCCGTCGTTCGCCGCAAGCGCACTCATGGCTTCCTGGTGCGCTCCCGCACCAAGGGGGGTCGCAAGGTGCTGGCCGCCCGTCGCGCCAAGGGCCGTCATCGCCTCGCCGTTTGAGGTGGACAGCGAAGCGCGGCCGGATCAGCGCTTCCTTGATGCCTATCGATTACGCAAAACGGATGAGTACTCATCCGTTTTTGCTTTTCGGCGGGCGATCCGTGGCCGTTTTCTGACCCTGCATTATCGCCCGAATCGGCTCGAGACAGCCCGCCTGGGCCTCGTCGTCGCGAAGAAGCTCGCGCGTCGGGCCGTGGCGCGCAACTGCGTAAAGCGGGTCTGCCGCGAGGTGTTCCGCCTGAGTCGGGTGGGCCTTCCAGGTGTGGACCTCGTGGTTCGTCTCACTTCGCCCTTGGGCGATGCGAGCCGAGAGCATTTGCGTCTCGATTTCGCTGGGCTTCTGCAGCGGCTGCCGCGATGAAAGCGGTGCTGATCGGCCTGCTGCGCGCCTATCGATATCTGGTGAGCCCCTGGCTTGGCCGCAATTGCCGCTTCCATCCGACCTGTTCCGCCTACGCCATCGAAGCCATTGCACGGTACGGTGCATTGCGAGGGAGTTGGCTGGCGGCTCGGCGGGTCGCGCGTTGCCACCCCTGGAATCCGGGCGGTTATGATCCGGTTCCCTGATCCCATCGACTCCATTTTAGAGACCCTGCCCTGATGGAAAACCGTCGCTTGATCCTGTTCATGGTGCTGGCCTTCTCCCTCTTCATGCTGTGGGACGGCTGGCTCAAGCACAATCAGCCTCCTCCGCCTCCGGCCGCCGAGGGCCAGGCCGCAGCGCCCAGCGCTTCGGCACCGGCTCCGACGCCCTCGGGGAGTCTAGCCGCGCCCACCGCCCCCGCCGCGGGCGCTCCGGGGGCGTCGGCCGCGCCGCGCCTTGTCGTTCGCACCGATACCATGGTGGCGGAAATTTCCGCTCAGGGTGGCGACCTGGTTCGCCTGGCCCTGGCCCAGCACAAGGATAGCGAGCACGGCGACCAGAATTTCGTTCTTTTCGACGATGGTGCGAAGCACCTCTACGCGGCCCAATCGGGGCTTATCGGCGCGAACCTGCCCACCCACAAGACACTCTTTGCCCTGCCGGCCGGGGAGCAGGTACTGCAGCCGGGTCAGGATTCACTGACCGTGCGCTTGCAGGCGCCCGCCGAAAACGGTGTGGCAGTGACCAAGGTCTTCACCTTTCATCGGGGCAGTTACCTGATCGACGTGACGGAGGAGATCGCGAACAAGGGCAGCGCGCCGGTGACCGCCCACGCCTATTTCCAACTCACACGGGACGGGAAACCGGCGGAAGCCGTCAAGGCCTTTGGCGTGCACACCTTCACCGGGCCGGCGATCTACACCGAAGCCGATAAGTACCAAAAGATCAAGTTCGAAGATATTGGCGACGGCAAGGCCAAGCATGCCAAGGAAGCCGACAATGGCTGGGTGGCGATGGTTCAGCATTACTTCGTGAGCGCGTGGTTGCCCCAGGAGGGCGTTCAGCGGGAGTACTACACCCGCAAGGTGGGGGATGACCTGTATTCCGCCGGGGTGATCGTTCCGGTGGCCGCGGTTGAGCCTGGCCAGCAGGTTTCCGCCAGCATGCGCCTTTATGCGGGTCCGCAGGAGCAGGACAAGTTGGTGGGCATTGCCACTGGGCTGGATCTGGTGGTCGACTATGGCTGGCTGACCGTGATCGCCGCGCCGCTCTTCTGGGTTCTCCAGTGGTTCCACAAGCTCACCGGCAACTGGGGCTGGGCCATCATCCTCGTCACCATCGCCATCAAGGCAGTGTTTTTCCCGCTCTCCGCCGCCAGCTACAAGTCCATGGCGAAGATGCGCACCCTGGGGCCGCGCCTGCAGAAGCTGAAGGAGCGCTATGGCGACGACAAGATGAAGATGCAGCAGGAGATGATGGAGATCTACAAGCGGGAGAAGGTCAATCCGCTGGGTGGCTGTCTCCCCATCCTGGTGCAGATTCCGGTGTTCATCGCGCTGTACTGGGTGCTGCTGGGCAGCGTCGAGATGCGTCATGCGCCCTGGCTGGGCTGGATCCAGGATCTCTCGGTCAAGGATCCCTACTACGTGCTGCCCATCATCATGGGCGTCACTATGTTGATTCAGACCAAGCTCAACCCGGCACCGCCGGATCCCATCCAGGCCAAGGTGATGCTGGCCATGCCGATCATCTTTACCGTGATGTTCTTGTGGTTCCCGGCGGGTCTGGTCCTTTACTGGGTGGTGAATAACTCGCTGTCCATTGCCCAGCAGTGGCAGATCACCCGGATGATCGAGCGTGGCGGCAAGGCCAGCGCCGGCTGACATCATCACCGCCATCGCTACCGCGCCCGGGCGCGGTGGCATTGGCGTGGTCCGCGTCTCTGGCCCCAACTTGCGGGCCATGGCCCACGCCTTGGCCGGACGTGATCCCAAGCCCCGCCATGCGGGGCTTGTTCGTTTTCGCGAGGCGGATGGGGTGGTCATCGACGAAGGCCTGCTGCTCTTCTTTCCGGGGCCCGCCTCCTTTACTGGAGAAGATGTCCTCGAATTGCAAGGCCATGGTGGCCCGGTGGTGTTGCGGATGCTCCTGGGACGTTGCCTGGAATTGGGCGCTCGCCTGGCCGAGCCCGGGGAGTTCTCCCGCCGGGCCTTCCTCAATGGGCGCATGGATCTGGCCCAGGCCGAGGGGATTGCCGATCTGATCGAGGCCTCCACCACCGCGGCAGTCCGTTCCGCCGGGCGCTCCCTTTCGGGCGCCTTCTCGGCGGAGGTGGGGAAAATTCGCGATGCGCTGATCGATTTGCGCATGTTGGTCGAGGCGACCCTGGACTTCCCGGATGAGGAGGTGGATTTCCTCGAAGCGGCGCGGGCCATGCCCCGGCTGGCGGCCCTGGAGGGCGAGCTACGCTCGCTCCTCGATCGGGCTCGCCAGGGGAGCCTGCTGCGCAGCGGGCTGCATGTGGTCCTGGTTGGTCAGCCCAACGTCGGTAAATCCAGCTTGCTCAATCGCCTCGCCGGCGAGGAGCGCGCCATCGTCACCGAAGTGGCCGGCACCACCCGCGACGTGTTGCGGGAGACGATCCAGATCGAGGGCATTCCCCTGCACATCACCGACACCGCCGGGCTGCGGGAGACTTCGGATCTGGTGGAGCGTTTGGGCATCGAGCGGACCTGGCAGGAGATTGCCCGCGCTGACGTGGTGGTTCGCCTGGTGGATTGCCGGGTGGGCCTGACCGACGCTGATCGGGCCATCGACGAGCGTCTGCCCGCCGGGGTCGAGCGTCTCACGGTGTTCAACAAGATCGATGTCCTTGGGGAGTTGCCCCGTTCCGTTGCAGATGAGGCCGGGGTGAAGCTCTACCTCAGCGCGCGCAATGGCGAGGGGGTGGGCCTTCTTGGCCAGGAATTACTGCGGATCGCCGGATGGCATGCCCATGGGGAAGATGTGTATCTCGCCCGGGATCGCCATATCCAAGCTCTGAAGTCTGCCCTCACTCATCTGGAGACCGCCCAGGTTCAGGGCCAGGCACTGGAGTTAATGGCGGAAGAGCTTCGCCTGGCCCAGGAGCGGATTTCCGAAATCACCGGAGAATTCACCGCCGACGATCTCCTCGGGGTGATCTTTTCTCGTTTCTGCATCGGTAAGTAGTCCGGGCGGGGCCCGGTCTGGGAAAGGTAGGACATGGCAATTTCCGCGGCAGACATCGGTGCCGTGCCGGCGGCAGGCGAGCACAACGTTCATCCCGCCTACCGGGCCGACATCGACGGGCTGCGGGCGGTGGCCATCCTTCTGGTCGTCGCGTTCCACGCCTTTCCCACGGTAGTAACCGGGGGATACATCGGGGTGGATGTGTTCTTCGTGATCTCCGGCTATCTCATCTCCACCATCATCTTTCGTAGCCTCGAGCGGGGGGATTTCCGCTTTGGCGAGTTTTACGCCCATCGGATCAAGCGGCTGTTCCCCGCCCTGCTGGCCATGCTCACCGTCTGCTTCGTCGGGGGCTGGTTCGAGTTGTGGCCGGACGAGTATCTCCAGTTCGGCAAGCACATGGCCGGCGGCATCGGCTTCGTCACCAACTGGGTGCTGTGGGGGGAAGCGGGCTACTTCGATACTGCGTCCGAGCTGAAGCCCCTGCTCCACCTGTGGTCCCTGGGCATTGAGGAGCAGTACTACCTCATCTATCCGGTGGTGGTGTGGGCCATCTGGCGGTGGGGCGGCTCCCTGGCCGCCTGGCTGGCGGGCTTGGCACTTCTGTCTTTCGGCTTGGGGGTGGCCACGGTCGGCTCGGATCCGATCGCGGCCTTCTTCCTCCCCCAATACCGGATGTGGGAACTGCTTGTCGGGGGTCTGCTTGCTCTGGGGGGGCATCGCCAGCGCGCGACCCTGGCCGCGATCCAGGCGCAGCATGCCAGTCGCCTGGGGGTGTTCGGGCTCGCGCTCGTGCTGGTGGCCGCGCTGGGCTTTGATACAGAAATCGCCTTTCCGGGCGCCTGGGCGTTGGGGCCTGTTTGCGGTGCGGTGCTGATGATTGCGGCCGGGCCCGATGCTTGGGTCAATCGGCGGATCCTTGGGCATCCGGCCATGCGATTCGTTGGGGTGATCAGCTATCCCCTCTACCTGTGGCATTGGCCCCTCCTGGCCTTCACCCGCGTGGCCGGCGCGACGGAGGCCGACACGGGACCTCGCCTTTTCGCGGTGGCCTTGAGCTTCCTCCTCGCCTGGGGCACCTATCGCTGGGTCGAGCGGCCAATCCGTTTCGGGCGGGGTTCAGCCCGTGTTCGTTTGGGCGCCTTGATTGGGGTGGCCGTAGTACTGGGTGGCGTGGGCGTCATGACCTATGAGCGAGAGGGCTTCCGGTTTCGGCAGCGGAATTTTGGTGAGCGTCCGGAGATTACCGGGACCCGCACTTGGGAAAAGGCGAGTGCCGCCTGTCGGGCCCGTATTGGGGCCCCTCCCCTGGATTTTTGTCAGGGGCCGGACGACGGCGCGCCGCGGGTGGCGCTCCTTGGGGACTCCCACGCGGGATCCCTCTACCCGGGCTTGGTGGCGGCGTTGCAGGCGAGAGGGGTCGGGCTCCTTTTCGTAGGGAACGGCGGATGCCCACCCCTTGCCGATACGGATTTCGTCCGGGGCGGCGAGGTGGGGGCAAAAGGCTGCATGGCGGTGACCAATCACGCCCTGGAGGTCGCAGCGTCGGCGCCAACCGTGGAGGTGGTGGTTCTTGCCTTGCGCGGGCCTCGCAATCTCCATGGCACCGGGTTCGGGCCGGTGGAAGCGTCCATGCGGCGGAAGGAAATTCGCTGGATCGGAGGCGCGGCGGATGCGAGCAACGAGGCGATGTTCGCGGGAGCGCTGGAGGCGACGGTACGGCGGGTGGTGGATTCGGGCAAGCGCCTGGTATTGGTGGCGGATTGGCCGGAGCTCGGGTTTGATCCCCGGGTGTGCATCGCGGCCCGCCCCTTCCAACTCGGCGTGCGCAAGGCGGAGGACTGCGGCGTGGAGCGCGGCGAAGCCGAGGCGCGGAACCGGCCCTATCGCGCACTGCTCGCCGAATTGGCCAAGCGCTATCCGGCCATGGCGATCTACGATCCCTGGCCGGAATTCTGTGACCCGGGCCAGTGCCGAGCCCTCGACGGCGACAAGCTCCTCTACGCCGATAACAATCACCTCTCACTTGTGGGGTCGCGGCAGGTCGGCGCGGGGGTTGCCGCATTCCTCGCGCTTCCCTGAACGGTTTCACGTGGAACACTTTGCAGGCTGGGTGGCCAGCGGGCCATGGTGGTTGCTGGGGCCTGCGGCGCTCATGGCTGGCATGGTGGACGCAATCGTCGGAGGCGGGGGCCTAATTCAGATTCCCGCGCTGTTTTCTGCCTACCCGACGGAGGCGCCCGCTCGCATCTTCGGGACCAATAAGCTTGCGAGCATCGTAGGCACCTCCAGCGCTGCATGGCAGTACGCCCGGCGCATCAAGGTGCCTTGGGCGTTGGCCGCTCCCGGGGTGCTCTTTGCCCTGGGGGGCGCGGCGGTGGGTGCCAGGGGGGTCAGCATATTGGATCCGACGCTGGTTCGACCCGGGGTCATCGTCTTGCTGCTGGCCGTGGCTTTTTATACCTATCGCCGCAAGGATTTCGGCGTTGCGGGATTGGCTCCCGGGGCTGAGCCCCCTCCGCGCTGGATCGGCTGGTTGATTGCTCTCGGGATTGGATGCTACGACGGTCTTTTCGGACCGGGCACCGGCAGTTTCTTCATCTTCCTGTTGATCCGGTTCGCGCACCTGGATTTTCTGCATGCCTCTGCCGTGGCCAAGCTTTGGAATGCGGCCACCAATCTCTCCGCCATCGGGGTGTTTGCCGCCGTGGGCGCGGTAAAGTGGGAGGTCGGTGCGCTCATGGCTGTGTGCAATTTGTTAGGCGCCCAGGTAGGCACCTACCTCGCGCTCCGGCGGGGGGCGGGGTTCGTGCGCCACGTATTTTTGGGCGTGGTGCTGATGCTGGTCGCCAAGCTGGCCTTGGACTGGATGGCGGGGTAAGGGATGGGGGTGTTTCACGTGGAACAGGAGGATGAACGCGACGGCGCCACCGACAAGGCGGAATGGGTGTCGGAAAGCATTGGCGAAGGCGTCGTTCTCGCCATCCGCACTGGCGCTTGTGAGGTGGCCATTCAGTCATCCGTTCAACGCATTGAGATTCATCGCGGGGCCTCGGCCTTGGGAGGCCTATATCGCCTGGACGGCGTCGCGATGGCTGCCGTGGGCGATGAGTTCATCCTCCACGAGAATCTTGTCTTCCCTGCTGCCGTCGCACATGGCGCCCCCAAGCGGGTGCTCGTCCTCGGGGGTGGGGATGGTGGGTCGGTTCGCCGCCTACTCCGGATTCCTGCTGTGGGTGAAATTCATGTCGTCGAGATCGATGAGGCAGTGGTGCGAGCCGCGGAAAGCCACTTGGCGCCGATTCATCGGGGAGCCTTTTCCGACCCGCGGGTGCATCTCCACATTGCCGACGCGGCTCAGGTATTCGATGCCCAGCCGGACCCCGAGCCTTTTGATCTCATTTTGTTTGACCTGACCGATCCGATTGGTTCGGCGCTGCCTCTCTACCAGCCGCCATTCCTGGAGCGCTGCCGATCTCACCTGACCGACCGCGGAATTCTCACCCTCCACACTGCTTCGCCGTTCTACGCCCCAGATCAGGTTAAGAAGATCCTCGGTGGATTGCGCCAGGAGTTCCCGGTGGTCCGCCCTTATTTTTTCCCGGCGCCGCTCTACGGTGGGTGGTGGGGCATGGCCACCGCCGCACGATGGACCGACCCGGCCACCCTGACGCCTGCCGTTATTGACCAACGCCTCAATGCCTGGGGCGTGAGCGACCTCGATTACTACAATGGAAGCATCCATGTTGCTCAGTTCGCCTTACCCAATTTCATCCGAAGATGCCTGACTCCCGAGCCATAAAGAACCCCCGATCTGTATCCGCCACTCCACTGTCCTTGCCGCCGGACAGCTTGGGGTTCGCCATGCTCCAGGCGTCAACTCTGGTCGCGGCGGTTCTGGGTGGCCAAGCCCTGAACGAGGCGTTTGAATCCCTTTGGGCTCGGCCCTTGCCCTGGACGCCGGCCAATCGGGGCGCGATCCAGGATCTGACCTACCAGACCCTCCGTCACTATGGCCGAGGCGACGCCTGGATCCGCCGCCTCACCCACCGCCCGCCGCCGCTCCCCGTCCGCGCCCTCCTCCTGGTGGCGATCGACCGCCTGGATGCCGCGGCCTCCGAGGTTCACACCACGGTGGATCAGGCGGTGGGGGCGGCCGGGGTGTTGCGACCGGCGATCAAGGGCATGGTGAACGGCGTGCTCCGCAATGTTCTGCGCACGGCGGACGGGGCGCCGGCGGAAGAGGAGGCTCGCTACGGCCACCCGGCCTGGTGGCTCGCCCGCCTGCGTCGCGACCACCCGATCGACTGGAGTGCCATCGCGGAAGCCGGCAATACCCATCCGCCCATGAGTCTGCGGGTCAACCGCCGACGGGCCAGCGCGGCGGATGTCGCAGCGGCCCTGACCGGGGCTGGCCTCGTCTACCGCGACCAAGGGCCGTACGGCTACACCCTCGAGCGGCCGGTGCCCGTTCAGCGGCTGCCGGGGTTCACGGAGGGCATGCTCTCGATTCAGGACGCCGGGGCCCAGCGGGCGGCGGGTTGGCTGGACCTCGCAGCGGGCCAACGGGTGCTGGATGCCTGTGCCGCACCGGGGGGCAAGGCCGCCCACATCCTGGAATCCGCCGACGTGAGCTTGTTGGCCCTGGAAAAGGACGCCGGGCGCAGCAGACGGATCGCCGAGAACTATCGACGCCTTGGGCTTATCGGCGAGATCCGGGTTGCCGATGCCGGTCAGCCGGCCAGTTGGTGGGATGGCCGTCCCTTCGACCGCATCTTGGCCGACGTGCCGTGCTCCGCTTCCGGTGTCGTGCGCCGCCATCCGGATATCAAATGGCTGCGCCGCGAGGCCGATATCCGCGCCTTTGCTGCGCAGCAAACCCGCCTGCTGGATGCGCTCTGGCCGACCCTCGCAGGGGGTGGCAAAATGCTCTATGTCACCTGTTCGGTGTTCCGGGAAGAGAACCAGGATCAGATCTGTCGTTTCCTGGAGCGCTATCCAGACGCCCAAACCCTACCCCTCGATGGCCGGCCGGACTGCCCACTGCTCCCCGACGATGACCACGACGGTTTCTACTTCGCCCTTCTCCAGAAGCGGCCTTGAGCGCGTCTTGAGGGCCCTCGGCCTGCTCGTCTGGCTGCTCCTCGCGCCTTGGCAGGCTTGGGCGGCGGAGAACGGCATCCGCAATGCGGAGATCCTGGCCTCGGAGGAGGGATTCGTGGTCAACGCCGACATCGATCTGGCGCTCACCAACCGGCTGGAGGATGCGCTGCGCCGGGGCGTTTCCCTTTACTTCGTGGCTGAGTTAGAGATCACCCGTGACCGCTGGTATTGGCTCGATGAGGAGGTGGTGATGCGCCGTCTGGACTACCGCCTCTCCTACCACGCCATCACCCGCGCCTATCGCCTGTCCATCGGAAGCCTGCACCAGAATTTTGATTCCCTGGAAGCCGCATTTCAGACCATGCGGCGCATCCGAAGCTGGAACGTGGCCGAGCGGGGAGAACTCCAGGTGGGCGCCACCTACAACGCCGCCCTGCGGATGGCCCTGGATCCCACCCAACTTCCGAAGCCCTTCCAGGTCACCGCCTTCAGTAGTCGAGACTGGAACATCGGTACCGACTGGTATCGCTGGACTTTCCAGGCGATGGCGCCGGAGGGGCGATGAAACGCATCGCGGTGGTCGTCGCGGCAGCGCTGGCTGCCATCTCGGTCTTTCTCCTCGCATCGGCCAGCAGCAATACCGAGCTGTTCGCCAAAAGCTATCCTTACCTACTGGCCTTCAATGGCTTCATTGCAGTCGGCCTCGCGGGCTTGGTCTTCGTCCAGCTGCGGAGCCTGTGGCGGGAGTACCGGGCTCGCCAGTTTGGCTCCCGTCTTAAGTACCGCCTGCTTTTGATGTTTGCCTTGATGGCCGTGGTGCCCGGCGCCGTCATGTACGCCGTCTCCCTCCAGTTCGTCGTGCGCAGCATCGAATCCTGGTTTGACGTGCGGGTGGATGCCGCCCTCGAGGGCGGCATCGCCCTGGGGCAAAATGCCCTCGATTACCTGAGTGGGCAGATCGAAGGCAAGGGTCGTGACCTCGCCCTGGCGCTGTCGGACACCGATACGGTGATGGCGCCTCGCCTCAACCAGTTGCGAGAGCAGGTGGGGTTGGAAAGCGTCACCGTGTTGCACGGCGATGGGCGGGTGGATGCCACCTCGTCGATCGTGCTGGGCGGACTCTTGCCGGAGGTGCCCACTCCGGCCCAATTGCGCGAGGCGCGCCAGAGCCAGCTGCTGAAGACGGTGGAGTCCGGCGCGGACGGCAGCTTGGTGATTCGGGTTCTGCTGCCCATCCCGGCCCATAGCATTGCCGGCGGCGAGCGTTACCTGGCGGTGAGCCAGAGCGTCCCGGCGACCTTTGCCCGCCATGTGGAGAGCGTTCAGGAGGCCTACCGGGACTACCAACAGCTGACCCTGGGGCGGGTCGGTCTGAAGCGAATCTATTCGCTCACCCTCACCCTCACCCTCCTCCTTTCCCTGCTGGGCGCGGTCGCGGTCGCGTTTCTGCTCGCGCGGCGCCTTGCGGCACCCTTGTTGATTCTGGCCGAAGGAACCCGCGCCGTGGCCCAGGGGGACTTCAGTCCCCGCCAGTCTCTCCCTGCGCGGGATGAACTGGGCGTGCTGACCCAGTCCTTCAATCAGATGACCCGCCAGTTGCAGGACGCCCGCGCCAGCGCGGAGCGCAGCCGGGAGGCGGTGGAGGCTTCCCGTGCATACCTTGAGAGCATTCTGGCCAATCTCTCGACCGGGGTTCTGGCTTTTGCCGCCGATGGCACGCTGCGGGCAGCTAATCGGGGGGCGATGGATATCCTTCAGGACGACCTGGATGGTTTCGAGGATGTGGCCTTGGCCGACTGGCCCCGCCACCACGCATTTCGCGATGCCTTGCTTGAGGGGTTCAGCGAGGGCCGAGACAACTGGCAGACCCAGATCGAGTTTGTCGGGGCCGACCACCATCCCAAAACCCTCCTCATCCACATTGCTCGCCTTCCGGAAGTGGCCGGTACCGGCCAGGTGGTGGTGTTCGATGACATCAGCAGCCTGATTTCGGCCCAGCGTAACGCCGCCTGGGCCGAGGTGGCGCGGCGTCTGGCCCACGAGATCAAGAACCCGCTGACCCCCATCCAGCTGTCTGCCGAGCGCCTCGCCTTCAAGCTGCGGGATCGCCTCGACGAGGATGGGCGCACGATGATGGATCGCTCCACCACCACCATCGTCAATCAGGTTGAGGCGATGAAGAACCTGGTGAATGCCTTCCGGGACTATGCCAAGCTGCCCAGCCCGGTGCTCCAGCCGGTGGATCTGCCGGCCCTGATCCGCGAAGTGCTGCACCTTTATGAGAGCGCGCGGGCGCCCATCGCCGCCGAGATCGAGGCGGGCCTGCCGCCCATCATGGCCGACGCAAGCCAGCTTCGTCAGGTGATCCACAATCTCCTGCAGAATGCCGAAGAGGCCCTGGCTGAAGTCCCCGAATCTCGCATCGAACTCGTCCTGCGCCGGGAAGGTAACCGGGTTTGCCTGCTCTTGCGGGATAATGGCCCCGGCTTCCAGGCGGAGTTTCTGAATCGGGCCTTTGAACCCTATTTCACCACCAAGCCGCGGGGAACCGGGCTGGGCCTGGCGATCGTAAAGAAGATCATCGACGAACACGGCGGGGAGATCCGCCTGGCCAATCGGGAAGCGGGGGGCGCGGAGGTGCGCGTCCGCCTTCCCATCGGCCACGACTGACGAGCCATCACCGACGCTATGACCAAGATTCTGATTGTTGATGACGAAATCGGCATTCGCGAGCTCCTGTCGGAGATCCTGATGGACGAGGGCTACGACGTCCAGCTTGCGGAAAACGCCGCTGCGGCCCGGGCGGCCCGTCAGGCCGCCAAGCCCGATCTGGTGCTGCTCGACATCTGGATGCCCGATACCGACGGGATCACCCTGCTCAAAGAGTGGTCTGCGAACGGGCAGCTCACCATGCCGGTGATCATGATGTCCGGCCATGGCACCATCGACACCGCGGTCGAGGCGACCCGCATTGGTGCCATCGACTACCTTGAAAAACCCATCGCCCTCCAAAAGCTCCTCTCCACGGTCAAGCGGGGACTTCAGCGCCGGGAAGGAACGGTCCCCATCCCGCCGCTGACCCTGGGAGCCTTCCCCCGCTCGGCGCCGCTGCGAGACCTCAAGAAGCGGCTCGACCAGATCGCCTCCCGCAGCCGCCTGGTCCTCATGCGCTGCGGGCCCGGGAGCGTGGTGGAACTGGCCGCCCGCAGTCTCCAACCGGCTGGGGTGCCGTGGCACGATCTGGGGAGTCATTCCGAGCCCCTGGACCTCGGGCGGCTGCAGGCCAACCAGGGTGGGGTGATCTTTGTATCCGAGCTGGGCCGCCTCAACCGCGCCCAGCAGAAAAACCTCGCCTTCGCCGTGGAGCGCCTCGACCGCTTCGATCTGCGTCTGGTGATGGCCAGCGAGCAGGGCCCCGAAGCCCTGATCGAGGCGGGCTGGGACGAGCCATTGGTGCAACATTTGTACGAAGTCACCTTGTCCCTGCCCGCCCTAGCGGAGTTGCGGGATGAGGTGCCGGAGCTGGCGGCGCAGATCCTCGTGCATCTGGCGGAATCCGGGGAAGTACCTTTGCGCCAGTTTTCCACCGGCGCGCTCAACGCGCTGCGCACCCACCCCTGGTCAGGGGGCATCGCCGAGTTGCGAGCGGCGGTGAAGTCTCTCGCCCTGGCCTCCCTCGAGGAAGAGATTCCAGCCACCGCGGTCCATGATCTGCTGGCCCACACCCCGGTCGCGGCCCACGGCCTGCTCCTCGATCAGCCGCTGCGGGAAGCCCGGGAGGCTTTCGAGCGTCTCTACTTCGAGCATCACTTGCGCCTGGAGGGCGGCAACATGACCCGCCTGGCCGAAAAGTGCGGGCTCGAGCGGACCCACCTCTACCGCAAGCTCAAGCAACTCGGAATCAGCGTCGGCCGTCGCGCCGAGGACGCCTGACGGGCCCTGTGCGCCTTGCGAGGGCCGGCGTAGAATCGGCGCCTGCCTAGGGCGGGGGGACAGCCGTTGTGAAGATCATCATTCTTGGCGCGGGTCAGGTGGGGGCGTCGGTGGCCGAAAGTCTGGTTTCCGAAGCCAACGACATTACGGTGGTGGACAGCGATGCCGCCCACCTACGCCATCTCCAGGAGCGTCTCGACCTGCGGGGGGTGTGCGGCAACGCCGCGTCGCCCCTGGTGCTGCGGGAAGCCGGCGCCGACGACGCCGACCTTCTGATCGCCGTGACGCAGTCGGATCAGACCAACCTCTGTGCCTGCCGCATCGCCAAGACCGTCTTCAACCTCCCGACCCGCATCGCACGCCTGCGCTCAGCGGACTACGAAGACTTTCCCCTCCTCCTCAACGACGACAATTTCTCGGTGGATTATTCGATCTGCCCCGAGCAGATCGTCACCGACTACATCCGCAAGCTCATCGAGTTTCCCGAGGCCCTCCAGGTGCTGGAGTTCGGCAACGGCATGGTGAGTCTGGTCGGGGTGCGGGCCTTCGAGGGGGGCATGCTGGTGGGCCACCCCCTGCGCACGCTGCCGGTCCACATCCCCAACGTCGACGTGCGGGTGGCGGCCATTTTTCGTCAGGACCAGCCCATCGTGCCCACCGGCGACACCAAGATCGAGGTGGGCGACGAAGTCTTCATCCTCGCAGCATCCCACCACATCCGGCGGGTGCTCACCGAACTACGGCGGATGGACCGGCCCATCCGCAACATCATCATCGCGGGGGGCGGCAACATCGGCTTCCGTCTGGCGAAATCCATCGAAAAGAACTACCGGGTCAAGCTGGTGGAGCGGGACAAGTGGCGGGCGGAGTGGCTGGCCAGCCAGCTCACCCAGACGCTGGTGTTCCGCGGCGATGCGACGGACGAGAGCCTGCTTGAGACGGAAAGCGTCGACGAGACCTGCATGTTCCTCGCCCTTACCAACGACGATGAAGACAACATCATGTCGTCGTCCCTGGCCAAACAGATGGGGGCTCGGCGGGTGTTGGCCCTCATCAACCGCAAGTCTTATGTGGACCTTGTTCAGGGCGGGCGCATCGACATTGCCATCAGCCCGGCGGAAACCTCCATCGGCTGTCTGCTGGCCTATGTCCGCCAGGGGGACGTGGCGGCGGTGCATAGCCTGCGTCGGGGGGCGGCCGAGGCCCTCGAGGTGGTGGCCCACGGAGACAGCCGAAGCTCCAAGGTGGTGGGGCGCACGGTGGAGGAGCTGGGGCTTCCGGAGGGGGCAACCATCGGGGCGATCGTTCGCGAATCCGGTTTCGTGGTCGATGCCGGCCACCTCACTCACACCACCCGCAAGGTGTGGGAGGTCATCATCGCCCATCACGACACGGTGATCGAGCCCGAGGACCATGTGATCGTCTTCTGCGTGAGCAAAAAGCTGGTGCGCCAGGTCGAGCGCCTGTTCCAGGTGGGCTGGAGCTTTTTTGGATGAATGACTTCCTCCCGGTGGTCAATGTGCTGGGGCGCCTCCTGGCAGTGTTCAGCCTCGCCTACTTGATGCCCATCGCAAGCGCCCTCTACTACCAGGACGGCACCCTGCCGGACTTCGTGATCGCCATGGGCCTGGCCGTCGCCGGTGGCCTGGGCATGTACCGGGCGACCCTCAGCCATTACCGTGAACTGAAATCCCGCGACGGCTTTCTCCTCGTCACGGCGGTTTGGGCCCTGATGGCCGCCATCGCCACGATTCCGATCCTGCTCGTCTATGACCAGATGAGCTTCACCGACGCGTTCTTCGAAACCATGTCGGGCCTCACCACCACGGGGGCCACGGTAATGACCGACCTGGACCATGCGCCGCCGAGCATCAACCTCTGGCGCCACGAACTGAACTGGCTCGGCGGGATGGGGATCATCGTGCTGGCGGTGGCGATCCTACCGCTCCTCGGCGTCGGCGGCATGCAGCTCTACAAGGCTGAGACCCCCGGCCCAATGAAGGATGCCAAGCTCACCGCCCGCATCGCCGATACCGCCAAGGCCCTGTGGTTCGTTTATTTCCTCATTACCGTGGTGTGCATCTTCTGTCTCCGCTGGGCGGGGCTGGGATGGCTCGACGCGATCTGCCATGCCTTCGCGGCGATGGGGCTGGGCGGCTTCTCCACCCGTGACGCCAGTGTCGGCGCCTTTGATGATCCGCAGGTCGAGGGGGTGCTCATCATCTTCATGGTCATCGCCGCGATGAACTTCGCCACCCACTTTGTCGCCTTCCGCGAGCGCAGCCTGCGTGCCTACTGGGCCGACGTGGAGGCCCGGGCGGTGGTGACCCTCATCGTCGCCTCCTGCCTGGGGGTGGCGGGCTACCTCTGGTGGCAGGGCACCTACGACGAGTACGCCGTCGCCCTCCGCCACGTGAGCTTCAACCTGGTCTCCATGGCGACCGACTGCGGCTTTGCCAGCCAGGACTTCGACCAGTGGCCGATCTTTGCGCCGCTTTGGATGCTCTTCCTGTCCTGCGTGACGGCCAGTTCCGGCTCCACCGGAGGCGGCATCAAGATGATCCGCACTCTGATCCTCGCCAAGCAGGCCCAGCGAGAGCTGGCCCGCCTGATCCATCCTTCGGTGGTGAACCCGGTGAAGGTCGGACATGGCACCATCCCCAACGAGGTCGTGGTGGCGGTCCTCGGCTTCATCTTCCTCTACTTCATGAGCGTGGTGATGCTGTCTTTCGTGCTCATGCTCTCGGGGCTGGATTTCATCACCAGCTTTTCCGCGATCGTCGCCTGCATCAACAACGCCGGGCCCGGCCTCCATCTGGTGGGACCAGCCACCAACTACGCGGTTCTCAACGACTTCCAGACTTGGGTGTGCAGCTTCACCATGCTCCTTGGGCGTCTGGAGGTTCTTTCCGTGGCGGTGCTGTTCACTCCGCAGTTCTGGCGGCTTTGAGGCGCGACCGTCGCGTCTTGGGGCGGGGCGGCTAAAAGGCGGATAATCGCGCTTTTACCGCTTTCGCGCCCGAGGCCCCGATGAGCCGCCCCAAGAACGACACCTTCCTGCGCGCACTGCTGCGCCAGCCCACCGACTACACACCCGTGTGGCTGATGCGCCAGGCTGGACGCTATTTGCCCGAGTATTGCGAGACTCGCAAGCGGGCGGGAAGCTTCCTGCAGCTTTGCAAGAGCCCGGCCATGGCCTGCGAGGTGACCCTGCAACCTCTGGCGCGCTACGACCTGGATGCCGCGATTCTGTTTTCCGACATCCTCACCGTTCCCGATGCCATGGGACTGGGCCTCTACTTTGCCGAAGGCGAAGGGCCGCGCTTCGAGCGCCCCCTGCGGGACGAATGGGAGATCCGCAACCTCTCGGTGCCGGATCCCCATGCCGAGTTGCAGTACGTCATGGACGCGGTGAGCGAGATCCGCCGCGCCCTGGACGGTTCGGTGCCCTTGATCGGCTTCTCCGGCAGCCCCTGGACCCTGGCCTGCTACATGGTCGAGGGGGCCGGGTCGGACGACTACCGCAAGATCAAAACCCTGGCCTACGCACGGCCGGACCTGATGCACCACATTCTCGATGTCACCGCCCGGGCCGTGGTCGCCTATCTCAACGCCCAGATCGAGGCCGGGGCCCAGGCGGTGATGGTGTTCGATTCCTGGGGAGGGGTGCTGGCCGAATCGGCGTATCGCGAGTTCTCCCTTGCCTACCTCGAACAGGTCATCGCCGGTCTGACTCGCACCCGGGACGGCCAGCCCGTTCCCAACATCGTGTTCACCAAAGGGGGCGGTCTGTGGCTGGAGTCCATCGCCAGCATCGGCTGTGACGCCGTAGGGCTGGATTGGACCTTCGACATCGGTCGGGCCCGGGCGCTGGTGGGGGACCGGGTGGCGTTACAGGGCAATCTGGACCCGGCGATCCTTTTCGCGCCTCCGGAGGTGGTCGCCCAGGAAGCCAAGCGGGTCGTCGATGCCTTTGGCCCCGGCCCCGGCCATGTGTTTAATCTTGGCCACGGCATTTCCCAATTCACTCCGCCGGACCATGTAGCGGTGCTGGTGGATACCGTGCATGCCCACAGCCGTCTGCTGCGCGCCGGTGAGGCATGAACCAATTGGAATGTTGCGCTGCGTAGTCAACAAAAGAATTTTTCTCGGACGCCTTGACTTATGCACATCGGCCATGGATGGTTCCGCGGCCTTGCGCAGCGCAAGACGAGAGATTCAGTGTCTGATTTAACCCATTGATTTTTAGATATTTGCAATTCGCCTAGAGTTTGAGCAGAGCAGGAAAAGCCCAGTAATTCCGCTGGGTCCACCCTGATTTCATGAAGTTCTGCACAAACTTATCCACAGATGGTGTGGAGAAGCCGAGATATTGCTGAGATCGCTTAGGGTTAGCGGCGCTTCCAATACTTGCCCTCATAAACCAACTCTAACGAACTGATGTGCAAGGGTTTTCTTAATTTTAGGGAGCGGCCGTGACAGTGGTTCGCGTGGCCCTTCCCCTGCCACTCCCGCAACTCTTTGATTACACGCTGGAAGACTTTTCCCCAGAGGACATCGGGCGCTGCGTTCGGGTGCCCTTCGGGGCTGGCGAACAGCGAGGTCTTATTGTGGCCGCAGCCTCACGGGCGTCCCCGGAGCCATATCGGCTAAAGCCGGTCCGCCATGTCGAGCGGGATTTACCGCCTCTGCCCGCTGATTGGCTCGCCCTCACGGATTTTGCGGCGCAGTATTACCATGCCCCCCTGGGCGAGGTGATCGCCATGGCCTTGCCGCCTGCGTCGCGGCGGGGCGGATGGGCCGCCGTGGCGGAGCGAGACTCCCTGCTGGCGGTGAGTCCGGAGGGCGAGTGCGCCCTCGCCCAGCCCCCGCGAGCCCCCCGCGCGATGGCAGCGCTCAATTCGGCGGCTGACCTTGCGCCCTGCCGCCGACAGACCTTGGCGGATGCCATTGGCGCCCGCAGTCTGGCGGATCTGCTCCGCCGGGGCTGGCTCCATATCGCCCAGATTGCGCCCTTGGCCGAGGTCAGCGGGGAGCCTGAACTCACCGCCGCCCAAGCCGCAGCGGTGCGCGATATTGATGCCTCTCGGGGGCATTTCCAGCCCTGGCTTCTGCTCGGGGTGACCGGCAGCGGCAAGACCGAGGTCTACCTGCGCCTGACCCGCGCGGTCCTGGCCACGGGCGGGCAGGTGCTGATGTTGGTGCCGGAGATCGCCCTGACCCCCCAACTCGAGGCCCGGGTGGCCGCTCGCTTTCCCTTTGCCCGGGTGGTCAGCCTGCACTCGGGGCAAGCCGACGGCGCGCGCAGCCGGGGCTTCGCCCAGGCTCTGAGCGGAGCGGCCGACATCGTGTTGGGCACGCGGCTCGCGCTCTTCACACCCCTGCCGCGCCTCGGCCTCATTGTCGTGGATGAGGAGCACGACCCCTCCTACAAGCAGCAGGAGGGGGTGCGCTACTCGGCGCGGGATCTGGCGGTCTGGCGCGCCCGCCAGCGGGAGGTGCCGGTGGTCCTCGGATCCGCCACCCCCAGCGCGGAGAGCTGGCTGCATGCCCAGGCCGGCCGCTACCGCCTCGTGCAGCTTGCCGATCGGGCCGTGGCTGCTGCACTGCCATCCGTGCGTCGGGTGGATATTCGTCGCCAGCCGATGGATGAGGGGCTCAGCCCGCCTCTGTTGTCGGGGCTCGCCGCGCGCTTGGAGGCGGGAGAGCAATCCTTGGTCTTCCTCAATCGTCGCGGCTACGCCCCTGTGCTGTCCTGCCCCGCCTGCGGGTGGACCAGCGGCTGCCCGCAATGCTCCGCTCATCTCGTGGTGCATCTGGTGGATCAGCGCCTGCGTTGCCATCACTGTGGCCTGGATCAGGAGATTCCCCGCGCCTGCCCCGACTGCGGCAACCAGGACCTGCAGCCCTTTGGCCGGGGCACCCAGCGCTTGGAGGCCCGCCTGGCCGCCCACTTTCCCCAAGCCCGCATCCTGCGGGTGGACCGGGACGCGGTTCGCACCCGTACCCAGTGGGGGGAGGTGCTGGCGGCCATCGAGAATGGCGAAGTGGACATCCTGGTAGGCACCCAGATGCTGGCCAAGGGACACGATTTTCCTGCGCTCACGCTGGTGGCGGTGGTGGGCGCCGATGCGTCCCTCTTCTCGGCGGACTTTCGCGCCTCCGAGCGCCTCCTCCAGCAACTCATGCAGGTCGGTGGCCGGGCGGGGCGGGGGCATCGACCCGGCGAAGTGTGGATCCAGACCGCCTACCCGGAGCATCCGCTTTACGCTCACCTCGCCCGCCACGACTATCCCGGCTACATGGCCACGATCCTGGCGGAGCGGCGGCAGGCCCGATTTCCGCCCTTCTCATTCCAGGCCATGCTGCGGGCCGACGCCCCGCAACTGGACCTGGCCATGGACTTCCTCCACCAGGCCGCGAGCCTGGCCGCCCAGGAGCCCATCGCGCCGGTGCGGCTCTTCGATCCGGTACCGATGCGCCTGACCCGCCTCGCCCGTCGCGAGCGGGCCCAATTGCTCGTCGAGGCGCCGGAGCGCCCGGCGCTGCAGGCCTTCCTCACCCGCTGGGTCGCTGAACTCTATGCGCTGCGGATTCACCGTGCTCTGCGCTGGCACATCGACGTGGACCCTCTCGAGGTCTGATTGCCGGGCCGGTCAGCGGCGCTCCGCTGGAACGGCGCCGTCCAGTTCCGCCAAGCGATGAGAGAAGCGGATCATGGCTTCGAAGACCGGCTCGAAGGCCAAGCCCCGTTCGGTGAGGGCGTACTCGACGTGGCGCGGCGACGTGGTCAGTTCCCGGCGGGAGACCAGGCCATCCGCTTCCAGGGTCCGTAGCTTGGACGTAAGGACCTTGGTGGAGATGCCGCGCAGGTCCCGCCGCAAGTCGCCGAAGCGGCGTGGGCCAAAGCGCAGGAACCACAAGATCCGCGGCACCCAGGCCCCGGAGACGACATGGAGATAGTGCTCCAGCGGGCAGTCCGGCGGGGGCGCGGGGCGGGAGGGCGAAGTCATGACCAGCCTTTCCTTGGGGGTGGTAACCGTTTGGTACCTACTTGTCCTATGCCGAGGGCCTTCCTATAGTGCCGCCGCGCTTCGGGAGCTTGCCATATGCCGATTTGCAGGCCCAGTCCTGGCGGCCGGCCGCTGCCCTCCCGCGCCATCCCCTCCAACCTGATGCGGAGATTCTCATGCAGCAAATCCTGCGCTCGACTTTTCTGGCCACGGCGCTCGCCCTGTCTTTCGGTGGCTTCGCCGCCGCCGAGAGTGGCCCGACCACCGCCGAACTCAACAACGCCGCGGCCGACGCCAATAACTGGCTCTATGCCACCCATGACTACAGCGGCCAACGCTATTCCAAGCTCAACCAGATCACCCGCAGTAACGCCGCCAAGCTCCAGGCGGTGTGCATGTATCGCTCCGCCGACGCCGGCCCGGCCCAGACCAATCCGGTGGTCTACAAGGGCACGATGTACCTCTCCATCGCACGCTCCATCGTCGCCATTGATGCGGCCACCTGCCGGGAGCGCTGGAAATATACCTGGGAGGCCAAGGGCAATGAACTCTCCCCCACCAACCGGGGGGTGGCGATCAAGGATGGCAAGGTCATCCGGGGCACTGCCGACGGCTACCTGATCGCCGTCAATGCCGGTGATGGCACCCTGGCCTGGAGCCGGCAGATCGCCAGCTCGAAGGGCCAGCAGTACCTCAGCATGCCGCCGCTCATCTTCGAGGACATGGTGATCTATGGCCCGGCGGGGGCGGACTTCGGCCAGAAAGGCTGGGTCGCCGCTTTCAATCTCGCCGATGGCGCGGAGCGCTGGCGCCTGCCTTTCATCCCCGATCCGGGCCAGCCGGGGGCGGAGACCTGGAAGAACCCGGAGGCCCTCAAGACCGGCGGCGGAAGTATGTGGACGCCTATCACCCTCGATGCGGCGGCGGGCATCCTCTACGTCGCGGTGGGCAACCCGGCGCCGGATTTCTACAGTGATGCGCGCCTGGGCGACAACCTCTACACCAACTCCCTCCTCGCCGTGGACGTGCATTCGGGCAAGATGCTCTGGTACCACCAGGCGGTCCCCCACGACGTGCGAGACTGGGATCTGACCCACGCCGGCCCGCTGTTTTCCACCACGGTGGGGGGCAAGCAGCGCAATGTGGTCGTAGCCAGCGGCAAGGATGGGCTCCTGCGCCTCCTGGACCGGGACAGCCGTGAGCTCCTCTACACCGTACCCTTCACCACCCATGAGAATGTCGATGTCCCCCTCACCGTGGAGGGCGTGCGCTCCTGCCCCGGCCTTCTGGGCGGCCAGGAGTGGAACGGGTCGGCCTACAGTCCGCTGAGCAACACGCTCTTCGTTCCGGCGGTGGATTGGTGCACCACCTTCAAAAAGGCGGCTGCGACGCCGGAGTTCAAGCAGGAGGAACACTACTACGGCGGCTCGATCGTGATGGACCCCTTCGAGCAGGCCAAGGGCTGGCTGACCGCCTTCGACGCGTCCACTGGCAAGGTGCGCTGGCGCTACGCCTCCAACACGCCGATGTTGGCGGCCGTCACCACCACCGCGGGCAACGTCCTCTTCACCGGCGACTTCAACCGCGATTTCCTGGCCCTGGACGCGACCAATGGCAAGGTGCTTTACCGCTTCAACACGGGGGGCGAGGTGGCGGGGGGTGTCGTGACCTACGCGGTCGCCGGCAAGCAGTACGTGGCGGCGGTGTCGGGTTACGTTTCCGCCTTCTTCAAGGGCTCCGGCCCTGCGGCGGTCACGGTTTTCGCTCTCCCCTAAGGGGGCGACGAGGGGGCGGGAGCCTCGCCGACCGCCCGCTCCAGACCAAGGTGGTGCATGAGCTCGCGCAGCAAGAGGACGGCAGCGAAAAAGGTGGGATCGGTGGGCAGGGCGTCAAAGCCTGCCGGCCGCCCTTGGGCGATGGCCGCCAGGTGCTGGAAGAGGTTTTCCACCGCGTCGCGGTGAAATCCCGGATCCGTTGCAGCGAGAGCCTGGGGCCAGGCGCCGCCCAGCACGATGAGCGTGCCGGCGGGCAGGTGGAGGCGAAGCGCCATGATCTCCGGTTCGATGGTCTCGATGGCCTGTTCCAGTTCCAGGGCAGTCGGCGGCGTATGGCGCATTAGACGGCGCGCCAAACTCTCGGCGCCCCACGGCAGGCGAAGTATCGGACCGGGCCGTGGGCCGGCGGGCGGAACCAGCGTGGTGGCTTCCGGGGCAAGGTTGGCGTAGAGCAAGGGGGTGGCCGGCGGAAGCCGGCTCGCCGCCGTGCTCCAGGCCGCGATGAAGGGGTCGGTCACGAATGCGGAGGGGCGGCGTCCGCTTCGAGTAGGCGGACGACGACCCGGTTGGCCACCTCCGGCGGCGCGGCATGGCCCACCCCTGGAAAGCGGTCAAAGCTCACCGTGAGACCCAGATGCCTGAGGCGCTGGGCGGCTTGCTCGGCGTGGTGGATCGACATGACCGTGTCCAGGACGCCGTGGAAGAGGTGCACCCGACTGGTGAGAGGCGCCGCGTCCGGCAGGGTGGCGAAGCGCCCGGCCACGGCCACGATGTCCCGTGCCACGGGGGGATCGAGGGCCAAGGCCGCCAACGCCATGATGGCCCCCTGGGAAAAGCCCGCCAGGACGGTCCGGTCCGGCCCCACACCGCTGCGGGTCTGCCAATCGGTAATGATCTGGGCAAAGCCTGGCAGGGCGGCGGCCACCCGGCCCGGGCGGTTGCTTTCGCTGATGCCTTCCACCGAGAACCACTGGAGGCCGCCCCCCAGGTCCGAGATCTGAGGCGCCCCCACCGCCACGACCAGGGCCGAGGGGAGCCCCCGGGCCAGCGTGGCGCCGAAGGGCCCCATGGCGGCCGGGCTGCTGCCCACGCCGTGGAAGAGGAGGATCAGGCGATCGGGATCGGGTGGGGCTTGCACGACGAAATCATGGCTCATGGGCGATTCCTCGATGCCGTGGCGTGGGCCGCCCCGGGGGTTTTTACTTGGGTCCGAGACCGATCTGGTTCATGAAATCCTGGTTATCCCAGAATAGCCATTCGTGGTCCATTTTGCCGTTTTTCCAGTGGCCGATGGTGGCCATTCCGATCGCGAAGCGTTGGCCGGTGGGGGCGATGGAGCCTCCGTCCGGCGTGGGCATGGGCCGGGTGAAGGTGCCGGTCATGACGCCGGTGACGGCGGTCCATGTCCCGGAGCCAAAACGGATGGGATGGGTGGTGATGCGGGTATCCGGCGCGAAGACGAACATCGCCTTGAGGACTTCGATGTGGGCGTCGATGCCCTTCGTTTCGCGGCCATCGGGCATGGTCACGACGATGTCGTCCGCATGGCTCTCGTGCAGGCGATCCCATTTCTGGTGGCTGAAGACGTCGAAGTCCAGGATGTCAAAGGTCTTGAGGTGTTGCTCGACCCCGGCTGCCTGCTTTTCGTGGGGCGGTGGTGGGGTGGTGGGATGCTCGGCCGAGGATTCGGCCTGGACGGCGGGGGCGAGGGCCAGAGTGGCGGCGAGCACCACCGCAGGGAAGGCAGCGGACAGGGTCGGACGAAGCATGGATGTCTCCAAAAAGCGAAAGGGAAAGTGAGCACGCCCGCGGCGCATTCGCTCATTCCGCCGGGGTGGGTGGAAATGAGGGGCGGGCTTGACGACAGCGGGTGCCGTGAAGTCTCCTGAGGCCGGATGGGCCCATCGGCGCACGCGCCGGGCCGCGCCCTCAGGGAGACAAAAGCCAGTTTAGGGAGAGAGAAAGCGATGCAGAAGATACTTACCCCGGGGAAAGCGGGGGCATGGCCGCGAGGAGGCTCATGAGCGCCGGGGCCCCGTTGCCGGAGCGGCCCTGTCCCCTGGAGACCTACCTCGAGGTGGTGGCAGGGGCCTGGACGCCGCGTATCCTGTGGTGCCTACTCCAGGGGCACACGTACCGGTTCGCCGATTTCCAGCGTGCCTTGCCGGGGATCTCGCCCAAGGTATTGACCCGCAAGCTGCGGGATCTGGAGCGTCATCACCTGGTCCGCCGCACGGCCTACCCCGGTGCCGTCCCGCACGTCGAATACGCCCTGACTCCCCGGGCCGCGGTGCTGGCCCCGGTGTTCGCAGCCATGGAGGAGGCGGCCGAGACGCTGTTCGGCCCCTCGCCGGCGGGTGACGGCGGCGCCTAGGCCCACGGTTACAACGAGGAGGACCATGCAGTACTGGCATATCCAATCCGTCGACTGGTTCGCCCAGCTCCCGCCGCCGGCCCAGGTGATCCTGGAACAGCAGTCCAGCGTCGGGGACTATCCGAAGGGGGCGATGATCTTCGAGCCCACGCCGCGGCCGGACAAGGTCTTCGTGCTGCGGGAGGGGCTTTGCAGGATCTACAGCGTCTCCACCCAGGGCGAGGAGTTCACCCTGGATTTCGTCTCGCCGGGGGAGGTGTTCGGCGAACTGGCGATCCTCGGCGATATTCCCCAGGTTCATTTCGCGGTGGCCTTCGAGGCCTGCCGGGTGCTCCAGTTGAGTCGGGCCTCGTTCATGGAGCTGATGCAGAGCCTGCCGAGCTTTTCCCTCAGCGTCACCAAGCAGGTGGCCGGGCGTCTGGTCAGCATCCAGACCCGGGCGGAGGATCTGGTCTTTCGTACCGCCGCGTCGCGCCTTGCCCGCATGCTCCTGTCCCTGGAGCAGGTGTACGGGCGGGATGCGGGCGCGGGTCGCTGCCTCGGCATCCGCCTCACCCAGACGGAGATCGCGACCCTCATCGGTACCTCGCGACCCACCGCGAGCCTGCTGATCAATGGCTTCAAGGCCGCCGGGGTCCTCACCCACCGGGGCGGGCACATCATCCTCACGGATCTCACCCGGGTCCGACAGGCTGCGGAGAATCCGGAGGCTCGTCTTCCCCTGGAGGATGCCCTGGCCATGTCATCCAGCTAACAGCGGGAACGGGGCGGCTTCGCGTAATTTGCGGTGCGCCGTCCCCACGATCGGAGTCGGGGCAGCCTGTTCCCCTCACTCGCTGGAGATACCATGTCTGAGAATACCTTGATCGCCACTTACCCCGACCACCCGGCGGCCGATGCCGCCGTCAAGGCCCTCGCCGCTCAGGGGGTCGATCTGCAGAAACTGTCCATCGTTGGCAAGGGGTACCACACCGAGGAAAAGGCGGTCGGCTACTACACCAACGGGGATCGCATGAAATCCTGGGGCGCGGGCGGCGCATTCTGGGGCGGACTGTGGGGGCTCCTCGCCGGCGCCGCCTTCTTCGTCATTCCGGGAATTGGCCCGATCGCCATCGCCGGCCCGTTGGTGACGGCGCTGGTCGGCGCGCTGGAAGGGGCGGTGGTAGTCGGGGGCTTGTCGGCCCTGGGGGCTGGCCTGGTGGGTCTGGGCCTGCCCAAGGATTCGGTGGTCAAGTACGAGGCCGCGATCCGGGCCGACAAGTTCGTCCTGTTTTACCGGGGCACCGAGGAGGAGGTGGCGACGGTGCGGGAAAAGATCCAGCACATCGGCGGTCACGAGTCCCTCGAGTCCTGCCCCGCCAAGGCGGGCTGAAGGTCCTTCCCATGTCAGGCGCCGACTCACCAGGCTCCACCACCGCCGCGCCTGCGGTGCCGGCGGGCCTCACTTCGGTGGAGGCCGCCCAGTGCCTGGCCGCCCAGGGCCCCAACGCCCTGGCGGAGCGCCGAACCCATCCCCTGCTCAAGGTCCTGGCCCATTTCTGGGGGCCGATTCCCTGGATGATCGAGGCGGCCGCCCTGCTCGCCGCCATCGCGGGGGACGGGCCTGACTTCGCGATCATCCTCACCTTGCTGCTCTTCAATGGTGGGGTGGCCTTCTGGCAGGAGCGCAAGGCCGATGACGCCATCGCGCTGCTCAAGCAGCGCCTCGCCCAGCGGGCCCGGGTGTTGCGGGACGGGGAATGGCGGGACATTCCGGCCCGCGACCTGGTGCGGGGCGACGTGGTGCACCTGCGGGGTGGCGACGTGGTCCCGGCCGACGTCGTCCTGCGGACCGGAGGCCCCCTCGCGCTGGATGAGTCGGCCCTCACCGGTGAGTCCCTGCCGGCCGACAAGCAGGTCGGGGACACCGCCTACTCCGGTGCCATCGTGCGCCAGGGCGAGATGAGCGGCGAAGTGAGCGCGACGGGCATGGGCACCTTCTTCGGCAAGACCGCCGCCCTCGTGGCCGATGCTGGAGCCCCCTCCCACTTCCAGCAGGCGGTCATGGCGATCGGCCGGGCGCTGATCATCGTCACCTTATTGCTCGTCGCTTTGGTGCTCGCCGTGGCCTGGGGGCGGGGCGAGCCCCTGGTGGACACCCTAAAGTTCGCCCTCGTCCTCACCGTGGCGGCCATTCCGGTCGCTCTGCCGGCGGTGCTGTCGGTGACCCTGGCGGTGGGGGCGACGGCCCTGAGCCGGGGTGGGGCCATCGTGTCGCGCCTGGCGGCGATCGAGGAACTCGCCGGGATGGACGTGCTGTGCTCGGACAAGACCGGCACCCTCACCCAGAATCGTCTCACCCTGGGCGCTCCACGGCCCATTGGCCAGGCCGAGCCTCTCACCATCCTTGCTGCCGCGGCCCTGGCCAGTGAAGCCGAAAATGACGATCCGATCGACGTCGCCGTGCGGGAAGCCGCCCGGGCGGCGGGCGCCTCGAACCCTGTTGCCAGCGCCTTCACCCCCTTCGACCCGGTGACCAAGCTGACGGCCGCCGAGGCCCGTGTGGCGGGGGACATCCACCGGGTGGCCAAGGGGGCGCCCCAGGCGATCCTGGCCTGGGCCAAGGCGGACGCGGCGCTGCAAGCCGAGGTCGAGGCCCAGGTGGATGAGCTCGCGGAGCAAGGCTACCGGGCCCTGGCCGTGGCTCGCCGGGTGGCAAACGGGCCGGCCGAGGTGCTGGGCCTCCTGCCCCTCTTTGATCCGCCCCGGGACGACAGCGCGGCGACCCTCGCGGCGGTGCGTCAGCTCGGCGTGGCGGTGCGGATGGTGACGGGGGATCACATCGCCATCGCCCGTCAGATCGCCGGCCGCCTGGGGTTGGGAACGAACTTTGTCACCGCCAAGGCGGCCCTGGCCCAGGGCGCGGCCCCCGACGCGGCGGCGATCCTCGCCCGGGACGGCTTCGCCGAGGTGTTCCCGGAGCACAAATATCGCATCGTGCGGACGCTGCAGGGCGGCGGACATCTGGTGGGGATGACCGGCGACGGCGTCAATGACGCGCCGGCTCTGCGCCAGGCGGATGTGGGCATCGCGGTGAGCGGCGCCACCGACGCGGCGCGGGCCGCCGCCGACCTGATCCTCACCGAACCCGGCCTGGGGGTGATCCGCGGCGCCATCGAGGAGGCGCGCCGCATCTTTCACCGCATGAATGCCTACGCGATCTATCGCATCAGCGAGACGACGCGGGTGCTCCTCTTCATGACCCTGTCGATCCTGGTGTTCCGGTTTTATCCAGTCACGGCGGTGATGATTGTCCTCCTCGCCCTGCTGAATGATTTCCCGATCATGATGATCGCCTACGACCGCGCCGATCCGGATCCGGCGCCGGTGCGCTGGGAGATGGGGCGGGTGCTGAGCTTGGCGGCGGTGTTGGGGGTGCTCGGCGTGGTCTCCAGTTTCGGGCTCTTCTGGGTGGCGGAGGCGGTGTGGGAACTGCCCCGGCCCACCATCCAGACGCTGGTGTTCCTGAAGCTGCTGGTGGCAGGTAACCTCACCCTCTATCTCGCCCGCAATGATGGCCATTTCTGGAACCGGCCCTGGCCGCCCCGGCGCCTCCTCCTGACCACCGGGGCAACTCAGTTCATGGGCACCCTGGCCGCCGTGCAAGGCTGGCTGGTGTCGCCCATCAGCGTGATGCTGGCCCTGGGAGTCTGGGCCTACGCGCTGGTGTGGTTCCTTTTCAACAATCAGGTGAAGCGCTGGGTGCTGGCCGCCTGGGATCGGCGGGCCGCCCGCCCGACCTTGGCGCCGCCCCGCCCGCAGCGCTCCTGAGTTTTTTGCTTTCCAAGGAGTTGCGAATCATGAGCCCGACCCGAAAATCCGCCCGAACCCAGAACAGCGTGCCGTGGTTTTGGCCCCTGGAATTGGCCAATGCGGTGGCGCTCGAGGAGTTCAAGGATTTCACCCGGGGCCTCGAGACCTTTGCCGAAGCCACCCGGATGGAGAACGATCTCGTGCCAAAGTTCGCCACCCCGAACCAGGTCACGCTGGAGCTCCATACCCTGCGCCTGCGAGCCTTCGGCAGGCTCGACGCGGGGTGCGTTCCCACCTTGATCGACGCGCCCTACGCCGGCCACACCTCGGCCATCGCCGATTTTGCCGACGGCCAGAGCCTGGTTCAGACCCTGCTCGCCAACGGCTTGTCGCATGTCCATGTCACCGACTGGAAGAGCGCGACCCTGGCGATGAAGGACTACGACATCGACCACTACCTGGCGGAGCTCAATGTGGTGGTGGACGATCTGGGCGGGCGGGTGAATCTGGTGGGCCTGTGCCAGGGCGGCTGGATGAGCGCCATGTACGCGGCCCGTTATCCTCACCGGGTACGCAGCCTGGTGCTGGCCGGGGCGCCCATCGACACCGACGCCGGCCAGGGCCCGATCCGCGCCATGGCCCACGAACTGAAGATGGCGGATTTCGAAGAGCTGGTACGCCTGGGCGGCGGCCTGATGCGGGGCCGCTTCATGCTCGCGGCATGGAAGAACATGCACCCCGGCGAGCAGTACTTCCGTAAGTACCTGGATCTCTATGAGCACATCGATGATCCAGTGTTCGTCGCCCACAGGGAAGCCTTCGAGGCGTGGTACGAAAACCCCCTCGACCTGCCGGGGCGCTGGTACCTCCAGGCGGTCAAAGAGCTGTTCAAGGAGAACCGCTTCGCGCGCGGGGAGTTCGTCGGCCTGGGCAAGAGCCTGAACCTGAAGGACGTGACCTGCCCGGTGACCCTCCTGGCCGGCGCCGACGACGACATCACCACCGCCGAACAGGTCTTCAACGCCGCCGGGCTCCTCGGCACCCCGCCGGAGCACATCGTGAGCACCCTCGTCCCGGGCGGCCACATCGGTCTCTTCATGGGACGGCGGACCCTGGATGAACACTGGAGCGGCATCGGCCGCTGGATCGCCAGCCTGGGGGCTTGAGGCTCCGGCAGCACTCGTTTTGCATTCGCGGCCCGTGCCGTCACAATCCTGACTCCGCCCCTGGCGCCGGGGGCGCAGGCGTCATACCCCAACCCGAGGAGACCAGCATGAAGCTCGAAGTCATCATCACCAGCACCCGTCCCGGCCGCATCGGCCCCTCCGTGGCCCGCTGGTTCCATGAGCATGCCCAGGCGGCCGGCGGCCCCTTCCAGGTGAATCTTACCGATCTCGCCGAGGTTGGCCTGCCTCTCCTCGACGAGCCCAACCATCCGTCCAAGCGGGATTACCTCCACGACCACACCAAGCGTTGGAGCGCGATCGTGGATGGCGCGGATGCCTTCGTCTTCGTGATCCCGGAGTACAACTACACCGCGCCGCCAAGCTTCTTCAACGCGCTGGACTACCTCTACCAGGAATGGGCCTACAAGCCGGTGGGCCTGGTGAGCTATGGCGGCGTGTCCGGCGGCCTGCGTTCCAGTCAAAGCACCAAGCCGATCCTCACCACCCTGCGGATGATGCCCCTCCCCGAGCAGGTCATGATTCCCAACGTCTTCGGCCTCCTCAAGGACGGCGCCTTCACCCCGGACGTTCATCACCGCCAGAGCGCCGACGCCATGCTCGCCGAGTTGGCCAAATGGGCGGGGGCGCTGAAGGGCCTGCGGGGCGCCTGACCGCCCCGGCGGTGGCTGGGCCTGGCCCCGCCGAGGCAACACCATCCTTGACCCAATCTGGAAGGACATGAGGCATTGAATCCGGATTTTCTCGCCGCGTACCGCGACAAACTACGTTCCGCCGAGGCTGCTGCAGCCTCGATTCCAGACGGCGCCAAGCTCGCGATCGGGATCGGCGCCGCCCAGCCGCCGGCCCTTCTGGAGGCGCTGGCGGCCCGGGCGCGGGCGGGCCAGGTGGGCGACATTCAGCTCTTCTACATGCTGTCCACGGCGGTGGCGGCCCAGAGCGTGCTGGACCTGGCCCTGAACGACCGGCTGCGACCGGTGAGCCTCTTCCACAGCGGAGTCGAGCGGGCGCTGGACAAGGCACGCCAGGCCGCCGGCCGGGGCGCGGTGGATTTCATCCCCGCCCACTTCAGCCAGGTGCCCCGGGTGTTGGTCGAGGACGTCGGCGTGGACACCCTGGCGACCACCGTGTCGCCCATGGATGAGACCGGGCACTTCAGCCTGGGCACCAACCCGGATTACGCGTTGCCGGTCGCCCGGAGTGGCGCCCGCCTGATTGTGGAGGTCAATCGTCACATGCCGCGGGTGCGGGGCCCGGGCCGGGTGCATGTTTCCCGGGTGGCCGCCGTGGTCGAGCACGACCGCCCGCTTACCGAGCTCCCCGCGGCAGCGTCCACCGCGACGGACGAGGCCATCGGCCGCCAGATTGCAGCGATGGTGGACGATGGCGCCTGCCTGCAGATGGGCATCGGCGCCCTGCCCGACGCGGTGTGCGCGGCCCTCAAGGATCATCGTCACCTCGGCATTCACACCGAGATGATGACTTCCGGGCTCGCGGCCCTGATGCGGGCGGGGGTGGTGGATAACAGCCGCAAGCAGATCCAGCCCGGCGTCGCGGTTTTTGCCTTCGCTCTGGGCGACCCCGCGCTCTACGATTTTCTCGCCGACAACCCGGCCTGCGAAGGCCATCCGGTGGATTTCGTCAATGACCCGGCGGTCATCAGCCGCAATGACCGGGTGGTCTCGGTGAATGCGACCCTGGAGATCGACCTCTTTGGTGCCTGCAACTCGGAGTCCGTGCAGGGGCGGCAGTTCAGCGCCACCGGCGGTCAGGTGGACTTTGTGCGGGGGGCCTATGGGTCAAAGGGTGGGCGTTC
>JAEUNY010000059.1 GCA_016791005.1 Zoogloeaceae bacterium
ATTTCCCGCCCATACAGTTCATTCAGGATGATGCGCGCCATCATGTACCAGGCCGCGCCAGCACAGACCATCAACTCGTAACCCGCCCACACGGTGAGATCCGGATAGCCGAAGTGCGCCAGATCCAGCAGCACGAACCCGATCAACAGGGTGGTGAAGGTGAAGGCCATGGCGCCATGAATACGCAAGGCGCCAAACCACAAGATGACGGAAAAGAGAGTCCATGCCACGAGGAACCAGCCCACGTCGGTGGTGCTGGCCTTGTAGAGGTCATACTTGTTGCCGATCAGCAGCAGACAGAGGGAGATCCAGAACGCGCCGTAGGAGGTGAAGGCGCAGTAGCCAAAGTTGTTGCCGGTCTTCATCTCCTGGACCCCGGCAATCAATTGCGCCAAGCCACCCAGGATCAGCCCGAGCCACACCACCGGCCCCAGGCCGGTCATCCAGCCAACGTTGTGAAATTGCAGGACCAGCGTGGTCAGTCCAAATCCAGCCAAACCTACGACAGCCGGATTCCCCAGCTTTTGTTCCGACATGTGACTCTCCCTCGATTAACCATAATTATTTAATGTGGCAGGCTGCCTCTGCGGGCGCCGCGGACCCTTTTGATTGGCATATCCCGCCAACCTATGGGCCGACTGAGTATAGAAAGGATCCCCAGGGAGTCAATGACGAGAGTCAAGGACGGCCGAATTGCCGGACGACCCGAACCCATTCAAACCCGCCCGCGTCCAGAACCTTTTTTGGGAGTGGCTTCAACCGACCCACCCCCGCTGGAATTGGCTTGGGGGCTGGGTTCACGAAGAGCAGGGATCACGGCAAGAAAGCAGCCATCGCTTGCGATGGTTTCGCCAGTAAGGTTCATCCAACCGAGGCCCGCGCAGCCCCTAGCCCGATGGGCGCAAAGGCGAGGTGCCTACGGCTGATCTGCTCTACGCCGGTTCAAAACATCCGAGAAACCTGTTCGTTAAACACATTTAGTAGGATTATTCAGAAGTCTCACTAACCTTTTTTTGCCTGGGTCGGCTCACGAGCGCTGGATACAGTCTGGACGCACGGAAGTACTCGATCGATTTGGACCTATCAGAACTGAGCGTTCCGTCCATTTTTTATCAAGGAGAAAGCCCATGCGTACCTACAAGAGTGACAGCCCCGAAGCCAAAGCCCGCATTATTGCCCTGGCACTGTTGGCCGATGGCGGCCTCGACAAATCGGAACTTGAGTGCCTGGAAAACCAAGATGTCGTCAGTCATCTTGGCATTGCCGCCGCCACATTCGAATCGGTCTTGTACGAGTTTTATCAGGATATCGAGCAGAGCGGGTTACGCCTTACCAATGGACAACTCGATCTGGATAATCCTGCAATAGAGGCCGTGCTCGGTGAAATTCAGCACCCCGCCACCAGGAAAGCTTTGTTGCGCGCGATATTTGACATTGCGCAAGCCGACAGCGACCTCAGTTTAGGGGAGCTACGACTCACATCAATGGCCATGAGGCACTGGGGGATTACGCACCAAAGTTTGCAGCAGGCCAGTCGGCCTCATCTCTCGGGCCTGCCGCCCAAGGTGCGAAAATTGGTTACCGAGGCCTGCTCCTGATTGTTGATTTAATCGACGGGATGGACACCCCCGCCAGACCGTCCGTGGGGCGAAAAAACTGCAGGCGCCTTCCGCCGTACGTCACCAGTTGAATTCAACCATGCGGCGGAAGGCGCTGCGCTTTTCCACCTTAGCCTTGGTTTGATTAGGTCTCGCATTGCCCCAGTCAATCAGATTCCTACTGAGTCAGACGGCAGCTCAATGGCTTGTCCCCGCACTTTCTTGACGCGGATGTCATCGCCTTCACGCAATTGACTGCTTGCCCTCTCCTTCCAAAAATAGGTCTGGGGCCCCAGAACGGGCGCCAGCCCTAAGGGGAGAGAGTTACCCGCAATTGATGGTGTCTAGCCTGCTCACGTCAGCCGCGCGACGCTTTCCAGCATAAGCTCCGGGTGAGCGTCCCGGGGGGATGGAAGCAGCGGGCCCAGGGCCCACCAACGGTCAGCCCCCCCACCAGCGGCGAGGGCACCCAGCGGGCGAAGCTCACCCCCCACCAGCGCCGAGATCGCATGCCCCCAAAAATCGGCCCAGGGTTGGGGCAGCGGACTGCAGGGAATTCAGATGAAGCGGAGGAAGGCTGCGAAAGGACTGGGCATCGTGGAGCGATGACGGAGATGCATTCAGTGTCCTGGAATGCAGGCTACTTGGGATTCAAGATAGGAGAATTCGCACGCCCCAAATTTTCCGGTACCGCCAACGTCAGCTTTTTTTACATGCGATCTGATTTTGGCTATTGCCCGCCCTGAATAGACCAAAAACCCGCATATAGATCAGACAATTGCATTAAATGGCCCACACATTGCTACGCGACTGGTTGCGGAGGCGGCCGACGCCAGTCCCTCGGCCCTGCCTAAATTCAGCGCCTATTCGCCAATTCTCAACGTTGGGAGATGTTGTCATGCCAGAAAAATCAATCGACTGGTGTCGGAAAATTATGCAATCTGTCGTCACACTGAGTGCGGTAGCAGTCGGTTTGGTCGCGCCACCAGCCTTTTCCGCCGGACCTGCAGCATTTCTGGACTGCCCTTCCACGGTCGCGGTCGGTGACGATGCGACATGCAAGGGCGGCAACTTCTCACCGAATGCGGTAGTGGATATCAAACTTCACGACTCCGCCACCAATCAGTCCTACACCACCAGCGTGGTGGTAAGCCCAGAAGGTCGCATCGCCTACGCGGTCCATGCCTCTATTGAAAGCACAATCACCGTCGACGTCCTCAATGCGGATAAGAGCGTGCTAGCCCAATCCAGAATGATTGCTGTTCGGAATTGACGAATACCCATTTCTCTTCCTCGCCAGACCTCAGGGCACTCAATTCAGAACGTGGCCGGCACCGGTCACCGTTCCTACCGAAATAGGAGTTAAAGAATGCGTTTTCCTATCCCCCGTTATTACGATTTGCCATCGGCTTCATTGAGTTCCGTTGCGGTGGCCACCGCCTTAGCACTCTGCAGTCTGGGCGCAGGAGCTGCCGGGAAGACCTACACCCTGGACGCTGATTTCGATCAAGGCGTGCTCGACAACGTCAATCACCTGGCGCCGGGCAGCGACCAGCTTCAGATCAACGCAGTCGGTGTCGGCTTGCCCATGATCTGGATCGCCAACCACAATGAAGACTCTGTTTCCAAATTCGATACGGTTAACAACAAGGAAGTTGCCCGATACAAGACTTATCAGGGAAATCCCGGCCAAACTCAAGGTGGCAACCCTTCACGCATCGCCATTGACGTGGATGGCAATGCCTACGTGCTGAACCGCGAGCCCGGCACGGGCAACCAGCCCCTCCTAATGAAGATCCTGCTCGAAGGCGGCATCGACCGAAATAACAACGGCACGATCGAAACCTCCCGCGATATTAATAACAACGGGCGCATCTCTACCGTGTTGGCGGACGGCGAGATGTTTGCGATGACTTCCAACACCATTGCGGGCGTTCAGGATGAGCGTGTCGCCTGGGTGAGGGATGTGGGCGCTCTGGGTGATAGTTTTGGCCGGGCGGTCTGCTACTCAAACGACGGCAATCTATGGGTTGGCTTGTGGAATAGCGCTCGGCTTTACAAGGTAAGCTCCGCTGACGGAAGCACGCTCGCGGGACCGTTCTCGACCAGCGCACAAGGCTTCAACCCTTATGGTTGTACCGTGGATCGGGACGGTATCGTATGGATCGCCACCCTCGGCAGCGGACTGGGCAAGTTCGACCCGAGTACCAGCACCATGAGCCGGTTTCTTTCCGGGAATAGCGACTACGGCATTGCCCTCGGTCTCGAAAACAATGAGAAAAGAGTGTACCAGGCCAACACCTCGGGCCGCACATTCACCAAATTCAATCCCGCCACCAATACTTTCTCGACTCCGGCCGCGCTTTTCTACACCGCGGTAGGGGTCGCGGTCGACGGCGCCGGAGACGTGATTGTTCCCAATTATGGCTCAGGCGGTGTCAAGAAGTTTCACCCGGATGGCAGCCTGGTCTGGTCGGTTCCGCAGCAACCAGGCACAACGACTCAGTATGGCGTCATGCTCGACGGCAATAATGACATCTGGGTCATGCATCTAAGCAGCAATAATATTGCCAAGTACCGCGGCACCGATGGCGCAGCGCTGGGCGTTTACCCTGTAGGCAGCTATCCGTACGTATATACCGACGGATCCGGTCTTACTTCCCGCAACATCACCAGCAAGACCGGCTCCTGGTCAGTTACCTATGACAGCGGCACGGCAGGCACCCCATGGGGCAAAGTAAGCTGGAACGACTTGGTGCCGACCGGCGCCAGCGTCGAGGTCAAGGTCCGAACCGCCGATTTGGTCGCCAATCTGCCTTTGCAGACCTATGAGACGGTCACCAAAGGTGGCACCTTTACCAAGCAAGGACGCTACATCCAAGTCCAGGCTCGTCTGACCGGCAACAACGGGAATGAGTCTCCGGTCCTCTACGATCTTAGTATCGCATCGACCATTGTTGCTTGCGACGTGGATACGAATGGAAGTATCGACAAGAACGATATCTCCTTGATCATGGCTGCCCGCGGACAGGCGGCCCAAACGGGAGATCCGAGGGACGCAGATGGTGACGGAGTGATCACGGTTAATGACGCTCGTGCTTGCACGCTTCAGTGCACAAAGCCGAAATGCGCGCCTTGATCATAAGAACCACGGACTCAATGATTTAAAAGGGATATCCCATGCACGCAAATAAATTCTTTACCGCCCTCGGTCTGGCTGCCGGTTTGGCGCTGCCAGCCGTGCCCGCTTTGGCTTACAGCCTGTCTTTTTCTCCTTCCGAAAAATTGGTGGCCACCACTGGGACCCAATTCAGCATCGACGTGATCGTGACCGGCCTGAATGGGTCAAACGAAATCGTTTCCGCGTTCGACCTGGACATTAACTACAACAGTACTCAGTTGCAGTTCGACGATTTTATTTTCAGTCTTGAACTGGGGGATCCACTAAACTTCGACGTTCTCCAAAGTGGTCCGAGCGCGAGCGGAGGGGTTATTGACGTTGCCGCCAATTCCTTTCTCGATGACGATACGCTTGCCACAAACCAAGCCGACGCGGTTGTGCTGGGCACGCTGCTGTTCACAGGCGTACTCGACGGCGTGTCGTCGCTGAGCTTCGGTGCTGACCTGAAATTCGGCAGGAATGTCGTAGGTCGCGGTGCCGAGTCACTCCCGGTGAACGCCGGTACCGCCTGTATTGCCGTAGGTGCAGACTTTAACTGTACTCCTGGGCCGGACAATGCCGTGCCAGAGCCTGCGACCTTGGCCTTGGCAGCCCTCGGTTTGCTGGGCCTGGGAATCGTTCGGCGTCGCCAAGCCGAAGCATAGTCCTTGGTCGCTAGCTGACGACGGCTCCATCTTGAACCGTGGGGCGCGACACGCGCTCCACGTGCCGTATTTTCAATTTCTTTGAGATGCAGAATATGAATCGAGTGAGTCAAATTTGCGCAAGCCTGCTTGTCATGGTTTCCGCCAGCACCGGATTTGCCGGAAATGGGCCGAACGATCTGTTATTTCTGGCGCAATCAGAACTTTCTTACCAAATCTATCGGGCCGGCACCGATGGCAAGAGTCCTGTTCGGCTAACTTCGGACAAGAAGGATAACTTACAAGCATCATGGTCACCGGATGGGACGAAGGTCGCGTATACATCCATGCGTAACGGAAATGCAGAGATCTACGTCATGGACGCGGACGGAAACCACCAGCGCGCCCTCGCCCCGCATCCAGGGGATGACATGTACCCTGTTTGGTCGCCAGACAGCCGGCAAATCGCGTTTATCTCTAACCGCGAAAAAGTAAACGCGATCTATCTGGTTAACACTGACGGTTCGAATTTGCACAAGCTCACTCCGAATGCGGAGGAGCAACAGGATCATGCATGGTCGCCCAATGGCCGTGAAATTGCGTTCAGCGTACCAACGGGGCGCAAGCTGGCAGTAATCAAAGTTGCGTCTATTGACAATGGAGGAGTCAAGACGCTCAGTGATTCGAGCGAGCAAATCGCAGACGGCTCACCCAGTTGGTCTCCTGATGGAAGCCTTATTGCCTACATCTCCATCGAAAAGAATGGGATCAACTTAAAGACCATGCGGCCTGACGGATCGAACAAGGTCTCTCTCACCACAGGAAACTTCCGCCATAGTGCTCCCCGTTGGTCTTCCGATAGCAAGCAGATCCTGTTTTTAGGTGTGCGGGATACCGCGCGCCAAGATGTCTATGTGATCAATCGAGACGGTTCGGGTGAGAGAAAGCTTACACACTCCGGCGCTGAGCATGTGTGGGCAAGCTGGTCAAATGACGACAAACGCATATATTTTGTGGCGCTGGATGGCCCCCAGAGCGATATTTTTGTGCAGGAGACTGCCGGCGGATTGCCGACGCGGATAACGAGCGGAAGCGGTTTTAAGATGGATCCCCTGCAGGTGCGTGTCGCCAAGGCAAACTGATCGCTGACCTCGCGCCGCCTGACGCTGCACTGGGGGCATATCGCGAGGGTTCCTCTGACAATTAGGTCGATACTGTATTCAGGGGACATGTCCGGCAGTTAACAGAGAATATTTCGTATAGCGTTCTCCCAATCGGCATATTGCCTTCTGCTCCACTTCCGGCTGGAGCCCGAAAGTGGGCGCCAGCCGGAAGTGGATAGATTTACCCACGATTGAGGGTGTCTAGCCGGCTCCCTTTAGCCACGCCACGCTTTCCAGGACGAGCTCGGGACGCGCGTCTACCGGGACCTCAGCAAAATGGAACTGGCGGGCGCCGAGGGGCCTCCCCCAGCCGCACGGCAACGCCCCAGCGGTAGTGCTTGGCGACATTGAAGAGAGGCCGATACCGTTCGAGCTCCAGGGGCCTGGCGCCCGCATCCGCCGCGGACTCCTCGAAGAGCAGCCCGGCGACGGAAAGATGGGACACCGCCCGTAGCACGCCCGCCATGTACATCGCGGCGTCCTCAATGGCGTCAGGATCCAACTCGGCGTCTTCCCGCCCGCCTCCACGTTGGCCCGCATGAGCCAGTTGCGGGCGGAGGGCATGGCCAGGACCAGGGGCGCCTGCCCCCGCAGGTGGCCAATGACCGCCTCCAGGACTTCCGCCAGGATCGCCCGGGGGGGCTCCACCTCCAGAAGCTTGAGCTGGGGGAAGGCCTGGCGCCGCTTGGCGCCCATCTCCGCATGCAACTCTAAATCGCGGGCCCCCCGGAGTCGAAAAGCCCGCCGACCTCGACCACGGCCACGTCCGGCCGCAGCAGCCAATGAGCCTGGGAGAAATCCGCGAGGTACTGGGCGGCCCCCTGCCAGGGGTCTCCCCCGTCGCGCAGCAGGAGACGCGGGGTGTAGGCGGCAGATTTCAATCAGACCCGGGTACGCCCACCCCCCTTATCCCCTCCATGGTGCAAGGGTCGACGCCGCATGCCAAGCGGCGCCGGCGCTGATATGCTTGGCCGCCTCAGCCTTCTGTTCGACCCTGCACGGCCTGCCCCATGAACACCCCGAACCCTGCCCGTCAGATGCTCCAGGACCTCCAGACCCAGTTTGCCGTCTTTCGCGATGCCCAGCCCCTGGCCATTGGCATCGATGCCGCCCTGCGAACGCGGATCCCCGACATCAACCGGCGGGTGCTGCGGGACGCCCTGCGCCAGCACACCGCCTCCACCCGCTATCTGAAGGGCCTGCAAGCCGCGACCCAACGCTTCGACCTGGATGGTCAACCTGCCGGCGAGGTGACGGAAGAGCAGCGCAAGCACGCCGCGGACACCCTCAAGGAGCGCTTCAAGAAAGCCGCCCAGGTCCGCAAGGAGCAGGCCGAAGCCGCGGCGGCGGCAGCCCGCTCCCAGCAAAAACTCAACGACCTGGTGGCCAAGTTTTCCAAATGACCGGGCGCCCGCTGTGCTGAGGAGCTGACCATGCGCCTCGACAAATGGCTGTGGGCCGCCCGCTTCTTCAAGACCCGCAGTATCGCCAGCACCGCAGTGGACGGCGGCAAAGTAAAGCTCAACGGCGCCAGCGCCAAGCCCGCCAAGGACGTGAAACGGGGGGATGTCCTGCGCATCCATGCGGGCGAACAGGATTGGGAAGTCCTGGTGCGGGGCCTGAACGAGCAGCGCCGTCCGGCACCGGAGGCCCGTCTCCTGTACGAAGAAACCCCGGAAGGCCAGGCACGCCGCCTGGCGGCCCTCGAAGCCCGGCGCCTGGCCCCCTCTCCAGGCGAGACCCAGCGCGGACGCCCCACCAAGCGCGACCGGCGCGACCTCCAACGTCTGCGGGACTGGTAAGGCGCCCCCCAATCAGGGCAGCGCTAAGCGGATGAAGCGGCGGAGCACGTCGCGAAACTCCGACGTGTCGGCCCGGGCCAGCCACTCGAAGGCCACCATCTCCCGGGACACGATCTCCGCCCCGTTCTGGGCCATCCGGGTCAGGGCGAGGGCCTTGTCCCGGGGCTTGCGGGACCCCACCGCCTCCTCCACCACGAAGACCTCTCGCCCGGCCGCCAGGAGATCGAGCACCGTCTGTTGCACGCAGACGTGGGCTTCAGTACCCGCCACCACCCACTGGACCCGATCCCCCGCCGGAGCCGCGAGCAAGGCGCCCTCGGCCACCGCCGAAAAATGCTGTTTGGCCACGATCCCCGCGTGGGCCAGATGCTCCCGCAGGGCGGGCGCCGTCACCCCGATGCGGTGGGGGCAGTGCTCGGTGGCGAGGATGGGAACCCCCAGGGCCTGCGCCACCTCCGTCAGCCAGATCGCTTCCTCCAGGACCGCCGCGCCCTCATGAATCGCCGGCAGCAGACGCTCCTGCAGATCCACCAGCACCAAGACCGATTCGGCAACCCGCATGCGCATGGCTTTTCCCCTCCCTGGTAAGGGGCCCGGCACCGGAACGGGTGCGAGGCCCCCCTTAAAGGTTAGCGCAGCCAGCCCCGCCCGCCCAGGGCTGGCCCCGATGCGGCGGTCACGGGAGTTTCACGGGATGGGTGAACACCCAGTCCCGGTCCTTGACCGGCGTATGGCAGCCAAAGCATTCCTGCACGAAGTTGGCGTCGGCACCATAGGGCTTCTGATCCGGGCCCAGCCAGCGGGCAAATCCCAACCGCCGGTGGCCGCGTACTTCTCGCTATTCTTGACCATGAATTCGGCGTGCACAAAGGCACCGGGCTCGATGGCCGCTTCCCACTTGTCGTGCTTGGCGTTCTTCCACACCAGCTTTGCCAGGATCGCGCCGTCGGGCCAGGGATTGGTGCGCCCTTCCCGGGCGGCCTGGATTGCCACATCATTGCCGAGTACCGCCCGCAGGGTGTTGTTGTCGGTGCGCTGATGGACACCGAGCAGACGCCAGTCCTTGTAGCCCGGCGGGATGGTGATGCCGTTGGGGGACGGGTCCGCGGCCAGAGCCTGGACGCTGGTGACGAGGGCGAGGAGCGGGAGAACAGTGCCAAATTTCATCTTGAGTAACCGCCTTGGGAAGTGGATCGGACGCGGGGTAAACATCCCGCATCCCCCACTTATTCCATGCGGGCAATCTATTTTTCATAGCCGCAGCGGCGCTGGCGGCGAGGTCTCGACGCAGGGCCCGGAATCATGAACACACCAGACTGGCTCGCTACGGAACTTCCCATCCTTCAGGCCCCCATGGCCGGCGTCCAGGGCAGCGCCCTGGCCATCGCCGTTTGCCAGGGCGGCGGCCTCGGAGCGCTGCCCTGCGCGATGCTGAGCGGCGAGGAAATTCGGGAAGAAGTCGCGCGGATCCGCGCCCAAACCGACCGCCCGTTCAACTTGAATTTCTTTGCCCACGCCGTCCCCGCACCCGACCCGGAACGGGAGGCGGCCTGGCGGGCACGGTTTGCCGCCTACTACGAGGAATTCGGCCTCGATCCCGCCAGCGCCACCGGCGGCCCCGCGCGGCGGCCTTTCGACGCGGAGATAGCGGCCCTGGTCCGCGCCCTGCGGCCGCCGGTGGTGAGTTTCCACTTTGGCCTGCCGGCCGACGATCTGCTGGCCGAGGTGCGGTCAGCGGGGGCCCGCATCCTGGCCTCGGCCACCACGGTGGCCGAGGCGCTCTGGCTGGAAGCCCGGGGGGTGGACGCCATCATTGCCCAGGGGATCGAAGCCGGCGGCCACCGCGGCCTGTTCCTCAGCGAGGATCTCGACACCCAGCTCGGCACCTTGGCGCTGGTTCCCCAAGTGGTCCAGGCGGTGCGGGTTCCCGTGATCGCCGCGGGCGGCATCGCCGATGCCCGGGGCGTGCACGCGGCCCTCGCCCTGGGCGCCGCGGCGGCCCAGGTGGGCACGGCCTATCTCCTTTGCCCCGAAGCCACCACTCGCGCCGTCCATCGCGCCGCGCTGAAGAGCGAGCGGGCCCGCCACACCGCCCTCACCAACGTGTTTTCCGGCCGCCCGGCCCGGGGCATCGTCAATCGGCTCATGACCGAACTCGGGCCGATGGCAGCGGACGCCCCCCGCTTTCCCCTCGCGACCGCCGCTTCGGCCCCCCTGCGGGCCAAGGCGGAAAGCCTGGGCGTCGACGATTTTTCGCCCCTCTGGGCGGGCCAGAACACCTCGGGCTGCCGGGAAGTGCCCGCCGCCGATCTCACCCGCGCCCTAGCCGGACTTGCCTGAACGGCCGCTGCTGCGGGCCCGCTTCTTCCCGCCTCCTCCGGTCGCCCCCCTGCCAGGCAGGACGGCCTGGGCCTGCTCAAGCCAAAGGAGGGTTTCGGCGTGGCCGAGGAAGGCGTCGAGATAATCCGGCGCGGCGTCCCGCAGCCAGTCCAGCGTCTGCAGGACGAGGAGATGGGAATTGAGGGGGCCGGCGTTGGCCGGTGCCTGGGCGAAGGCCATGGACAGATGCCGATCCACCCGCAGGCGCGACCAGCCGCGACGAAACTGACGGGCCGCCCGCAGCTCGCCAGCGTTCCCCGCCGGCCCCAGCGCCGCCGCCAGCTCCGCCAGGGGCCGGTCGCCCTGCACTTCGAGGGCGGCCAGGTGACGGGCCAAGGCGGGCAAATCCCGCGCATCCCAGGCCGCCCGCAGAAGGTCGGCGGACTCGGGATGATCCGCCACCCCCTGGACTAGACGCTCGGCGGCCAGGGCTTCCGCGGCGGCCAGGCGCTCCAGCAGGTCCGCGGCGGCCCGCTCCAACCGGGCAACGAGCCTGGGGCTCAGCCCCCCCGCCCGGGACGCGCCGCGCCGGGCCATGGCCGCGATGACGTGGAAGGCGACCGGGTCGAAGCGGTCCGCGCCCCGTTCCCGCAGCGCCTGGAGCCCCGGCCACTGCGCCGTGGCGGGCACCCCGTCCGCCATCACCGCCGCGCCGCCCCCCTCAGCCATCGGTGGTGGGTTGCCGGGCCGCTCGGGGCACGGGCGCCATCTCCACCCGTCGATTGCGGGCGCGGCCGTCAGCCTCGGCATTGGAGGCCACCGGCTGGCCGGCGCCAAAGGCGGCGGCAAAGATCGCCTCGGCTGGAAGCCCGTCGTCGATGAGGGCGCGGGTCACGGTCAGCGCCCGCTGGGCGGAGAGTTCCCAGTTGTCGGCGAACTGGCGATTGCCATCCCGCACCGGCCGGTCATCGGTGAAGCCGCTCACCATCAGGATCTCCCCATGCCCGGCCAGGTAGGCCGCCAGGGGGCGAGCCAGGCTACGCAGCAATTGCCGCCCTTCGGGCTCCAGGGCATCGGAATTGAGGGGAAACAACACGCTCCCGCTGATGCCGATGCGACCGTTGTCGAGGGTCAGCCGACCCGCGGCGAGGGGACCGGCCAAGGCCCGCTCCAGGGCCTCGCGGCGCGCCTCGGACGCCCGGCGCTTCTGAGTTTCCGCCTCCAGGTGGCTGGCCAGGTCGAGCTGCACCCCGAGCACTCCCACCAGGATCAGGACGAATGCGCCGAAGAGGCCCGCCATCAGGTCACCGAACACGGCCCACACCGGCGCGGCGGGCTCCACGCCCGCGTCGATCTCTTCCATGCTCAAGCCTCGCCCGCCAGGGCCGGACGTGCGCCCCGCCGCTGCAGGCCCTCGACGATCTGCCCCTGGGACTGCAGGGTGAGTTCGATCAGTTCCCGGGCCTGGGCCACGTAGTAGGCGAGCTGATCGTCGCTGCGGGTGAGCGTCTTCTCCAGGGCGCCTTCAATGCGGGCCAAGGCCACCATCAACTGCTCGTTGGCCTCGCCATAACGGCCGACGGCATGGCCGAAGGCCTCACCGAGACTGGCCACCTCGAGGGCCCCCTCGGCGATCTGGCCCGCGGCGCAGCTCACCCGCTCGGACTCGGCAGCCACCGTGGTGGCGAAGCGCTGCCCCGCCGCGTCGAGCTGGAGCGTGGTCGCCGCCACCAGATCCTCGACGGCCTGACGCTGTGCCCCGGCGCTGTGGGTGAGGCCCTCCAGGGCGGCGGACAGGCCATCGGCCAGCCGTCGCCGCTCGGCGACCGCCTCGTCGTCCCGCGCCTGGGCCGTGACCTGCTGGGCGCGCAGGGCTTCCAGGACCTCGGCCGCCGCCCGGGGCGCCGCGCCGGCCTGCTCCAGGAGCGCCCGGATCTCGGCGAGCAGACGCTGCGCCTCGGCCTGGGTAGTGCCGGTAAGGGCGCTGGCCGTGTCGGCCAACGTCGCGCAGATTTGCTCCTGCTGAGCCAGGCCGCGGGCCCCGGCCTCGTCCCAGGCGGCCCGGAGCGCGGTGGCCAGCCCGGTCATCGCCTCCGCCTGGGCGGCGAAGTGCCGCGTCTGGCGGGCCGCCTGCTCCGTCTGAGCGGCCTCGGCGGAGGCCTGCAAGGCCTCCAGCAGGGCAGCCGAACGTTCGGCGAAGCCCGCGCCGGCGGCCGCCAGCGCCCCCTCCAGCCCATCAAGGAGCGCAAGCGCGGCCTGCTCCTGCCGATGGCGCGCCTCGCTCCAGCTCTCGGTCACCTCCGTGACCGCGGTGGCGAGGCGTCGGGCCAGACCGTCGGCCTGGGCCTCCAGCCGATCCGCCCAATCGGCCTGACGGGCGGCCACCTGGTCGGTGAGGGTCGCCAGGGTCGCCCCCCACTCCGCACGCTGGGCACCGTGGGCGGCCTCCAGGCCCGTCACCAGCGCCGTCCCCCGTTCGTCTAGCCCCCGGGCGGCGGCGTCGAGGGCCCGGCGAAGCTCCTCGCTGACCGCGAGGCTGTGCTGTTGCTGACGGTCCAGGGCGGCATTCCACGCACCCAGTGTGGCGTCCGCGTTGGCGGCCAGCCGCTGGGTCACGCCGTCCAGATGCCGATCGACCGCCGCCGTCAGGTGCCCATGCAGCGCCGCCGACTCGGCGGTCACGGCCGACAGGGCGCCGGCGATCTGGGGCGCGAGGGACTCGCCGGCCTGGCGGAGACTTTCGGCGAGGCGGGCCTGGAGGGCCCGGTCCACCGAGTCGGCCAATCGGGCGTAGGCCCCTTCGGCCTCCTGGTAAAAGCGCCCTTGCTCGGCCAGCAGACGGTCCTGGAGCGCTTGGTGCTGCTGGTCCATCCGGCCGGTCAGGGCCTGGAGGGCCTCCACCACCGCCGGCAGGGCATCGGCCTGA
>JAEUNY010000072.1 GCA_016791005.1 Zoogloeaceae bacterium
CCGCCTTCGGGCTTGTGGAAGAAGGCGTTGTTCAACACCATGCCCTGGGTGAGGAGGTGGCGGAAGGGCTCGCGGACCTGCATCAGGCCCATGTCAGCCATCACCTTGGTCCAGAAGCGGGAGTAGAGCAGGTGCAGGATGGCGTGCTCGATGCCGCCGATGTACTGGTCCACCGGCATCCAGTGGTCCGCCCGCCCATCCACCATCGCCGTCGTGTTGTCGGGGCAGGCGTAGCGGGCGTAGTACCAGGACGAGTCCACGAAGGTGTCCATGGTGTCGGTCTCGCGCCGGGCGGGGGCGCCGCATTTGGGGCAGGCGCAAGAGAGAAAGTCCTCGCGCTTGGCCAGTGGGTTGCCCGAGCCGTCCGGCACGCAGTCCTCTGGCAGCACCACCGGGAGCTGGTCGTCGGGAACCGGCACCGCGCCGCAGGCCGCACAGTGGATGATTGGGATCGGGCAGCCCCAGTAGCGCTGGCGGGAGATGCCCCAGTCGCGCAGGCGCCACTGCACCTTTTTCTCCCCCAGGCTCTGGGCGGAAAGCTCGGCGGCGATGGCGTCGAAGGCCTCCTCGAAGTTCTTGCCGTCGAAGCGGCCGGAGTCGAAGAGCACGCCGTACTGCGCAAAGACGTCGGACCACTGGTCCCAGTCGAGCAGGGTGTCGCCGTCGGCGATCTGCATCGCCGGGGCGTGCATCACGGGGGCGCCGGGTTCGTGGGGAGCCGCGTTGCTGGCGTCGATCACGGCCTTGGGGGCCTCGTTCCAGCCCGCGGGGAGGATCACCGGCTTGATCGGCAGGCCATATTTCTGGGCGAAGGCGAAATCCCGTTCGTCGTGGGCCGGCACGGCCATGATGGCGCCGTCGCCGTAGCTCATCAGGACGTAGTTGGCGACCCACACCGGGATAGATTCTCCGGTCAGCGGATGGGTCACGAAGAGGCCGGTGGGCTGGCCTTCCTTTTCCATGGTGGCCATGTCGGCTTCCATCATGGAGCCCTGGCGGCATTGGTCGACGAAGGCCGCGATCTGCGGGTTGCTGCGGGCAGCATGCAGCGCCAGAGGGTGCTCGGCGGCCACGGCGCAGAAGGTGACGCCCATGATGGTGTCGGGCCGGGTGGTGAACACCCACAGCTTGCCCTCACCGATCGGACCCTGCTCGTCGGCGATGGCATGGGGGAAGGCGAAGCGCAGGCCGGTACTTTTGCCGATCCAGTTGGCCTGCATCAACTTGACCCGCTCGGGCCAGCCTTCCAGGGTGTCGAGGTCGGCGAGCAACTCCTCGGCGTACTGGGTGATCTTGAGGTAGTAGCCGGGGATCTCGCGCTTCTCCACCAGGGCGCCGGTGCGCCAGCCACGGCCATCGATGACCTGCTCGTTGGCGAGCACGGTCTGATCCACCGGATCCCAATTCACCACCTGGGTCTTGCGTTCGGCAATGCCCTTTTCCAGCATGCGCAGGAAGAGCCACTGGTTCCATTTGTAGTAGCTGGGCTGGCAGGTGGCCAGTTCCCGCTCCCAGTCGATGGCAAAGCCCAGGGACTGGAGCTGGCCCTTCATGTAGGCGATGTTGTCGTAGGTCCATTGGGCGGGCGGCACCTTGTTCTTGATTGCCGCGTTTTCGGCGGGCAGGCCAAAGGCATCCCAGCCCATGGGCTGGAGCACGTCGTAGCCCTTCATCCGGTGCCAGCGGGCCAGCACGTCGCCGATGGTGTAGTTGCGAACGTGGCCCATGTGCAGCTTCCCCGACGGGTAGGGAAACATGGACAGGCAGTAATACTTGGGGCGGTCGGCGGATTCATTCGCGCGGAATGCCGCGGTGCCTTGCCAGTGGGCCTGGGCCGCGGGTTCGACCTCCGCGGGTTGATACTTTTCTTGCATCGGGATGTGCCGGGAGTTGGCCAAGCGCGGAATTATAGCGTCAAGCGCCGGCTGGCTTTTGGTACCCGAATTACCAAAAGAGTTTCAAGGTGGCAAAGGCGTGAGGCTCGGCTCGGAAGCGACCCTCGTGAAATTCGACGTAATCACCGCCGACGCTTTGCACCGTCACGGAGAATTCATTTTCCTGGCCAACGGGGCCGAATTTTTTCGCAAGGCGAAGATCCACTCGGCCGTGGGTGGGGACCACGTCACCCTGGTTCAGCCAGTACATCGCGTCGGAGTGATAGAAGGCCAGGCTCGCCTGCCAGCGGTGCGGCAGTTCCTTGATCAGGAGCAGCGAGGTCATGGTGCTGGGGGAACTGAGGATCAAGTCCGGATCGGTTTGACCCGTCCCGGCGTCGATGTCGATGAAGGTTTGAGTAAGCACCGCCCGCCCCCAGCCCGGCCGCCGCCAGTCGAGGCGAAATTCTGCGCCGTCGACGTTCACGCCGTCGGAATTGAGGAAGAAGAACGTGTCGGGGCGCCCGATCTGGCGGAGGTTCCGGTAATCTGGTGGTGGCGCCCAGGCGCACAGGCGGCTCGGACGTGGCGGGTAGAAGCAGCGCTGTTCGTCGATGTAGCGTTCGTATTTTTCGCGATAGATCCGCGCGTCGGCAGAGAGGCCAAGGCTGGGAAAATGGCCTACGTAGCCCAGTTCCAGGAAGCGAACCCGTTCGGGCTCTACGTTCCCATGGGACCAGTATCCCAATTTGACGATGCGGTCGTCCTTGCGGAAGGTTTCGAAACTTTCAGCTTCCCACACCGACGGGGCACGATACGCAGACCCCGCCGAAACGCGGATGACGGATTCCGGTGCCAGAAAATAATTGACCGCCACCCGGGGGGAGAAAAGCTTCCCGCTCACGTAATGGTGTTCGAAAGTACCGCCGAGGTTGATCGCCAGATCTTCGACCGGCTTCCAGGTTGTGCTGCCGAACAACTCCCACTGGGTGCCGGAAAATGCGTCGGGCCCGAGGTAATGCGCGGAACTCACCGTGTCCCGGCGAGCCGCCAAGCCCCACAGGGTCTGCCACTTGGGCGACAACTGCGCGGTGTGCTGGATCTCAACCTCGTCCCGCTGGGTGTTGAGGTTGAGATCGATCGGAACAAGGCCGATAGTGGTGTCGACATTCCAGCCGCTGCGTTCGGCTCGGTCCTGATGGAAATACTTGACCGATAGTTCCGAGCCGGGCTCGGCACTGCGGTGCCAGGCAACCTGCAGATAGTTGTCGCGGACGTCTTGTCGCCGCAGGGGGTCGAGGGGATCCGCGGGGGATCCGGTCCGGTTGTAGCCGAGGGTGGCCCCCGCGCTGAGTCGAAACTGGTCAATGAAGGTCGGCTGGAACTGCATTTGCAGCGTGACCACGCTGCGGTCGATCGCTTCCTTGGGATTGTCGTGGAAGTTGTCGAAGGTGTGGGCACGTCGGCGGGAGGCTGACAGCCGCCAGTCGATCCCTCCGGTGGTTTCGCCGTTGACCCGCACACCCGCGTCCACCAACCCGTTCGTGCCGCCTCTGAGGATGACACCGGTACCCGATTCGGTGCGCGGGGGGCGTGTCACGATATTGACGACGCCCTGGAAGGCGTTGGTTCCGTAGGCGCCGCCATGGGGACCCCGGACGACCTCGATGCGATCGATGTCATCCACCCGGACCGGCAGGTCATCCCAGTGAACATTGCCCTGAAAGGGGTTATTGACGGTTCGGCCATCGATGAGAACCTTGACTCGGCGGCCGTAGGCATCGCCCAAGCCATGATTAGCCACGGTGGGCGAACCGGAGGGCCAATCGGCGACGAGAAAGCCCGGTACCAGTCGCAGGAGGTCTTGTATCTCGGTGAAGCCGGACGCTTCGATGAGTTCACGGTCAATGACCGTGATGGGGGCCGGCGCTTCGAAGGGGGTTTGTTCCAGGCGGGAGGCCGTCAATACCCGCGGAATTTCTTCAAAAAAGACCGCTTCGTTGCTTTGTGCCGCCTCTGCGACGATGCCAAGCAAAGGGGCCAGAAGCATCAGGGCGTGATGACGTCGGTTTTGCATGGCGGTGGCCGGAATCCAGTGCGCGGGGTGGAGGGCAGATGGTATTTGAATATTGCCGAGCCGATTGGGGCGGATTATCGCCCGATATGACCTTGGATGTACGAACAAAAACCAAAAATACAAAAAAAGCGGCATCCGAATCGCTTCGGATGCCGAACTCCACAGAGGAGAGGGAGGGAGACGATGAGATCAGGCGGCCTTGCGGAGATCCCGTGGGTTGGGGAGGCCAAGATTCTGGCGCCAGTTGAGAGCCACGACCCAGATCATGTCCTCCAGGGCCAGCAGGGGAAGCTGCCATGCCCGGATTTGGGAGCGAAGGATCGGCTCGCCGTGGGGGCTGCATAAGGTGGCTTGTTCAGCCTCGAGGAGGCGGCGGAATTCTTCCATTGCCGCACCCCAGAATTCGGAGTTGCCCACCCATCCGGTTTGGACGGTGGCAGTGCGTACAGCCTTGCGCCACAGGGCTTCGGCACGCTCCAGGGATACGCCGGCCTTTCTGGCATACCAGGGCAAGAGTTTCGGTGCTTTCATCTTTCCATTCTCCTTTCGGCCTTTGCCTGATTGCGGCGTATTCCGACCTAACTTTAGGCCGGTGGTGCTGCGACGCAATTTTTCTGGCGTAGGCACTAAAACATTATTTTTGTAGTAACTTACAACAACTAAGACTCATTGGTTTGTGAAAAAGTTCATTAAAGTTGTGCGATGCACAATTCCAAGTTAAGGGCTCTCAGTTCGGAATTCAAGTCCGTGTTGCGGCAATGCAACATTCCCTTCCGGGCGGTTGAGCGGCTCAACCGGCGACACGGGCGATGTCTTCGAAGGGCTAAAATGCGGCCTTGTTGGAAGGATTCGTCGCCATGTCATCTCTCCTCGCGGGCCTGAACGAGGCCCAGTTCGCCGCAGTCACCCTCCCCCCGCAGCCCGCCTTGATTCTCGCGGGAGCCGGCTCGGGAAAGACTCGGGTGCTGACTACGCGGATCGCTTGGTTGATCCAGACTGGTCAGGTGACGCCGCAGGGCATTTTGGCGGTGACGTTCACCAACAAGGCGGCGCGAGAAATGTTGGCGCGGGTGACCGCAATGCTCCCTCTGGATCCGCGGGGATTGTGGATTGGCACTTTCCACGGATTGTGCAACCGTTTGTTGCGGACCCACTTTCGGGATGCCGGTTTGCCGCAGTTGTTCCAGATCCTGGATAGCGCCGACCAGCTTGCCGCGATCAAACGCCTCCTCAAGGTCCTGAACGTCAGCGATGAAAAATTTCCGCCTCGGGATCTGCAATATTTCATCAACGCTCAGAAGGAGGCCGGGCTGCGACCCCAGGCGGTCGAAGCTTGGGACGAATATTCCCGGCGCCGGGTGGCGTTGTATGCGGAGTACGAGGCCCAGTGCCAGCGCGAGGGTGTCGTCGATTTTGCCGAGCTCCTGCTGCGGACCTTTGAACTCCTCGAGCGCAATGAGCCCTTGCGGCTCCATTATCAGGCGCGCTTTCGGCACATTCTGGTGGATGAGTTCCAGGACACCAATCGGCTTCAATACCGGTGGTTGAAATGCCTGGCGGGGGGGCCGGAAAGTGGCGCGGCACTGTTCTGCGTCGGGGACGACGACCAGTCCATCTATGCTTTCCGTGGGGCGAATGTCGGAAATATGCGCACCTTCGAGCAGGAATTCCACGTCGAAACCATCATCCGGCTGGAGCAGAACTATCGTTCTGACGGCAACATTCTCCAGGCCGCCAACGCCCTCATCAGCCACAACCGTCATCGGCTCGGCAAGAACTTATGGACCGAGCAGGGGGACGGCGAGCCCATCCGCATCTTCGAGGCCTTTTCCGATGGTGATGAGGCCCGCTGGCTGGTGGAAGAAATGCAATCCTTGGTCGCTGACGGGATGGCGCGGCAGGATATGGCCGTGCTGTATCGCTCGAACGCCCAGTCCCGAGTGCTGGAGCACCAGCTCTTTTCAGCGGGAATTCCGTATCGCGTCTATGGCGGCCTGCGGTTCTTCGAGCGGCAGGAGATCAAGCACGCTTTGGCTTATCTCCGTCTCCTGGTCAATCCGGACGACGACACCGCCTTTTTGCGGGTGGTGAATTTTCCACCCCGCGGGATCGGGGCGCGCACCCTCGAGGTCCTCCAGGATGCGGCCCGGGTCGCCGGTTCGAGTCTGATACGCGCGGTGCCCGGTGTGGCGGGGAAGGGCGGGGCTCATCTCACCCAGTTCGTGGCTTTGCTCGAAGGCCTTCGCCGCCAGGGGGCTGGACTTTCCCTGGCTGACCAGATCGCGCAAGTGGTCTCCGGGGCGGGTCTGACACTCCATTACCAAAAGGAGCGGGAAGGGCAGGAGCGTCTGGAAAACCTTGATGAATTGGTCAATGCGGCCGCGAATTTCATGGCCGAAGTGGCAGGGCGGCGTGCCACGGAGGAGGGCACGGCGAATCCGCAGGCCGAACTGGTAGATTTTCTCGCCCATGCTGCCCTGGAAGCGGGCGACCATCAGGCCGACGCAGGGGCTGATGCGGTGCAGTTGATGACCGTCCACGCGGCCAAGGGATTGGAATTCGACGTGGTGTTTCTTTCGGGCCTCGAGGAAGGGCTGTTCCCCCATGACAACAGCCTCCAGGGTGAAGAAGGTCTGGAAGAGGAGCGGCGACTGATGTACGTGGCGGTGACCCGGGCTCGGCGCCGGCTCTACTTCTCCCTGGCGCAAAACCGCATGCTCCACGGCCAGACCCGCTACAACCTTCGCTCCCGCTTCATCACTGAAGTGCCGCCGGTGCTATGTAAGTGGCTGACCCCGGAGCGGACTCGGCCCCGGGCCGCCGAGCCCAGTTTCTCACGCTATTTCGACCCCGCGCCCCAACGTGGCGGAGTAGGCCGCCCGCCGCCCGCTGTGACGCCTTATGCGGGGAGGGACTTGGGCGGGCTAAGGGTCGGTCAGAATGTGAGTCACACCCGTTTTGGCGTCGGTGTCATCGTGGCGGCAGAAGGTTCTGGCGCAGAAGCGCGGGTCCAGGTGAATTTCGGCAAGCAGGGCGTGAAATGGCTCGCCCTGGGGGTTGCCAAATTGGAACCGGTTTGAGTGGCCAAAGGCCCGAGTGCCTTACCTCAGGCCAAAAAAAAGAAAAGCCCGGATAACCGGGCTTTTCCATGAATGGGGGTCCCTTATTCGGCCGGGCGGATATTGGAAGCTTGCTTACCCTTGGGGCCGGTGGTCACATCGAAGGTGACTTTCTGATTTTCGGTCAGGGTGCGGAAGCCCTTACCTTGAATAGCGGAATAATGCGCAAACAGGTCTTCGCCACCGTCGGTGGGGGAAATGAAACCAAAGCCCTTTGCGTCATTGAACCATTTAACAGTACCAGTTGCCATGAATCATCTTCCTTGCAGAGATGTGGGCAGTGATGCCCTAGTAATAATGATTTTGAGATTCAAAGCGAGGAACTAACAGACCGGAGTACCGACAATCGAAGCACGGCGCACGCTCTTTCAAGACTCGGAGAATCTCGGCAGGCAGTATGGAGGAATCCGATGCGAAAAGACAAGCGTTTTTCGGCCGGAAACCGTGATTTGGCCGAGGTTTTCAGGCCGCGGCCACCTTGGCGAGCGAATCATGCAATGCAACAAATTCCAGGGACACTTTGTGGCGGGGATCCAGGTGAATCATCGGCTTGGCCTGCTCGTGGGATTCCTTGATTCGAATCGAGGCCGACAGGTAGGGCTGGAGTACCGGGAGGCCTTCTTCGATGAGTTCCTTTACGACTTTCTGCGGGAGCGAGGCCCGGGGCTGGAACTGATTGACCACGATACCTTCGACCGCCAAATGCCGATTGTGGTCGGATTTGATTTCTTCCACATTTTCGAGCAGTGAATATAGGGCCCGGCGGGAGAATTCATCGCAGTCAAATGGAATCAGGCAGGATTGCGCCGCGATCAGGGCTGAGCGGGTAAAGAAATTGAGGGCCGGGGGGGTGTCGATATAAATGACATCGAATTCGTCCGCCAATTCGTCCAGTGCATCCCGCAGCTTGTAAATCTTGTAGCGGGATTCCAGCTTGCCCTGCAGTTCCTCCAGTAAGGGGGAGGACGGCATGACAAAAAGATTGGGGTATGGGGTGGCCTGGACGAACTCCCGAGTTTTCTTGGGGTTCAGCTTGAAATTCAAAGTCTGGTCGAAAAAATCGGCCAGCGAGAGTTCGAGGTCATCCGCCATCGAGCCCAGCAAATACTGGGTGGTATTCCCCTGGGGGTCGAGGTCGACCACCAAAGTACGGTGACCGCGATCGGCGCTGATGGCCGCGATATTGCAGGTGATGGTGGATTTGCCGACCCCGCCTTTTTGATTGAAAACCACTCGTCGCATACGTACTCTCCCCCGGCAAGACGGCCATTGTGCCAAAAGCCGAAGCCCCCCGCAGCCGAATGCATGGCGAACCCCGCAAAAACCTGCCCGCCTGGGATAAACTCCCCCACCCACGTCGGAGGTGTCGAATTCACCCTCTCCCCAAAGTGATTCGACATTCGGCGGGCTGCTTGGGCTGCCCGCTGATCCACACTGCGCGGCGCTGACCGCACGAGTTCAGAAAAAGCAGTGGAACCTCAGCCGGGCCAGGCTTCGGGGAAGACCCCGGGCCCTGTTGTGATTGCGACCATCGCTAATGTCGAGAGGGAGAACATGGACAAGGATTTCATCGCTGCCGCCCTGGATTATCACCGGGCGCCAACCAGGGGCAAGATTGCCGTCGTTCCGACCAAGGGCTTGACCAACCAGCGCGATCTGGCGCTGGCCTATTCCCCCGGTGTCGCGGCCGCCTGCGACGCCATCGTGGCGGACCCCGCCGAAGCGGACGAACTGACTTCCCGGGGCAACCTCGTTGCCGTGGTGACCAACGGCACCGCGGTGCTGGGGCTGGGCAACATCGGGCCCCTGGCGGCCAAGCCGGTCATGGAGGGGAAGGGCTGCCTCTTCAAGAAGTTTGCCAATATCGATGTTTTTGACATCGAATTGGCCGAGTTGGACCCGGATAAGCTCATCGATATCATCGCCTCCCTGGAGCCGACCCTGGGCGGGGTGAACCTGGAAGACATCAAGGCGCCGGAATGCTTCTACATCGAGCAGAAACTACGCGAGCGAATGAACATCCCGGTCTTCCACGACGACCAGCACGGCACCGCCATCATCTCCGGCGCGGGTTTGTTGAACGGCCTCAAAGTCGTGGGCAAGGCCATTGACCAGGTTAAATTGGTCTGCTCCGGCGCAGGCGCTGCCGCCATCGCCTGCCTTGACTTGATGTGCAGCCTCGGTCTCAAGCGGGAAAATGTCTACGTCTGCGATTCCAAGGGCGTGATCAGCATCGGGCGCGAGGAAAACATGGAGCCCAACAAGGCTCGTTACGCCCAAAGTACCTCCGCGCGGAGTCTTGGCGAGGTCATCGAGGGGGCCGACGTGTTCCTCGGGCTCTCGACGGCGGGCGTTCTGAAGCCGGAAATGGTTGCGAAGATGGCTGACAAGCCCCTGATCTTCGCCCTGGCCAACCCGAATCCGGAGATCCTCCCCGAAGACGCCAAATCGGTGCGGCCAGACTGCATCGTGGCCACCGGCCGTTCCGACTATCCGAATCAGGTGAATAACGTCCTTTGCTTCCCGTTCATTTTCCGGGGCGCGCTGGATGTCGGAGCCACCAAGATCACCGAAGAGATGAAGCTGGCCTGCGTGAAGGCGATTGCCAGCCTGGCGGAGGCCGAGCAGTCGGATGTCGTGGCCAACGCCTACGGCGGTGCGGACCTGCGCTTTGGCCCCGAATACATCATTCCCAAGCCCTTCGATCCCCGCCTGATCGTCAAGATTGCTCCGGCGGTGGCCAAGGCCGCGATGGATTCTGGCGTGGCGACCCGTCCGATCACGGATTTCCCCGCCTACGTCACAAACCTGAACGATCTGGTCTACACCACCGGCATCGTCATGAAGCCGGTATTCTCGGCCGCGAAGCGGGTCGATCCCGAGCATAAGCGGGTGCTGTACGCCGAAGGCGAGGACGAGCGGGTGCTGCACGCGGCCCGGGTCGTCGTCGATGAGGGTCTGGCCCGCCCGATCCTCATCGGCCGTCCCTCCGTAATCGAGATGCGGATCCAGAAAATCGGCTTGAACCTCGTGCCGGGGCGGGATTTCGATCTCGTGAATCCCGAGTCCGATCCGCGCTATCGCGATCTGTGGAGCGAGTATTACAGCCTCATGGGGCGGGACGGGGTCACCCCGGAAATCGCCAAGGCCAAGATGCGCCGCGACACCACCCTGATTGGCTGCATGTTGTTGCGCACCGGCGATGCCGACGCCCTGGTGTGTGGCACTTTCGGGACCTACGAGTACCACCTCCGCCAGGTCGACAGCGCTATTGGGCTGGTGAAGGGCGCGCGCCGCTTCGCCGCCATGAACATCCTGCAACTGCCCAAGCGGGTCCTGGCGATCGCAGATACCTACGTGAACGAGAACCCCACCGCCGAAGAACTGGCCGAGATCGCGGCCATGGCGGCTGACGAGTTGAAGCGATTCGGCATCGAGCCCAAGCTCGCATTCCTCTCCCATTCCAACTTCGGCAGTTCCCGCTCGGCGTCGGCCCGCAAGATGCGGGCGGCGCGGGATCTCCTCCAGGCCAATCGGCCGGACCTCGAATGCGACGGGGAAATGCACGCCGACGCGGCGCTGAACCTGGAGATCCGCCAGAAGGTTCATCCGGACTCGACCCTCAGTTCGGAAGCCAATCTCCTCATCATGCCCAACGTGGATGCCGCCAATATTGGCTTCAATCTGGTGAAGACCGCCAACGGCGACGGGGTGTCCATTGGCCCCATCCTGTTGGGTGCCGCCAAACCGGTGCATATCCTGACCCCCTCCGCCACCGTGCGGCGCTTGGTCAATATCACCGCCCTTGCGGTGGTGGATGCGGCGGAGGAGCGCCAGGCCCGGCTGCTCTGACGGCTGCCCGGCCGGCTGGGGCCATCCGCTCCAGCTGGCCGGGAAACCATTCCCGGGCCGCCGTGTCTGGCTAGGCATTGCCGGGCGCGGCGGGCGCGTCCGGAGGCGAATTTCCGGGAGAGACCCATGAGCTTTGCGATTCGCTTTCACCAAACCGGTGGACCGGAGGTGTTGAAGTGGGAGGCGGTGGACCCGCCGCCGCCGGGGGAGGGCGAGGCGCGGATTCGCCAGCGGGCGATCGGCCTCAATTACATCGACACCTACCATCGCAGTGGCCTGTATCCGGTGCCCTTACCCTCCGGACTCGGTATGGAGGGAGCCGGTGTGGTGGAAGCCGTCGGCCCCGGGGTGACTGAAGTGGCGCCCGGAGATCGGGTCGCCTACGCGGGCGGCCCCTTGGGCGCCTACGCCGAGGTCCGCAACCTGCCGGCGGATCGCCTGGTGCCCCTGCCGGAAGCCCTGAGTTTCGAGCAGGGTGCGGCGATGATGTTGCAGGGGCTGACCGCTCAATATCTGCTGCGCCGCACCTACCGGGTTCAGCCGGGTGACACGATCCTCATCCACGCGGCGGCGGGGGGGGTCGGGCTGATGGTGTGTCAGTGGGCCAAATCCCTGGGGGCCACGGTGATCGGCACCGTCGGTTCGGAGGCCAAGGCCGCCTTGGCCCGTGCCCATGGCTGCGACCACCCCATCCTGTACACGCGGGAAAATTTCGCCGACCGGGTCAAAGCGATCACGGGAGGGCAGGGCGTCCCGGTGGTCTATGACTCAATTGGACGGGATACCTTTCTCGACTCCCTCGCGTGCCTCCAGCCCCTGGGCATGATGGTCTCCTTCGGGAACGCCTCGGGGCCCGTGGCGCCCTTCGACATCGGCCTCCTGGCCAAGCACGGGTCGCTGTTCCTCACCCGCCCGACGATCATGACCTACACCGCTCGGCGTGGCGATCTCCTCAATATGGCGGCCGAACTTTTCGCGGTGGTGGAATCTGGCGCTGTGCGCGTGGAAGTTCACCAGCATTACCCGCTTCAGGAAGCCGAGCGTGCGCATCGGGAGATGGAATCTCGCCAGACCACCGGTTCCTCGATCTTGCTGCCGTCGGGTTGATCGTCGGCCGCGCGGGGCCGACTCCTCGATTCCTCATTTCGGCAGGGCATTGCGAGCGCGCGCCGGCACTGGGTCCGAAGTGGGGACTGTGGGATAATTCGTTACAAAGAGAAAAGACGGTGGGGAGGCCGTGTTGGGCTCGCCTCCCCGGAGTCCCGTTCGCCCTGGTGGTGCGGACGACACTCCCTGCGACCGGATAAAAGGAGAACAGCGGGGGAGAATCTACGACCTGCCGCTTACGTTAACCTTACATGGGTAATGTCTTTGCATGCGGATACTGCTCGCGGAGGATGACCCCGTAATCGCTGACGGCCTGGGGCGGGCCCTGAAGCGCGGGGGCTATGCGGTCGATCATGTGGCCAGCGGGGCGGACGCCGATGCGGCGCTCACCACCCAGGCGTTCGATCTTTTGATTCTCGATCTGGGGCTGCCCAAGCTGCCCGGTATCGATGTCCTGAAGCGGCTGCGGGCCCGCCGCTCCTCGCTGCCGGTTTTGGTGCTGACGGCCCAGGATGGCGTGGACGACCGGGTGCGGGGGCTGGACGCCGGGGCGGACGACTACCTCACCAAGCCCTTCGCCCTGCCCGAGCTTGAAGCCCGGGTGCGGGCCCTGACGCGGCGCGGAACCGGGCAGGCAAGCTGTATCGAGATCGGCAACCTGAGCTACGACCAGACCGATCGGGTGTTGAAGATTGGCGGCCAGCTCGTCGAGTTGTCTGCCCGGGAGGTAGGCCTGCTGGAAGTTTTCCTCCTGCGCATCGGCCGGCTGGTGAGCAAGGACCAACTGGTCGACCATTTGTGCGGCTGGGGGGACGAGGTCTCTTGTAACGCCATCGAAGTCTATGTCCATCGGCTGCGGAAGAAGCTGGAGGACAGCGGTGTGCGCATCGTCACCGTACGGGGCCTGGGCTATTGTCTTGAAAAGCCCGATTCACCTGCCTAGGTGGTCTAGGCGCCCCGAGGATCCCGCGGCCGACGCCAAGGCCGGCCTGGGACACCCGAATTCCCTCTTTGGCGAGATCCTCGACTGGATGCTCGCACCCCTGCTGTTCCTGTGGCCCATCTCGATCATCGTCACCCACAACGTGGCGGACAACATCGCCAATCAACCCTACGACCGGGCCCTGGCGGAGAGCGTGCGGGCGCTTTCGCGGCTGGTATCGGTGGACGGCAGCGACATCCGCGTCCAGTTCCCGGCGCCCCCGCGGGCCATCTTCCGGGCGGATCAGGATGATACGGTGTATTACCAGGTCGCGAGCCCCTCGGGCGGGGTTATCGCAGGGGACCGGGAGATTCCCTGGGTCGCTCCGGCGGCCAGTGTGTTTCCCGACGAGGTGCTTTTCCGTGACGAGGTCATCCAGGGCGAGGAGGTTCGGGTCGCCTATCAGTTTCAGCGGCTTTACCCTGAGCGCTCCAGTCCCCTTGCCTTGGTGCAGGTGGCGGAGACGCGCAACAAGCGCAGTGATCTAGCCTCCCGGGTGGTCACGGGGGTGCTCCTGCCCCAGTTCGCCATCATTCCCCTCGCGGTGATCCTGGTCTGGGTGGGGCTCTCCCGGGGCATCGCGCCCCTCAATCGCCTGCAGCGGCTGATTCGCCGTCGCCGGCCGTCTGACCTGGCTCCCATCCACTCCGCCGGTGTGCCGGAGGAGGTGCGTCCGTTGATCGTGGCTTTCAACGACATGATGGCGCGCCTGGAGGAAAACCTCGAAGCCCAGCAGCGCTTCATCGCCGACGCTGCGCATCAGATGCGTACCCCGCTCACTGGCCTCAAGATGCAGACCGATCTGGCCCTCCTCGAAAACGATCCCGAGCAGATCCGCCTCGCCCTGCAGCGCATCTCCGCCAGTGCCGAACGGGCCGGGCATCTGATCAATCAATTGCTCGCCCTGGCCCGGGCGGAAGCGACGTCGGAGCGCATCTACGCCGTTGAGCCCGTGGATCTCGAGGTCCTGGTGCGCGATGTGACCCAGGATCTCTTTCCCCGCGCCCTGGCCAAGCAAATCGACCTCGGGCTGGAGGGCGCCGATTGGCCGCAGCTCATCGACGGCAATCCGGTCCTGCTGCGGGAACTCGCAAAAAATTTGATCGATAACGCCATCAAATACACTCCGCGGGGTGGGCATGTGACGGTGCGTACCTTCCCGGCCGAAGACGCCATCTCCCTGGAGGTGGAAGATACTGGCGCCGGTATTCCGGAAGGGGACCGTGAGCGGGTCTTCGAGCGCTTCTATCGGGTGCTGGGCAGCGGGGAGGATGGGTCCGGCCTGGGCCTGCCCATCGTCAAGGAAATCGCCGAACTGCACCGTGCTTCGGTCAGCCTGAGCCCCAATCCCTCGGGTGTTGGCACCCTCGCCAGGGTGATCTTTCCCCGTAGCGTGTCCCCCAAGGCATCCCTCCAGTCCACCGCGGAAGCCTTCCCCCTAGCCTAGTTGTAACGATCGTATTTGATAAGTTGTTTCTATATTTATATAAATAGTAGGGGTGGCGTAAGGAGGTCGTAAGGGATTCCCACTATTCTGCGCCCCAATCGGCACGCGTCCGATTGCCTTCATTGACCATGGGAGGGAGAGAAATGCAAGGTGACATTCTTGACAAGATCAAGGCGAATCCGAAGTACCACCAGTTGGTGAGTACCCGGAACAGCTACGGGTGGGTGATGACCATTCTCATGCTGATTGTGTACTACGGTTACATCCTCATCATCGCGTTCGACCCCAAGTTCCTGGCTAAGCCGCTGGGTGCCGGGGTTATGACCATCGGCATTCCCATCGGGGTGGCGGTGATTGCCTTTACGATCGTGATTACCGGCATCTACGTCCGTCGCGCGAACACCGAATTCGATGCGGCGAAAGAAGAAATCATCCGGGAGGCCTCCAAGTGATGCGTAACCACAAGCAAATCCTGGCAGGGCTGGGCCTCGCGCTCCTGGCAGGTGGTGCCTTCGCGGCGGGGGCCGACCTCGGTACCGCCGAGAAGCAGGCCACCAACTGGACCGCTATCATCATGTTCGGCGCCTTCGTGGCGATGACCATGTTCATCACCAAGTGGGCGGCGGGCAAGACCAAGTCCGCGGCGGACTTCTACACTGGGGGCGGTGGCATCACCGGCTTCCAAAACGGCCTGGCGATCGCCGGTGACTACATGTCCGCCGCGTCCTTCCTGGGTATTTCCGCAGCGGTGATGGCCAACGGTTACGATGGCCTGATCTTCTCCATCGGCTTCCTCGTCGGCTGGCCGATCATCACCTTCCTGATGGCGGAACGCCTGCGTAACCTCGGCAAGTTCACCTTTGCCGACGTGGCGGGTTATCGCTTCAAGCAGACCCCGATCCGCGCCTTTGCGGCCACGGGTACCCTGGTGGTGGTGGCCTTCTACCTCATCGCCCAGATGGTCGGTGCCGGCCAGCTCATCAAGCTGCTCTTCGGTCTGGACTACTGGATCGCCGTGGTGCTGGTGGGCGCGCTGATGATGGTGTATGTGCTCTTCGGTGGCATGACCGCCACCACCTGGGTGCAGATCATCAAGGCCGTGCTGCTCCTGGCCGGTGCCTCCTTCATGGCCTTCATGGTGTTGCTCAACTTTGGTTTCAGCCCCGAGGCAATGTTTGCCAAGGCGGTTGAGATTAAGACCGCGATTGCCTCCAAGGGCCTGCTGGCGGAAGCTCTGAAGACCAATCCGGAAGCCACTGCGGAGACGGTTGCCGCGGCTGCGGGCACCAAGGGTCTGTCCATCATGGGCCCGGGTAACTTCGTGTCCAACCCCATCGACGCCATCACCTTCGGCATGGCGCTGATGTTCGGTACCGCCGGTCTGCCCCACATCCTGATGCGGTTCTTCACCGTGCCGGATGCCAAGGAAGCCCGCAAGTCCGTGTTCTGGGCGACCACCTGGATCGGTTACTTCTACATCCTGACCTTCATCATCGGTTTTGGCGCGATTTGCTTCGTGATCACCAATCCGCAGTTCCTGGATGCCAAGGGCGGCCTGATCGGCGGCGGCAACATGGCGGCTATCCACCTCGCCAACGCGGTGGGCGGCAACGTGTTCCTCGGCTTCATCTCCGCGGTGGCCTTCGCCACGATTCTGGCGGTGGTGGCCGGCCTGACCCTCGCTGGCGCCTCGGCAGTGTCCCATGACCTGTACGCCACGGTAATCAAGAACGGCAATGTTTCCTCGGAAGACGAACTCCGGGTTTCCCGGATCACCACGCTGGCGCTGGGTGTGATCGCGGTGATCCTGGGTATCGCCTTCGAGAAGCAGAACATCGCCTTCATGGTGTCCCTGGCCTTCGCGATCGCGGCGTCCGCCAACTTCCCGGTGCTGTTCATGTCCGTGCTGTGGAAAGGCTGTACGACCCGTGGCGCCACCCTCGGCGGCTTCATCGGCCTCATCGCCGCTGTGGTACTGACCGTGGTCTCCCCGGCGATCTGGGAAGCGGTACTGGGTAACCCGAAGGGCTCCGCCTGGTTCCCCTACAAGTCGCCCTGCCTGTTCTCCATGCCGCTGGCCTTCTTCTCGATCTGGCTGTTCTCCATCCTGGATGGCAGCGAGCAGGCCAAGAAAGAGAAGATCGCATTCGAAGCGCAGAAAGTGCGTTCCGAAACGGGTGTTGGTGCGGCTGCAGCCTCCGCCCACTAAGAACGACTTCGCCGCGACGGAGAACTCCGCAAAAAGCCCCGGGCGCACGCCCGGGGCTTTTCTTTGGGAGAAGTAGTGCGAGCGCCTCCGTTTTTGACGGATTTCCCCTCTGCAACACCCTTTCCGGCGGTTCGTTGACCGGCTATAATGCTCCCTCTTTGGCCAGGTAGCTCAGTCGGTAGAGCAGCGGACTGAAAATCCGCGTGTCGGCAGTTCGATTCTGCCCCTGGCCACCAAGCCGAATCTCGCAAAAACGCCGACCCAAGTGTCGGCGTTTTTGCGTCAACGTTCCCGGCTTTACGATCCTCCCTGCACTTGCGTGTGCGCAGTGTTCCCAATGTGGTGGTCTAAGTGATTAGGCCTTTAGGGGGTTTCATTTTCGTGGAAAAGCCGGGGATTTCTGCGAAACGGATCGATACCAAGCTCCTCACCTGTCCGTTGCAGTCTCTCCGGCCCTGGGTTGGCGCGAGGCGGTTGGCGCACCAATGCGGACAACTGCTGAAGCGAAAATCCCCGATCCCTTTGCCCGCGCCACGCTGGGCAGCATCGCATTTCGCATACTTCAATCTGCTTCGCATGGACAAGGCACTCTGTCTTTCGACATAAATGAAACATTTCATTTAAGTGTGACATTTATCACGCCGATTAACCGATCATAGAGTCCGAAAAGAATAGGTCTTGGGGAGGGCGTGGCTGGATGCTCGA
>JAEUNY010000078.1 GCA_016791005.1 Zoogloeaceae bacterium
AGGTTCCGTTCCGCCATGCCCGGCTGGTCGAAGAACTGCTCCACTTCCGGCGGCACCGGGGCGAAGAAGGGCATCGCCAGCCAGTAGAGGAACTGGGGATAAGCGCCCTTCAGACGGACCCGGTAGGTGTAGCGGTCCACGACCTGGACCCCTTCCAGCGGATAGTTCGTGAGATCGATGTGGGTCGCCGGCCAGGTCTGGGCTGCCGGGTCTTTCTGCAGGCGGGCATGCAAACCCTTGAGGCCGATGATGTAGTCCCCCATCAACTCCAGAATTGGCGAATGGAGGCGGGGGTGGGCGAGCCGCTTGATCTGGTTCACGTAATCGGCGGCAATGAGTTCGCGAGACCCGGTTTCGGCGAAGTCCCCCAATTGCCGCGCCCTGGCCAGATCCTCGGACGGCATGGGGAAATACCGGGGGGCGCCCTCTTCCCGCTGGGCGAACGCTGGGTGGGGTTGGTAAAGGATGCCGGGCTGGATGCGGATTTCGTATTGGCTCTCCGCCACTTTGCTGGGGTCAGCATTCGCCGGTAATTCGCGTCCCGCGGCATCCAGCAGGGTGACCTTTGGCATCGCCGCCGCCGCGGCGGGAATGAGGCTGTAGGGCCGCTTCAGGTAGTGGTACTGCAACGGCGGCTCATAGATCTGGTAGAGAAAGGTCGCTTCGTCCTCGCTGTAGGACTGGACCGGATCGAGATGCTTCGGGCGATTGGTGAAGGCGGAATACAGCACGTTGGCTTCGCCTTCGCTGGCGGGATAGGGGTCGTTCCAGACCGGCCGGCAACCGACCAGTCCGACCCACAGCAGAAGTGCAACCCTGAAACAGACCAAACGCAGCATGGCGCGATTCTAGCGGAATGGGTCCCCTTCGAGGCATCCACGCTGGGGTGAATCCGCCGAAAGGGCCGTCGCCAGGCCGTTTCCGCGGATGCGGCGGGAAACACCCGATTACGATTGGCCGCACTGCTGCGGCGCACCAATTGCCTCGGCTGAGGTCTCAGCCGGAACGGCGTCGCTGACGCCGGAAGTTTCCCGACCATCAAAGGACCGACCATGAATCACCGTGAGATTTCTTCCCATGGACGCCCTGGAGTGAGCGCATGAAGGCCCCGATCATTCGTTCCGTCGCCAAGGTGCGGCGGTTCCTCGGCCAGACTGAACCGCGACGACGCACCCTCAATCTCGCACTCCAGGGCGGCGGCGCCCATGGCGCCTTCACCTGGGGCGTCCTGGATCGCCTGCTGGAGGACGGACGGATCGATTTCGATGGGGTGAGCGGGACCAGTGCCGGCGCGATGAATGCCGTGGTCCTGGCCGATGGTCTGCTGCGGGGCGGGCGGGACGGTGCTCGGGAGGCCCTCGCGAACTTTTGGCAGGCCGTCGCCCAGAGCGCGCCGTTTGACACGGCGGTGCCCACCCTGGAGGGCGATGGCGTGATGCCCTCCCCGGCCATCCAGATCCTGCTCCAATGGTCCCGCTATTTTTCACCCTACGAGTTGAATCCCTTCGACTTCAACCCCTTGCGGGACATCGTGTCGGAGCGGATCGACTTCGCTCGCCTGCGCCAGCAGTCAAAGATTCAGCTCTTCATCGCCGCAACCCACGCCAAAAGCGGCCGCCTGCGTCTCTTCCGCAATGGCGAACTCACCCCTGATGCCGTAATGGCGTCGGCCTGCCTCCCCACCCTCCATCACGCCGTGGAGATCGACGGCGAGCCCTATTGGGACGGCGGCTATTCTGCCAACCCCGCCATTTATCCCCTGCTCTTCAATTGCCAGGCGCGGGATGTCGTCCTCGTTCTGCTCAGCCCGCTGATCTATGGCGGCGGTACGCCCCGCAGTGCCGCCGAGATCCATAGCCGCGCCCTGGAACTGGCCTTCAGCGCTAACTTTCTGCGCGAAATGGCCATGTACGCCCACGCCCGCCGCTACAGCACCGAGGGCTGGCTGCCTATGGGCCGGCTCGAGCGACGGCTGGCTGGGGCGCGCATGCACCTTATTGAGTCCCAGGATCTCATCGGCCACCTCGGCACCTCGACCAAGCTGACCGCCCACCTGCCCTTCCTGCAGGAGCTGCGGGATCTGGGACGGGAA
>JAEUNY010000113.1 GCA_016791005.1 Zoogloeaceae bacterium
TGGCCCGGCTCAGGGCCGGCTCGCAGGTGTCGCAGGTGTCCAGGCAACCCTTGACCATCAGGCCCGGGGTCGGCAGGGAACTCACCCGTTCGTAGGACAATTCCGCAACGATCTTCTCGGACACCTTGCCGTCCCGGCCCAGCAAGCCCTCCTTCATCAGGGAATCATCCACCTGCTTGAGGGCTCGGGCCTTGAGGGTCGGCGAAAGGGGTTCGACGGCCGCCACCCGCCCTGCGGAAAAGGTCGCGGTGGTTTCGACCGCCTTGCCGGCATTTTCCGCGGCCACCACGCTCTGGCGCCCCATGGCCTCCACCTGCAGCCGCTTGGCGTCCGTGGCCAGCACCGCCGTCGGAATCGCGCTCACTCCACCGCTGCTCTGAAAGCGGTTGGGGGTGGCCCGGGTGTCCGCCGCCGGGTCGATCACACGGCGCTGGATGGCGACGATCCGGAAGCGCACCACCTGGGTCTTGTTGATCTGGTAGAAGTAGTAGGTGACGGCATGGCAGCGATTGGGATTGGCAAACTCCCGGGAGGCGGACTCGAAGTGATCCTCCGACTCCCCCTCCGAATGGCTGCGGCTTGACACTTCGCCCACCGACACCGAATTGGCAACGCGGGTGGCCGTCTCCGAGCGGCGATCCGAGGCACTGGCATGCTGACTGAGTTCCCGCAGAAAGCTCGAAGTCGCCGAGGCGTCGTAGGAGCCGCCCACATCCACCGACGGGCCGAAAAGCAAGGTTTCCAGGGCACTGCTGGTCCCGCCGTGGCCCTCGGTGGAGCCATGGCTGCTGGCCGAGGCGGTGCCCGAATCCCGCACCGACAGGTCGGACATGAAGTCATGCATGCTCGTCATGTAAAAGCGCTCTTCCGAGGTCTGCTCGTGGCGATAGCTCACCTTGCTTTCGGCATCGAAGGAAAAGCGGGTGCGGCGATCGGCGGTGAAGAGGCGCACCTTCTCGCCGGGTAGCAAGGTGGTGGAATAAACGAGATCCCCCAGGGCCATCGGCCCCGGGCAGCGCTCCAGACGGGCGTGAATCAGCACCTCCACCTGAACCCGCCGCCCTCCGGCCACCACGCTGGTGGTGTGGCGGGTGCGATAGTGGAAGTCCAGCACGTCGCAGGCGGCGTCCTTGACCAGGGCGGGGCAGCAGGGGATGGCGCCGGGTTCGGCGGCAATGTCAGTCTCCATGGTGTGTTCTCCTTGATGGGGTATTGGGGGTGACCCGCCCCGCTTCGGGGAGCGGCACGCGCGCCAGCCGGTCCGCTGCCGATGGCACAACGCCCCTCCACCCTATTCCTCACCTCGTGCCGGGCGCGACGCACCACACCACTGCCACAGGGTGCACTGGGTCACACCCCGGTCCCGGAGACCTATCCAGTCGCGGGGTCAATGCACTAGCGCACACCCCCGCCATGGCCTGCAGCATCGGGCCCGAGACGAGCTGCGCGTAGCCTGACGTCATGGCCGCCTCGTTCTGGCACCGGCCCCGCCGGTTTCATTTCAACGGACCCGCCCGCCCCGCGTTGCAGTTTGGAGGCCATCTCGCCTCGCCGGGGCGGGGCGAGGTCCAACACCATCAGGAGTACATCATGAGCCATCGCAAATACGATCCCGCCCTCGCCGCCATCCTCGCCCGCCCGGCCGAGGAAGAGGACACCGAAATGGCCAGCGGCGTCCAAGCCGTTGAACTCACCGCCGAGCAGGTCGAGCGGGTTTCCGGCGGCATGCTCGCCCTCAAGGCGGCCCGCGCCGGCACCACTTGCAGCCCCTGCGCCGACGACTGCGGCTACCTCGCCTGACGCACCCGTGGGCTCACCCCCGCCGCTTCGGGCGGCGGTCCCGGTGGGCCCCGGTCCTTTCCCGCATCGACCCAGAAAGCACGGCCATGACAGACCCCAACTCTTCGATCACCGTGGAAGGTTTCGTGGTGGGCGGCACCGACAGCACGGTCCAGGTGGTCCTGCCCCCCT
>JAEUNY010000165.1 GCA_016791005.1 Zoogloeaceae bacterium
CCGCTCCAACCAAGCACCCACACCTATCGGTTGTTCAGGTTTTTAAAGAACTGCTGCTCAAGCAGCGAAGAAGCGAGATTCTGACAGCTACAACATAACGTGTCAACAACCCCAGAGGAAGGAAACAAATGGACAGAAGATGGATACGCAAGGGCAGAAAGCCGCAGCCATGGCCGATGGACATTGCGTCACCCCTGGGGGCGCCACTGCGTGCCGGTTCTAACTTAGTGCCTTACGCGGGCGGGTGGGACACGCATAAAATGCACTCCTCTCGGAGGACTCTCTTGCAAGCTTACCTTGACCTCATGGCCCACGTGCTCAAGCACGGCGCCGAGAAGACCGATCGCACCGGAACCGGGACCCTTTCGGTTTTCGGCTGGCAAATGCGCTTTGACCTAGCCGACGGTTTTCCGCTCCTGACGACCAAGAAGCTTCACACGCGCTCCATCATCCATGAACTCCTGTGGTTTCTAAAAGGCGACACAAACATCGCCTACCTCAAAGACAACGGGGTTTCGATATGGAACGACTGGGCGGACGCCAACGGCGATTTGGGGCCGGTGTATGGCAAACAATGGCGCCGTTGGGAAACCCCTGACGGTCGACTGGTCGATCAGATCACCCAACTCATCGATGGCCTCAAACGGAATCCCGATTCCCGCCGCCATATCGTGTCGGCCTGGAATCCCGCCGATGTAGACCAGATGGCGCTGCCTCCCTGTCATGCGCTCTTCCAGTTCTACGTGGCGAACGGTCGCCTGTCATGCCAGCTGTATCAGCGTAGCGCAGACATCTTCCTTGGCGTGCCGTTCAACATCGCCTCCTACGCCTTGCTGACCCACATGGTGGCGCAGGTCTGCGACCTTCTGCCCGGCGACTTCGTATGGACCGGCGGAGATTGCCACCTTTATTCCAATCATCTGGCGCAGGCCCGGCTTCAGCTTGAACGAAGCCCGCGACCGCTGCCAACGCTGCGCATCAACCCGGACGTGCGCGACATCTTCGAGTTCCGCTTCGAGGATTTCAGCATCGAGGGCTACGACCCCCACCCCCACATTCCTGCACCCGTCGCAGTCTAGGTCGTGGCGCGCTCCATCAGCCTCATCGCCGCCGTCGCTCGCAATCGGGTGATCGGGCGGGGCAATGAACTGGTCTGGCGCAGCCCTGACGACATGGCCCGCTTCAAGGCCGCAACCCTGGGCAATGTCGTCGTGATGGGTAGAAAAACCTGGGAATCGCTGCCCCCCCGGTTTCGACCCCTGCCGGGGCGGCGCAACATCGTCATTACTCGTCAGACGGCCTATGCGGCCCCCGGGGCGGAAGTCGTGAACTCCCTGTCCGAGAGTCTCGGTCTGGATGACGAGGGATCCATCTTCGTCATCGGCGGCGGCGAACTCTACGCCCAGGCTCTCCCGCTGGCGAACCAGCTATTGCTCACCGAAGTCGGGCTCGCCGCGGATGGCGATACCTATTTCCCGGCATTTTCCACGGAAGATTGGCAGGAAACCGAGCGCACTCACCACGAGGACGCCCACGGCGTCCCCTTCGACTTCGTCACCTACCGCCGAATTCAGCGCACGCAGTCGACGTAGTAACTGCCATCCTCGCCCTTCACCAGGCCGTGGATGTCGGTCTCGAAACCCGGGAAGCGGGCGTTGAAATCCCGCGCGAAGCGCAAATAGCGGACGATGGTCGCGTTGAACCGCTCGCCGGGAATCAGCAGGGGGATCCCAGGCGGGTAGGGAGTGACGAGCATCGCCGTGACCCGCCCCTCCAACTGATCGATCCCTACCCGCTCGATTTCCCGGTGGGCCATCTTGGCAAAGGCATCTGCCGGCTTCATGGCCGGGACCATGTCCGAGAGATACATCTCGGTGGTCAGCCGGGCGACGTCATGGGCTTTGTAGAAGCTGTGAATCTGGGCGCACAGGTCCCGCAGGCCGACCTTTTCGTAACGGGGATGCTTGGTGATGAAATCCGGCATCACCCGCCAGAGGGGCTGATTGCGATCGTGGTCGTCCTTGAATTGCTGCAGCTCCGTCACCAGCGTGTTCCAGCGGCCCTTGGTGATGCCGATGGTGAACATGATGAAGAAGGAATACAGCCCGGTCTTCTCGACGATGATTCCGTGCTCGGCCAGGTACTTGGTCAGGATCCCCGCGGGAATTCCCCAATCGGCGAAATCGCCATCCACGTCCAGTCCCGGGGTGATGATGGTGGCCTTGATCGGGTCCAGCATGTTGAAGCCTTCGGCCACCTTGCCGAAGCCATGCCAGCGGTCTTCCGGATTGATCATCCAGTCGTCCCGCTCGCCCATTCCCTCGTCGGCGAGGTAGTCCGGCCCCCACACCTGGAACCACCAGTCCCCGCCCCACTCGGCTCCCACCTTGCGCATTGCGCGGCGGAAATCCAGGGCCTCGGCAATGGACTCTTCCACCAGGGCCGTACCGCCCGGGGGCTCCATCATCGCCGCCGCCACATCGCAGGAGGCGATGATGGCGTACTGGGGGCTGGTGGAGGTGTGCATCAGATAGGCTTCGTTGAAGATGTCCCGATCCAGGCGGTTGTGCTCGGCATCCTGGACCAGGATCTGGGAAGCCTGGGACAAGCCCGCCAGGAGCTTGTGGGTCGACTGGGTGGAGAAGACCATCGACTCCTTGCAGCGCGGCCGATCGGCCCCGATGGCGTGGTAGTCGCCGTAAAAGTCATGAAACGACGCATGGGGAAGCCATGCCTCGTCGAAGTGGAGAGTGTCGATCTGGCCGTCGAGCATGTCCTTGATGGTCTCGACGTTGTAGATTACCCCGTCGTAAGTGGACTGGGTAATGGTCAGGATGCGCGGTTTGCGGGCCGCGACACTGCTGGCGAAGGGATTCGCTTCGATCTTCTTCTGGATATTTTCGATCCGGAACTCGTCCAGGGGAATCGGCCCGATGATGCCGTAGTGGTTCCGGGTCGGCGTCAGGAACACCGGCACCGCCCCGGTCATGATGATCGAGTGGAGGATCGATTTGTGGCAGTTGCGATCCACCACCACCACGTCCCCCGGCGCCACGGTGGTGTGCCACACCATCTTGTTGGAGGTGGACGTTCCGTTGGTCACGAAGTAAAGGTGATCGCAGTGGAAGATGCGCGCCGCGTTGCGCTCGGAAGCCGCCACCGGCCCGGTGTGGTCCAAGAGTTGGCCGAGCTCATCCACCGCGTTGCATACATCCGCCCGCAGCATGTTCTCGCCAAAGAACTGGTGAAACATGTGCCCAACCGGACTCTTCAGGAAAGCCACCCCGCCCGAATGCCCGGGGCAGTGCCAGGAGTAGGAACCGTCCGCCGCGTAATGGGTGAGGGCCCGGAAAAAGGGCGGCGGCAGGGATTCGAGATAGTTGCGGGCCTCCCGAACGATGTAGCGGGCCACGAACTCCGGGGTGTCCTCGAACATGTGAATGAAGCCGTGCATCTCCCGCAGGACTTCGTTGGGAATATGGCGGGAGGTCCGCGTCTCGCCGTGCAGGAAGATCGGGATTTCGGCGTTGCGGAAGCGGATCTCCTCCACGAAGGCCTTGAGATCGGAAATCGCCTTGCTCGCCGCCTCAGGCGACGAGAACTCCTCATCATCGATGGACAGGATGAAGGCCGAGCCCCGGCTCTGCTGTTGGGCGAAGGACTTCAAATCGCCGTAGCTCGTCACCCCGAGGACTTCCATCCCTTCTTCCTCGATGGCCTTGGCCAGGGCGCGGATTCCCAGTCCGCTGGTGTTCTCCGAGCGGAAATCCTCGTCGATGATGATGATGGGAAAGTGGAAGCGCATCTTCGTCTCCGGCCCACGGGCCCCGGCGCCGGTCCTGCCGGCCAATGAAAAATATTAACGCGGCGCCGATTGCAGGCGGGTGACGCGTCCGGCTCGACCTTCCATGGGGCGGGTCAGATCTTGGGCAGGGTGACGCCGGTCTGGCCGAGGTATTTGCCACCCCGGTCCTTGTACGACGTGGCGCACACCTCGTCGGACTCGAAGAACAGCATCTGCGCCACCCCCTCATTGGCGTAAATCTTGGCCGGCAAGGGCGTCGTGTTGGAAAACTCCAGGGTGACGTGCCCCTCCCATTCGGGTTCCAGGGGCGTCACATTCACGATGATCCCGCAGCGGGCGTAGGTGCTCTTGCCGAGGCAGACCGTCAACACCGAGCGGGGAATGCGGAAATACTCCACCGTGCGGGCCAGGGCAAAGGAGTTGGGCGGGATGATGCAGACGTCGCCGACGAAATCGACAAAACTCCGTTCATCAAAGGCTTTGGGATCGACGATGGTGGAGTTGATGTTGGTGAAGATCTTGAATTCGTTGGCGCAGCGCACGTCGTAGCCATAGCTCGAGGTGCCATAGGAAACGATCTTCCCCCCCTCGTTCTGGCGCACCAATTCCGGCGCGAAGGGCTCGATCATCCCTTCTCGCTCCGCCATGCGGCGAATCCAATGGTCGGACTTGATGGCCATGGGCTGCTCCCGTCACGCCCCGCCCGGGGCAAAAAAGACCGCGTATTGTAGGGGTTCCGGCGCCGGCGCGGGCCACGCCCGCGCGTCGGCCTAGTTGTTTTCGATCTTGATGTTGGGGAACTTGTGAGTCATGTCCTTCTGGCGCTCGGCGATCCTGACCGCCACCTGCCGGGCGATGGCCTTGTAGCGCGCGGCAATCGCCCCATCCGGATCCGCCACCACCGTCGGCACGCCGGAATCCACCTCCTGACGGATGCGGATGTCCAGCGGCAGCGCCCCCAGGAAGGACACGCCATAATCCGCGCACATCTTTTCGCCGCCCCCGGTGCCGAAGATCGGCTCCTCGTGGCCGCAGTTCGAGCATACGTGCATGCTCATGTTTTCGACGATGCCCAGGATCGGCACCCCCACCTTTTCAAACATCTTGAGCCCCTTGCGGGCATCCAGCAGGGCGATGTCCTGGGGCGTGGTGACGATCACCGCCCCAGTCAGCGGCACAGTCTGGGACAAGGTGAGCTGGATGTCCCCCGTGCCCGGCGGCATATCGACAATCAGGTAGTCCAGGTCCTGCCAGTTGGTCTCCTTGAGCAACTGGTTGAGCGCTTGGGTCGCCATGGGGCCACGCCACACCATGGGCGTCTCCACGTCCACCAGGAACCCGATGGACATGGCCTGGAGCCCATGGGCCTCCAGGGGCTCCATGGTCTTGCCGTCCACCGACTCCGGCTTGGCGTCGTGGATGCCCAGCATCTGCGGCTGCGACGGCCCGTAGATGTCGGCGTCGAGAATGCCCACCCGCGCCCCCTCAGCCGACAGGGCGAGAGCCAGATTCACCGCCGTGGTGCTCTTGCCGACCCCACCCTTGCCCGAGGCCACGGCAATGATGTTGCGCACGCCGGGCAACAGCTTGACCCCGTGCTGAACCGTGTGGGCCACGACCCGGCTCGACACCGAAATGTCCGTGCCCGCCACACCGGGAATCCCTCGCACCGCGGCGTCCAGCATCGCCCGCACGGGCTCATGCTGGCTCTTGGCCGGGTAGCCCAATTCGACACTGAAACGCACCTGGTCCCCCTGGACCTGGACGCCCTTGATGGCACGGGCCGACACGAAATCCTTGCCCGTATTGGGATCGACCACGGCCTTCAGAGCCTCGGTCACCTGATCTGCGGTCACTGCCATCTTCCCTTCCCTCGCGTTCATTGCGCGTTGCGCCGCGCCAAGGGGTGTCATCATACTGGAGCTTGCCGCGGGAGGTTCGCCTTGCCCGGCAATGCGCGGTACCATCGCCTCCCGATCCACCCCGGCTTTGCCCCTCCGGGAGACGCGCCATGAACTTCTTTTTCCCCGCCGCCGTGGCCGCCCTGCTCCTCGCCGCCTGCGCCAGCACCCAGACCTCCGCGCCCGGCACCGGCTCCAGCCCCGCCCGGGCCGTCTATCCGCCGCCCCAGTCCGCCGCCGCGCCGGTGACGCCGGCCGTCCAGGGCCAACGCCTCGACCACCTCGAAGCGCTTCTGCGCGCCAGCCTGAAAGGACAGGAGGTGGAGGTGGAGCGCCCCGAGCCCGCCCTGCTGCTGGTCCGGATCCCTGGTCGGCTGGCCTTCACCGCCAGCGAGGCCCGGCCCCAACCCACACTGCTGCCCATCCTCGACCTTCTGGGCGACGCCCTGCGCCAGGAACCCGGCGCCACGGCCACCGTGGAGGGCCACACCGACAGCCTCGGCCGCGAAATCTACAACCAGACCTTGTCGATTCGGCGGGCCGACACCGTGGTGGGCTACCTCCTCACCCGGGGCATCGCCTACGACCGCCTCACCGCCGTGGGCAAGGGCGAATCCCAGCCCATCGCCGACAACGCCACCGATGCCGGCCGGGCGCGCAACCGCCGGGTGGACGTGCTAATCAAGGGCCAGTGACCCCGGTGAGCGACCCGGTCCTCGACGCCCCCCACCACGCCGACCCCGGGGGAATCCTCCAGCACGTCTTCGGCTACCCCGCCTTCCGGGGCGAGCAGGAAGCCATCGTCGAGCACGTCACCGCCGGGCAGGACGCCCTGGTCCTCATGCCCACCGGCGGTGGCAAATCCCTCTGTTTTCAGATTCCCGCCCTGCTGCGGGCCGGCACCGCCATCGTCGTCTCGCCCCTCATCGCCCTCATGCACGATCAGGTGAGCGCCCTGCAGGAAGCCGGGGTGGCGGCAGATTTCCTCAACTCCAGCCAGGATGCCGATACCGCCTGGGCGGTGGAGCGCCAGCTCCTGGCGGGGGAGCTCAAGCTCCTCTATGTCGCCCCCGAGCGCCTCCTCATGCCCCGCATGCTGGCCATGCTGGATCGCCTGGCCGAGGATGGCAGGCTGGCGCTGTTCGCCATCGACGAAGCCCACTGCGTCTCCCAGTGGGGCCACGACTTCCGGCCCGAGTACCTCCAGCTTTCGGCGCTACACGAGCGCTTCCCCGCCGTGCCCCGCATAGCGCTCACCGCCACCGCCGACCGGGAGACCCGGGAGGAGATCGCCCAGCGCCTCAACCTCCAGGCCGCCCGGCGCTTCGTCGCCAGCTTCGACCGCCCCAACATCCGTTACCGCATCGTCGAAAAAGACAAGCCCACCGCCCAGCTGCTGGATTTCGTGCGGGGCGAGCATCCCGGCGAAGCGGGTATCGTCTATTGCTTGTCCCGCCGCAAGGTGGAAGAAACCGCCGCCTGGCTGGTGGAGCAGGGCGTGGCGGCCCAGCCCTACCACGCCGGCCTGCCCAGCGAGATGCGAGCCGAGCACCAGCGCCGCTTCCTGCGGGAAGACGGCCTGGTGATGGTGGCCACCATCGCCTTCGGCATGGGCATCGACAAGCCCGACGTGCGCTTCGTCGCCCACCTCGACCTGCCCCGCTCCATCGAGGGCTACTACCAGGAAACCGGCCGCGCCGGGCGCGACGGCCTCGCCGCCGAAGCCTGGATGGCCTGGAGCGCCGCCGACGTGGTGCAGCAGCGGCGCATGGTCAATGAGTCGGAAGCGAGCGACGACTTCAAGCGGCTCGCCCTTGCGCGGCTGGACGCCCTGGTCGGCCTGGTGGAGACCACCGACTGCCGCCGCCAGCATCTGCTGGCCTACTTCGGCGAGGCCGCCCAGCCCTGCGGCAACTGCGACAACTGCCTCGACCCGCCCCGCACCTGGGATGGGGCCGACGCGGCCCGCAAAGCCCTGTCCTGCGCTTACCGCAGCGGCCAGCGCTACGGCGCCGGGCACCTCATCGCCGTGCTGCGGGGCGAGGACAGCGACAAGATGCGCGAGCGCGGCCACCACCAGCTCAGCACCTACGGCATCGGTGCCGACCTGGACGAAAAAACCTGGAAAGCCGTCTTCCGCCAGTTGGTCGCCCGGGGCCTGCTGGCGGTGGATCACGACCAGTTCGGCGCCCTGGTCCTCACCGATCTCGCCCGCCCCCTCCTGCGCGGCGAAGCCGAATTCACCCTGCGCCAGCCCAGCACCAAGAAACGCCTCAAGGCCGGTCGGGGCCAGAGCTTCGCCAGCGGCGCCGAAGCCGCCCTCTTCGAGCGCCTGCGCGCCTGGCGGGCGGAAGTCGCCAAGTCCCGGGAAGTGCCCGCCTACGTCATCTTCCACGATGCAACGCTGCGCGACATCGCCGCCCGCGCCCCGCAATCGCTCGCGGAACTCGCCGGCATCAGCGGCGTGGGGGATCGCAAGCTGGAGGCGTATGGGGAGGCGCTGCTGGCGGTGCTGGCGGAAAACAGCAGCCCAGGCTGATTGGGCTCAAGGACCGGAGCCCGCTACCCGGCTTCCAACTCGGACATCCACGCTGGAATATCGCGTTGAGCGTGCAGCACTCGCCACACGTCAAGGTGGTTGGAGCATTCCATGTAAAACACCAAATAGGGAAAGCGCCCCAGTGGCCAAACGCGAAGGCCAGGCAGGTTCAGCTCGTGGGCATAGCGCGGCGATCCTGTGGCCGGATGGCGGCTGATGTGTGCGAAAGCCTGCTCCAGCGCATCGATAAACCCCAGGGCGGCAGACTCGCTGGCCTCGGCCAAGTAGTACCCAATCGCTTCATCGACGTCCCGGCTGGCCTGCTCGCGCGGAACGATCGGCTTGGCCGTCACGCCTTCGCGCCAGCCTTACCCACGCGCTGGCGCAAGCCCTCGAAATACGCGGCGTCGGCCACGGCCACTGGTGCCGAGGCCGCGCCCGCCAGCAGCAGGGCGCGCAATTGCTGGCGCTCCTGGTCTTTGCGGATCAGCTCCCGCACATATTCGCTGCTCGTGCCGTAGCCACGCTGGCTGACCTGATCGTCCACGAAGGCCTTGAGGTTTTCGGGAAGGGAAATGTTCATCGTGCTCATGGCAAGCACACTAGGCGCCTTGGCAAATTTTGGCAAGACGCTCGTGACCGGGGCTAACCATCCGCTGCTGGAGCGTTATCCCCGGTCAGGATGCGGAACAACGGCTGATTGATGTAGTAGTTCGAGCGCCCCACTTTGCGCTTGAGCAAAAAGCCGTCCGCCGCCAAAGCCTCCAGGTACTTGGCCGCCGTCAGGCGCGACACCCCCAGGTCGTGCTGAACGAATTCGATCTTGGTGTAGGGGTAGGAGAACAGGTTGTTGATGAGGTCCTGGCTGTAAAAGCGGTGCCGGTCGCGGATGCGGTGCTTGGTGTCGAGCAGTAGCGCCCTAACCGCCTGGATGGTGGCAATGGCCTGACCCGCCGTTTCCTCGACGGCCGTCAGCAGGTAATCGACCCACTCTTCCCACACCCCGTGGTCGCGCACGTCCTGAAGCAACCGGTAATACTCCGCCTTGGTGCGCAGGATGGCGCGGCTCAGATACAGCACCGGAATGTCGAGCAGTCCCTGCTTCACCAGATAGAGCACGTTGATGATGCGCCCCGTGCGGCCATTGCCATCGTAGAAAGGGTGGATGCTCTCGAACTGGTGGTGGATGAGGGCCATCTTGATCAGCGGATCGGCCTCGAACAGGCTGTCATCGTTGACAAAGCGTTCCAGGTCCGCCATTAGCGCCCTGACGACCCCACCGTCCTGCGGCGGCGCATAAACGGTGTCGCCGGCCCGGTTCTTCAAGGCGGTGCCGGGCAGACTGCGGAAGCCCGCGCGGTTCTGCTCCAATTCCGCCTGAATCGCCAGAATGTGGTTGATCGTCAGCAATCCGCTCTCACGCACCGCCGCGAAGCCGATCCCCAAAGCCTGGCGATACTGCGCCACCTCCTTGGTCGCGGCGTTGATGGCCGCCTCGGGGGAGGCCGCCCCACGGAACAACTCATCGTGGGTGGTGACGATGTTCTCGATTTCCGAGCTGTCCTTGGCTTCCTGCAGGCCGAGGGTGCTGATGAGGATGCCCTGATTCGGCATGGACGCCGCCACGCCCTTGAGCTCAGCCAGGCGGCGGCTGGCCGCATTGAGGCGCTTGAGGATGTCCGGGCGGTCGAAGCGCCCAGGGTCCAGCTCGGTCAGGGGGCGGATTTCAGTCATTTCTTTGCATGTTGCGCATGACACATATAGATATGTGCCATTTTATATACACGTCCTCAAAGACATGCAAAGAATTTCATCCTTTCCTGTCGCGTCCCTTGGGTTCCGCCCATACAAGTCCGGCAAGGGATGGCCCACCCTTAGCGGGTGTCGGGGCGGGTTTCCCGTTTGTAGTCGTCGTAGCCGAGGTTGGCGTCGCGCTGGCACTTCTCCCGTTCGGTTTGATCGGGAAGATGGGCGCACTGGTTGCGCTGGTAGGACTGGCCCGTGGCGTAGAGTTGCTGGGAGGTGCAGCCGCCACCGATGGCCGCCGCCCCGCCAAGCCAAAAAACCACCATCCATCGCCGCATCATTCTTCGCCTCCAGGAAAAAACTCGACCGCTCCTCAAGGGGCGGCCCGATGACTCTAGCATGGGGGGACAACACCCCGCCTTCCCCCGACCCCCGGCATGTGCCTGGCGGGCAGGCAGGGGGCACGGTCGCTACTTAGCCATTCGCGCGCTCTGCGTCGCCTGACCGGAGGAAAACCCAACCGGAGGCCGGGTCTTCGGGCGGATGAGGCGCGCAGCGGCCACATCTTCCAACCGTGTTTCCAACCGCGCCGCCGCTTGGGGGTGGCGCATCCGGCGGATAGCGCCCGCGGCCCATCCGCCCTACTCGATAAGCACCTAGCCTGCCCGCGCCCGGTTGAGCGCCAGCAGGCGGCGCAGGATTTCCTCGTCGGGCATGGCCGGGGTGTAGTCGGTCCAGCCGTAAGCCTGGGCCACGGCGGCGTCCAGGGCGGCGTGGGCGTGGGCGAGCCACGCGGGGCGGGCGTTGTAGAGATTGGTGAGGGTGCGCTTTTTCAGTTCCGCCTCGAAGCCGGGTTTGGGCAGGATGCGGTCAGGGTAGCCGGGCACCACCTCGGGCACGCGCTCGGTCCATTTCGGCGGGTTGAGCCAGGTGTCGCGCAGTTCCACCAGACGGCGGGCGGCGGCGGCGATGTTTTCCGCCGCGATGGACCCGGCCAGACAGGGCGCCGAGCCGCCCGCCGCCTGCGCCGCTGTGTCGCGCGGGGTGAGGCCCTCGGGGAAGGGGAAGGTTTCGAAGCAGGACTTGGCGTTGTAGGTTGGATCGTTGCCAACGCCGTGCATGGAAGCGTTTGCGAGGGACCAGACTTCGTGGATGCGGGAGTGGAGGATGCCAAAAGTGGCGTCGTCGTCGCGGCAGATGGCGTACAGCCGGGAGTCCGGCAGGACGTGAGACGATAGCCAAACAAAAAACCGGTGCTTTGCCACCCGAGGCGTGGCAATGAACCTGCTTAGCCCGGCCATTTCTCGGCGCATTGCCGGGACAGTCTCTCCATGCCGCCACCAAAATCGTTTTCGACTCTCACGTTGACCAGCGTCCCGCATGGGCTTGACGTTTGTGAGTACGTGGGCAAACGGCAATTCAAACAACGCCGCATTCATCTCTGGCATATCAGCGCCGAAGTCGATGATCCACGTATCCGTTGGCCGCCTCGCCAAATCCTGTCCGTTGGCCCATGGCCGCAGCACATCGGCATTCGGTCGTCCGTTCGGGTTTGGTCGCCCCAGCCAGGACCGGGCCAACTTACCCGGAATATCGAAAGCGCCCACCTTGACTGGGCCTTGAAAGGCAATCCCTGCGTTTTCCTGTAGCGGCACCGCAGCGGTCAGATCAAGCCCCGCGCCGCCGCTGCCCGGTGAAGTGAGGTCGGCGTAGATTTCCTGGCATGGGTGACCGTTCAGAGTCGCAGGCCCATCACCACCACCTTCAAAACAGACCAGCGACACCCGTACCGCCGCCCCCTCGTTGATCCACGGCTCGTCGGCCCACGCATCGAAGATGCGTCCGGAGCCAACGATGCGCTCCAGCACTTTCCGATTCGCGCCCGCGCGAATCGCCTGGGTGGCCACCAGCCCGGCGCACCGGGCCTGCCCCGCCGCGACGATCTGGGCGCGGGCTTTCTCGAACCAGTAGGTGACCAAATCCGCGCCGCCGGGCACCCGGCCGGCGTAGCAGCGGCGCAGGGCTTCGGTGTAGTCCGCGCCGAGTTCGCCGCGCATCTTCTTGTCCCCCAGAAAGGGCGGGTTGCCGACGATGGCGTCCACGGCGGGCCAGGGGGCCTCGCTGCCGTCCGGGGCGAGCACCGCGTCGCGGCACTCGATGTGGTCCAGCGGCTGGAGGATGGGGTCGCGGCGGATGGGGTAGCCGTGGGCGAGCATCCATTGCAGCTCGCCGATCCACACGGTGAGCCGGGCCAGCTCGGCGGCGTAGGGGTTGAGCTCGATGCCCAGCACGTTGGCGGGGCTGGCCTCGATGCCGAGCTTGCGTTGCAGGCCCAGCGCCTCGGCTTCCAGCCCGGCGCGGTGCTCCACGTCCTTGAGGGCCTTCAGCGCCAGGTAAAGGAAGTTGCCGGAGCCGCAGGCGGGGTCGAGCACGCGGTAGGCGCGGATGCGCTCCAGATAGCCGTCGAAGAGGGCCTGGGCCTCGGGGCGCAACTTGCGGGTGCGGTCCTGGAAGGCCTTGCGTTTCTTGGGGAGGGTGTCGAGCCCGGCGCGGCTGGCGCTGGCGATGGCGGCGGCCTCGATGGCCTTGACTTCCTCGGCGTGGGCGGCTTCTTCGTCGGCCAGGCGGGTGAGGCGGGCTTCGATCTCGGCGCGGGTGGCGGCCCATTCGGCCAGCAGGGGTTCCACCACCACGGGGCGGATGATGCGCTCGATGGAAGCGGGGTCGGTGTAGTGGGCGCCGAGCTGGCTGCGTTTGTCCGGGTCCAGCCCGCGCTCGAAGAGGGTGCCGAAAATGGAAGGGTCGATGGCCTGCCAGTCGAGGCGGGCGGCGGCGAGGAGGATCTGGATCTCGGGCAGCGCCAGGGGCAGGGCTTCGGGCTGATCGAAGAGGCCGCCGTTGAACCAGGGGATGTCTTCCAGGGCGAAGTCGCCGCCGGCCTGCATGGCGCGGAAGAGGTCGGCCAGGCGGGCGCCGAGCTTGTCCGGCTCGGCCTGGCTTTTGTCCACCAGCCGCTCGAAGAGCCGCCCCGGCAGGAGGCCCACGTCCTCGGCGAAGAGGCACAGCAGACAGCGGTCGAGGAAGCGGGCGACGCGGTCCTTGTCGTGGCCGCGCTTCCTCAGGGCCTCGGCCAGCTCGGCGAACTTGCGGGCGGCCTCGGCGGTGACGGCGGCGGTGGTGCGGGCCGGGCGGAAGCGCTCGGGGGCGGTGAAGAGGCAACGCAGTTTGTCCCGCGCCGCCGGGTCGGCCAGGTCGTCCAGGGCGAAGGTGTGGACCTCGGAGGGGGTGCCGGTGAAGTGGGTGTGCACCTGGATCAGGCGGGTGTCGGAGACCACCAGGAGCGGCGGGTTGTCCAGGGCCAGGGCGTAGGTCATCAACTGCTTGAGGGCCTTGGCCAGATCGCCATCCGGCCGCTTGTACTCCCATGCAAAGTGCCCGGCCAGCCAGACATCTGCCCAGCCCTGACCGGAGCCAGTCTTGGTGGCGCCCTTCTCGAAGCAGTAGCGCTCCACGGGCCAGACGGGGTCGTAGGGCTTGGCGACGCCCAGGAGTTCGCACAGATCGAGGAAATGGGCCTGGGCACCCTGGCGCTCGGTGACCGGAGCGTGGCGCCACTTGGCGATGAATTCACGAGGGGTCATGGCCGCCGATTATGCCAGTCAGGGGTGAGCCCCCGACGTGAAAAAGCCGCCCGGAGGCGGCCTTGGGGAAACCACTCGGGGGGCGGAGGTCAGCCGATCTTGAGCAACTCGACTTCAAACACCAGGGTGGCATTGGGCGGGATCACGCCGCCGGCGCCCCGGGCGCCATAGCCGAGCTGGGGTGGGATGGTGAGCTTGCGGCGGCCGCCGATCTTCATGCCCTGGACGCCTTCGTCCCAGCCGGCGATGACATGGCGCAAGCCGAGGGGGAAGGAGAAGGGATCGTTGCGATCCTTGCTGGAATCGAACTTGCTGCCATCGGTCAGCCAGCCGGTGTAGTGGACGGTAACGAACTGGCCAACAAAGGCCTCTTCGCCGCTGCCGACTTCAAGGTCTTCGATCACCAGGCCGGTGGCGGTGGTTTTAGAGGTCATGGGGGGACTCCTGAATTTGGGTGCCGGATTTTACCCGGGGCTACTTGCCGGATCGGCGCAACTGGGAAAACTTTTCCCGGAACTTGACCACCTTGGGCGCTACCACGTACTGGCAGTAGGGCTGGTAGGCGTTGTTGGTGAAGTAGTGCTGATGATGGGCCTCGGCCGGCCAGTAGCGCTCCGCGCCCCTCAACTCGGTGACGATGGCGGAGGGGAAAATGCGCTGCTCACCCAACTCCTGGATCACCGCGTTGGCGGCGGCCATCTGGGCATCGTCCTGGGCGAAGATGACCGAGCGGTACTGGGTGCCGAGGTCGTTGCCCTGGCGGTTGCGGGTGGTGGGATCGTGGATGGTGAAGAAGATCTGCAGCAGGGTGCGATAGCTCACCACCGCCGGATCGAAGGTGACCTTCACCACCTCGGCGTGGCCGGTGCCGCCTTCGCAGACTTGCTCGTAGGTGGGCCGGGCGAGCTGGCCTCCACAGTAGCCGGATTCCACCGACTCCACGCCTTCGACGTCCTCGAATACCGCCTCGAGGCACCAGAAGCAGCCGCCCCCGAGGACTGCCACTTCCCGCACTCGATCGCTCTCGCCCATCACTCAACTCCTGCTTTCTGCCCACCGGTAAGACAAGTGTAGACCCATTTGGTTTGCGATTTGTGCATTGCACCATCGCAAATGGCGGAAATACAACACGCCCATTCGCAACAAAATCCGTCAGCCGCCGCGCCCAGCCCGGAAGCCCCCCGCCGCCTCACTGCAGACTGATCGTGTAGGCGAGATCGACGGCGTTGTCAGTGCCCCCTCGTACCACTACGGCCAAGTGGCGGCTCAATTGATAGGTTAGTTTGGCGATGCTCTCGGCGCCGGCCAAACTGTGCTCCACCGAGAAGAATGCGTCGGCTGACAGCCGCTTGCCCACGCTCACCACCTGGCCGCTGACCGTGGCGCCGCCCAGTACGGTGGTGCCGGTGCCCACCACCCGGCTGGTGGCGCCCCGGCTCACGCTGCCCAGGTCGCCCTGGCCGATGGTGAGGAGGTCGAGCCCCAGACTGCTGGCCAACTGGGCGGTCATCCCGCCCCCCGGCCCACCGAGCAGGGCGCGGGCGGCCGGGATAAGGAGGCCCAGATCGCTCCCGCTCGCCGAATCCGGCGGGCGGCCGAGGACGATCCAGGCGAGTTTCTCCGCGTCCGGCACGTTGGGCTCGGACACCAGACGCACCTGAGGCCGCTTGGCGGTGCCGGTAATCGCCACCCCGGCCTCCACCGCCAGACCCTTGCGCAGGGCCACCACGTCCAGCGCCGGGTTATCCAGGGGGCCGTTGAAATTTACGCGCCCGCGCTCAATGGCCAGGGTCTGGCCATAGCCTTCGTAGCCACCTTCGGCGGCGGTGACGGTGCCTCGGGTCACTAAGGGCCGGCCATCCCGCCCCGCCACATGAAGAGCACCGGTGAGGCGAGCCGAGACCCCAGCGGCGCGCAGGTAAAGCTGGGGCCCCAGATCGATCTGGGCATCCACGCTCAGGCGGAATGGGGTGCGGGGCGCAGTGTCACCGCGGCCCAGGATCACCACATCGTCGGACAGGCTGGGGGCCTCCGCGTCTGCCAGGCCAATGAAGCCACCTTCGGCCTTGAGCCGGGTCGTCAGATCGAGGCTGTCCCAGCCCGTGGTGACGTTGCCGTTTCCGCTCACCATCAACCAGCGCTCCGGGCGTTGGAGGAGCGGCAGCCGGCGCGCCTCGAAACGAAACTGGCCGACGCCCTGGGCGAGGCCCACCTCCCCGGCGATGTCGAGTCGCCCGGGCTGGGCGGCCAGAGCCCTCAAGCGCGGGTCCGCCGGCAGAACCTCGGCCGGGGTCTCGAAGTCGAGGCGGACGACGCGCAGGCGCTCCCGATCGAAATCCGCCTCCAGCGTGCCGCCGGACAGGCGCAACCCCAGGTCCGCCAGATTCAGGCCAAGACCCTGGCCCCGCACCCAGCCGGTGGACACCGGCCGGGCCGGGGTGCCGGAAAAGGAGAACTCGGCCTCCAGCCGCCCCTCGGTGCTCAGGCTGGGATGGGTGAGGGGGCCGATCCAGGCCACAGAGGGGATATCGAGCCGCGCCGAGCCGCTCAGTGCCGCATCCGGGGCGAGACGCCAGCCCTCGGCCCCGCGCTCCGCCGCCGCGGTGACCGAGGCGGCGAGTTTGCCCAACTGCGTCCCCCGCGCCTCCAGGCTCGCCGCGAGGCGGTTGGACTGGGCGTTCACCACCACCTCGAAGGCTTCCAGACCCAGGCGGGCGGCCCGCTCGCCAATCAGCACCAGATCGCCGGATTCCCGCGCGATGCGGATCTGCCCATCCATGCGCTCGCCCATGCGCCAATCCCACTCCCCGGCGAGACGCAAGGAGGCTTCGCCGCGCCGGGTGGTGCCACCATCGAGGGTGACGAGGCCGACACCCAGGCCCTGGAAATCGCCCCGCAGACGGGTGAGGCCCGGGCTCCAGCGGGTTTCCCGCAGATGGATGGCGCCGCTGGTGGTCCGGAGGGTGGCCGGCCCCAGCTCCACCGCCTCGGCACCCAATCGCAGGGAAGCCGGCGCCTCCAGGTTCAGGGTGAAGCGGCCATCGCCGCTCGCCTCCCGCAGGCGCCCCGCCCAGACCGGGCCCGCGGCCAGCCCGCCCTCAAGGACCGCCCGCCAGCGATCCCGCCGCCCCCGGGCGGCCTGGACCTCCAGGACGTGGGCACGCCGGGTACCGTCCAGGCGCAAGCTCAGGGTATCGGCCCAGGGTGCCTCGCCCCCCGGCGCGCCGACGCCGCTCGCCCCAAGGCTGAACCCCCACGGCCCCGCGTCCCCCGCGCCCAGTTGCCCGGCGAGATTCAGGGACGCCACGCGCAGGCGGCCCGGCCAGATCAGGCGCTGCGCGTTGGCGGTGGCGGATCCGGCGAGGGCCTCGAAGCGGCCAGTGACGAGGCCCTCGGCATCGACTCGCCCCTGGACGCCCAAGCCCAGCCGACCGAGATCCGGGGCGGCGACTTTCCAGGCCAGTCGATCGCCGCTCTGACCGAGCCGACCCTGGGCGGAAAGGCGGTTTCCCGCCCAGTCGATCTGCAGCTTGGGCAGGTCCAGGCGCTGAGGGCTGACGCTGAACTGCCCCGCCCCGGCAAGACGCTGCCCGGCGAGGCGGCTGTCGCGGATCGAGAAATCCCCCTCTGCGGTCCAGCCCGTGCCGGCGGTGCCCCGCGCCTGGAAGGCCATGTTCAGAGCGCCGGCCGGGGCCTCCGCCCACAGGGCCTGGGGGTCGAAGCGGGACAGGGCGCCTTGCAGACGGAAGGGGCGCTCGCCATCGAGGCCGACCGTGCCCATGCCCTCCAGGCTTCCTTCTTTGGCGCGCAGGCTCAGGGCGTCGACCTCGATCGTCGCAGCCGACCCCCGGCCCTTGAGTTGGAGGGCGAAGCGGGGGTCGGCCAGGGCGGCTTCCAGGGAAAATTCGCCGCCCTGCCCGGCGCCGCTGATTCGCCCGGCGAGGCGGGTGGCGGGCCCGCGGCGGTCGACGCGGTTCAGGTCAAGATCCCGCACGCTCAGGGCGGCCTCGACCACCTGCCCCTCGGATTGCCAGCGAACCCGCCCGCTCACCGCGCCGGCCCCAGGGGTCTGCACGGCGAGGTCCGTGAGAGTCAGCCCGTCTGCGCTCCAGGCCAGATGCCCGGTGGCCCCTTCGATGGGCAGACCGCCGGCATCCAGGGAGGCGGAACGCTGGTTGGCGGCCTGAAAGCGCCCCGCGACGCCCCAGCCGCCGCCTTCAGGGGCCAGATCCAGGTCCACCGAGAGGTCCGCCGCCGGCAGGGTCGCGTCGAATCGGGAAGGGTCGAGCTTGGCGATGCGCACCCGCGCCGTGCCCAGCGGAATCTCCGCGAAGGGCGCGGCGGTGAAGTCCGCCTCCGCCGTCGCCCCGCCCGCCCCGGAGCCTTTGAGGTGAAAACGCAGGACGTCGAGCTGGCCGCCCAAATCTAAATTCACGGCGTAGGGATAGGGCACCCGGTCCTCCTCCAGGCGCCCACGCAGGGCAAGGGGGAAGGGAGCCTGGCCGTCGAAGCGCCCCTCCGACAGGGTCAAACGCCCCCACGGCGTGCCCACGCGGAGGTCCGTCAGGCCGTGTTGGCGCCCGTCGCTGGCCAGGGCGGCGACGAGATCGGTGAGGCGCAAACTGGGGGGCGCGGAGGCATCCTGCCAGTCCTCGACGGCAAGATCGCCCACCGCGAGGCGGTCCACCACCACGGCCCCCGGCAGGCGCAGGCTTGCCGGGAGGACGGCGGGGGTATCGGATGCTGTCTGGGCCCAAGCCACGGTCTGGGCGGAGAGCTCAGTGAGGTGGAGGCGCCCCTGCCGAAGAGCGCCGGGCCGCCAGAGAAGGCGGAGATCCCGCGCCTCGACGCGCAGGCTCGCATCGCGGTAACTCAGGCGGGCGATGCGCAAATCCCCACCCAGCCCCCCCTCGACGCCTTCGACCACCACCTCGCCTCCGGCAAGTCGCCCGGCCGCCCCGGCGATCCATGTCAAGCCCGCCGACGTCCCTGCCAGCCAGGCGAACGCAAGGACGGCCAGGAGGAGGAGCGCGCTGATAGCGGCCCCGACCACCCGCCCCCAGCGGCGTCTTGGCATGGGACGAGGCGGGGATGCGGCGGCTGGATCCTCAGGCGCCGAGGGAGACCCGTCCGCCATCGGAGGGGATCAGTCGAAGAGGTGGTGCAGACCCTCGCCCGGATCCGGGACCCGCATGAAGGCCTCCCCCACCAGGAAGGCGTTGACCCCGTGGCCGCGCATGCGCTCGACGTCGGCCGGGTCGAGGATGCCGGACTCGGTGATCACGAGCCGATCGGCGGGGATGCGCTCCAGGAGGTCCAGGGTGGTGTGCAGGCTGACTTCGAAACTGCGCAGATTGCGATTGTTGATGCCAATGAGAGGCGTCTTGAGGGCCAGAGCCCGCTCCAGCTCGGCGCCATCGTGGCTTTCCACCAGGACGGCCATGCCCAGATCCCGGGCGGCGCGTTCCATTTCGAGCATCCGCTCCTGGCTGAGGGCGGCCACGATGAGGAGGATCGCGTCGGCCCCCATGGCCCGGGATTCGAACACCTGGTACGGATCCACGAGGAAATCCTTGCGCAGCACCGGCAGGGGGCAAGCCGCCCGGGCGGCCTGGAGGTATTCCGGCGCGCCCTGAAAATAATGGCGGTCGGTGAGCACGGACAAGCAGGTTGCGCCGGCGGCGGCATAGGACGCGGCAATGTCGGCGGGGCGAAAATCTTCGCGGATCACGCCTTTGCTCGGGCTGGCCTTCTTGATCTCGGCGATGACCGCGGAGCGGCCTTCGGCGATGCGACGCTTCATCGCGCCGAGGAAATCCCGCGGCGGCGAGACCGCGAGGGCGCGAGCCCGCACCAGCGCTTCGGGGACCGCCCGCCGGGCGATGGCGACTTCTTCCCGCTTGGTGGCCAATATCCGCTGCAGGATGTCCATGGCGCGGGCCTCAGGCGAACTTGCGGGTGGTGGCGGCGAAAGCCTCCAGCTTGGCGCGCGCGGCGCCACTGGCAACGGCTTCCCGGGCCCGGGCCAGCCCGGCGTCGATGGACTCCACCAGGTTGGCGGCGTAGAGGGCCACCGCCGCGTTCAACACGACGATCTCCCGCGCCGCGCCGGGCTGGTTGTCCAGCGCCGAGAGCAGGACAGCCATGGACTCCGCGGCGTCGGCCACCCTGAGTTGGCGGGCGGAGAGCATGGCGAGGCCGAAATCTTCCGGGTGGATTTCGTATTCCCGGATCACGCCGTCCTTCAACTCGCCGACCAGGGTGGAGGCGCCGAGGGAGACTTCGTCCATGCCGTCCAGGCCATGGACGACGAGCACGTGGCGAGCGCCCAGGCGCTCCATCACCCGCACGCAGATGCCCACCAGATCGGGATGGAACACCCCGAGGAGGGAATTGGGCGCGCCGGCAGGGTTGGTCAGCGGGCCGAGGATGTTGAAGATCGTCCGCACCCCCATTTCCCGTCGCACGGGGGCGACGTTTTTCATCGCGCTGTGGTGGTTGGGTGCGAACATGAAGCCGATGCCCGTCTCGGCAATGCACTCAGCCACCTGCTCGGCCGACAGCGCGAGATTGACCCCCAGGGCCTCCAGCACGTCCGCCGAGCCGGACTTGGAGGACACGCTGCGCCCGCCATGCTTGGCCACCCGCGCCCCGGCGGCCGCCGCGACGAAGATGGTGGCGGTGGAGATGTTGAAAGTGTGGGAGCCGTCGCCGCCGGTGCCGACCACGTCGAGGAAGTGATCGTGGGGGGGCGGCACCACCACCTTGGTGGCCAGCTCCCGCATCACCGTGGCGGCGGCGGTGATCTCGCCGATGGTTTCCTTCTTGGTGCGCAGGCCGGCCAGGATCGCCGCGGTCATGACCGGCGAGACGTCCCCAGCCATGATCTGGTGCATGAGGGCGAGCATCTCGTCGTAGAAGATCTCCCGATGTTCGATGGCGCGCTGGAGGGCCTGCTGCGGAGTGATGGACATGGGTCGGGCTCCGGTCATGGATGCTGGTCGAGGAAGTTTTTCAGGAGCGCATGCCCCGCCTCGGTAAGAATCGACTCAGGATGAAACTGTACCCCTTCCACGGCGAGGGATTTATGCCTAACGCCCATGATTTCATCGTCGGCGGTCCACGCCGTGATGTCCAGGCAGTCAGGCAGGGTCGCCCGCTCGATGGCCAGGGAGTGGTAGCGGGTGCAGGTCAGGGGGTTGGGAAGATTGCGGAACACGCCTTCGCCCCGGTGATGGACCGGGGAGGTCTTGCCGTGCATCACCTGTTTGGCATGCACGATGCGGCCGCCGAAGGCCGCGCCGATGCTCTGGTGGCCGAGGCACACGCCGAGGAGAGGAATCCGGCCGGCGTAAGCCTTAATGGCCGCCACCGAGATGCCTGCCTCGGCAGGCGAACAGGGGCCCGGCGAAATCACCAGGTGGCGGGGCGCGAGACGGCCGATCTCCTCCACGGTGATCTCGTCATTGCGCACCACCCGAACGTCGGCCCCGAGCTCGCCAAAGTACTGGACCAGGTTGTAGGTGAAGCTGTCGTAGTTGTCGATCATCAGCAGCATGGCGGGCTCCTCAGACCACGTGGGTATCCAGGCCGGCCTCGGCCAGTTCCGCCGCCCGCAGCATGGCCAGGGCCTTGTTTTGGGTCTCGGTCCATTCCGAATCGGGATTGGAGTCGGCGACGATGCCCGCGCCGGCCTGAACGTGGATCTGGCCATCCTTCAGCACGGCGGTGCGGATGGCGATCGCGAGGTCCATTTCGCCGCGGAACCCCAGATAGCCCACCGCACCGGCGTAAAGGCCACGCTTCACGGGTTCGAGTTCATCGATGATCTCCATGGCCCGCACCTTGGGCGCCCCGGACACGGTGCCGGCCGGGAAGGTGGCCCGCAGAACAGCCAGGGCGTCGAGCCCGGGTTTCAAACGGCCTTCGACGTTGGAAACGATGTGCATCACGTGGGAATAGCGTTCGACGAGGAAGCGCTCGGTGACCTCCACCGTGCCGGTTTCTGCCACCCTGCCACAGTCGTTGCGCCCAAGATCGAGGAGCTGGAGATGCTCGGATCGCTCCTTCTCGTCGGCGAGCAGATCCTGCTCCAAGGCCAGGTCCTCCTCCGGCGTGGCGCCCCGCTTGCGGGTGCCCGCGATGGGACGCACCACGACCTTGCTGGCGTCGCCCTCGCCTTCGAGGCGGACCAGGATCTCCGGCGAGGCGCCGACGACATGGAAGTCGCCGAAATTGAAGAGGAACATGTACGGCGACGGATTGAGGGAGCGGATCGCACGATAGAGAGCCAGGGGGCTCGCGCGGTAGGGTTTACTCATGCGCTGGGCCAGCACCACTTGCATGATGTCGCCATCGATGATGTATTCCTTGGCCCGTCGCACCGCAGCTTTGAAGGCTTCCTCGCCGAAGCGGGAGACGGCACGCGCCGGGGCCTGGGGCTGCTCGGCGGGAATGTCCAGCGGTGCCCGCAGGCGCGCCACCCATTCCCGCAGGCGAGCCTTCGCCTCCCCATAGGCCCCCGGCCTCGCCGGGTCGGCATAGACCACCAAAGTGAGCTTGCCCGAGAGGTTGTCGACGATGGCGAGCTCGTCCGAGAGCAGCAACAGGATATCCGGCGTGCCGATCTCGTCGGGCTTCCCGGTCGCCGCGAGGCGGGGCTCGATGTAGCGCACAGTGTCGTAACCAAAACAGCCCACCAGACCCCCGGTGAAGCGGGGCAAGCCCTTGCGCGGGGGCACCTTGATGCCGGCCATGAACTCGGCGAGATAAGCCAGCGGATCCACGTCCGGACGCTCCTCGACCACCTGCTCGGCCACCCAGCGTCGCACGCAGCGGCCCCGGACCTCGATCCGTGAGGCGGCCGCGAGACCAACCATCGAGTAGCGCCCGAAGCGCTCCCCACCCTGGACTGACTCGAGGAGATAGGTGTACGGGGCGTTGGCGAGCTTGAGGTAGATGGACAGCGGGGTGTCGAGATCCGCCAGGGTCTCGACGGAGATGGGGATGCGGTTGTAGCCCTGCGCGGCGAGGGCAAGGAACTCGGCTTCGGTCATGACGACTCCAGGATTACCAGTGGATGCAGAGGGGGGTGCGGCAGTGGCGGCGGTGGCCGCCCGGTGCGGAGGTCAGCAGGCCAGGCGGCCACGCCATGACCACCCGCCGCGCCTCATCGAAGGCTGGGCGCGGACGGCGGCACTCCCCTGGGCGAAATCCCGGGCGCGGGGTCTCATGAATCGGTAATCCGGAAAAGTTGGCGAGCCATCGAGCCGGTCAGCCCGAGCGCCGCGCAATGTGCGGCAGGGCCTCGCGGAGGTCCGATAGTAGCCCATCGCATTCGATGGTGTCCACGGGACGCCCCTCGCTGTAACCGTAGCGCATCAGGAACACCGGCATCCCCGCCCGGCGGGCCGCGAGGGCGTCGTTTTCCGAGTCACCGATCATGATGGCCGCCCCGGGTGCTACGCCAAGAAGCTGGCAGGTATGGTGGATCACCGCCGGGTCCGGCTTTTTGACCGGGAGGGTATCGCCGCTCACCACGGCATCGAACCAGCGGGCGAGCCCCATGCGCACCAGGAGGGGCTCGGTGAACGCGGCCGCCTTGTTGGTGACGCAGGCGAGGCGGATCCCCTGCCCCGCCAGAACGGCCAGGGCCTCCACCACGCCCGGGTAGATCCGCGTGTCCTGGCCATTGACCTCGTGATAGTGGCGGCGAAATACGGTGACGGCATCGTCGATTTCGGCCTCGGTGGCCACCGCCCCCTCGGTTAGGCAACGGCGCACCAGATTCGGGATGCCCTTGCCGACGAAGCTGTGGATCTCCGCCTGGGTCCGCAGGGGCCGACCGACCTCGGCCAGCATGCGATTGGCCCCCTCGGCCAGATCACGAATGGTGTCCAGGAGCGTCCCGTCCAGGTCGAACAGCACGGCATCGACGGGGAAGCGGGCGGGGCTAGGCATCGCCCACCCCGGCGAGAGCCTGGCGCAGCGCCGCGATCACGCTGTCGTAGCGGTGCGGGTCCTCGGCCCGCCCGGCACCGAACACCGCCGAACCGGCCACGAAGGTATCCGCCCCGGCGCGGGCAATCTCGGCGATGTTGCTGACTTTGACCCCACCATCCACTTCCAGCAGTATCCGCCGCCCGGTTTCGGCGAAGTAGGCATCGAGGCGCGCCCGGGCCTGACGCAGCTTGACCAGCGCGGAGGAGATGAAGGATTGGCCACCAAACCCGGGGTTCACGCTCATCAGGAGGACAACATCGATCTTGTCCATGACGTGATCGAGATGGTGCAAGGGCGTGGCGGGATTGAACACCAGACCGGCCTGGCAGCCCGAATCACGGATCAGGCTCAAGGTCCGATCCACGTGCTCCGAGGCTTCGGGATGGAAGGTGATGACGTTGGCGCCGGCCTTGGCGAAATCCGGCACGATGCGATCCACCGGTTTGACCATGAGATGAACGTCGATGGGCGCCGTCGTGTGGGGACGAATCGCCTCGCACACCAGGGGGCCGATCGTCAGGTTCGGCACATAGTGATTGTCCATCACGTCGAAATGGATCCAATCGGCGCCGGCGGCGACGACATCCCGCACCTCCTCCCCCAAACGGGCGAAATCGGCGGATAGCAGGCTGGGAGCAATGCGGAACATGGCGGCTTTACGGGAATGCAATGCGGCATTTTAGCCGGGCGGTTGCGATGGCACGACATTTGCGCTTGAATGGGGCCTCTCGCTTCCCGAATCCGATGCGCCCATCATGTTGGATAAATACCGTATCGACGTCCACGCCGTCGCCCAGTACATCGCAGACCAGTCGGACCCGGACGAAGACAAATACGTCTTCGCCTACCGGGTCGTCGTCACCAACCACGGGACGATCGGTGCCCAACTGCGCAGTCGCCACTGGATCATCACCGACGGCGAGGGCAAGGTGCAGGAGGTAAAGGGGTCCGGAGTAGTGGGCGAGCAACCGCAACTCGAGCCCGGGGAATCCTTCGAATACACCAGTGGCAGCGTGCTCACCACCCCGGTGGGCACCATGCACGGCACCTACCAGATGGTGGCGGAGGACGGCCATCACTTCGAAGCCACGATCCCCCCCTTCTCGCTGGCCATGCCCAGCATGGTGAATTGACGGGTGCCCACCGGCGGCGGCCTGCGCAGCAGCTACACCTTTTTTGCTCCGCTCTATGATGCGCTGATCGCCCGGGCCACCCAGCCGGCTCGCATCCGCAGTCTCACCTGGCTGGCCCAACAGCCGCCGGGGGAAATCCTCCTCGCCGGCGTCGGCACCGGCCTCGACCTCCCCCTCCTGCCCACGAATCACCGATACGTTGGGATCGACCTCACCCTGGCAATGCTGCGCCAATGCGCCCCCCGCGCCACGCCCCTGCGCTTTGCCGCCGTCCAGGGGGACGTCATGGCGCTGCCGTTCGAGAGTGGGCGCTTCGATGCTGCGGTGCTCCACCTCATTCTGGCGGTCGTCCCCGAGCCCCTCGCCTGCTTACGGGAGGCCGCACGAACCCTTCGACCCGGCGGCACCCTGCTGGTCTTCGACAAATTTCTGCGTCCGGGGCAGCGGGCACCCGCGCGGCGCTGGCTCACGCCCCTGACCCAGCGAATCGCGACCAGACTCGATGTGGTGCTGGAAGACCTGCTCCCGGACTGCCCGGAACTGCGGGTGCGGGAGGACCTGCCGGCCTTGGCCCGGGGCTGGTTCCGCCTCGTGAGGTTGGAAAAGGCGCGGTGACTGGCATGCGCCTTGCAGAGCAAACCTCGTTCAGATTCGCTGGAATCGGGCGTATGGATCCTGATCTGTTTGAAATCCTGCTCTACATCGGCGCCCTCGGGCTCCTGCCCTACGTAGCCGTGGAAGCGTACGAAACGGTGCAACGCACCATTGCCCGGCGCCGGGGCTGCCCGCGGCACTGAAGCGGTGCGGCCTCGTCGCGGCTAACTCCGGTAATCCGCGTTGATCTTCACGTAGTCGTAGCTGAAATCGCAGGTCCACAGGGTTGCCCGGGCATCACCCCGGGCCAGGTCCACCCGAATCGTGATCTCGGCACTGCGCATGATGCGCGCACCATCCTCTTCCCGGTAACTGGCGGCCCGCCCTCCCGCCTCGGCCACGAGCACGGCGCCGCTGGCATCCTCGAGCCAGACCTTGAGCGTCGTCACGTCGAGATCGCCAATCCCCGCATAGCCAATGGCCGCCAGGATCCGGCCCAGATTGGGGTCTGAGGCAAAAAATGCGGTCTTGACCAGCGGCGAGTGGCCGATGGCGTACCCCACCGCGCGGCATTCGGCGCGGTCCCGCCCCCCCTGGATGTCGAGGGTCATGAACTTGGTGGCCCCTTCGCCGTCCCGCACGATGGCCTGGGCGAGCTGGATCGCCACATCCACCAGAGCCTCGCGGAAGGACTCATAGCCTTCTGACGAGGCATCGACGATCTCGACGTGCCCGGCCTGGCCGGTGGCCATCACCACGAAGCTGTCGTTGGTCGAGGTGTCGCCATCCACGGTAATGCTGTTGAAGGAGAGATCCGCCGCCTCCCGCACCAGCGCCTCCAGGAGCGGCTGCGCAATGCGCGCGTCCGTCGCGATGAACCCCAGCATGGTGGCCATGTTTGGCTTGATCATGCCGGCGCCCTTGGACATTCCGGTGAGGGTCACCGTGCGCCCAGCCACATCGACTTGGCGGGACACCGCCTTGGGCAGGGTGTCGGTGGTCATGATGGCGTGGGCGGCGTCGAACCAGCCCTCCGGCCGCAATGCGCTGCGCGCCGCCGGCAGCCCGGCTAGCAGGCGCTCCATGGGCAGAAGTTCCAGAATCACACCCGTGGAAAAGGGCAGCACGGCCTCGGCCGCAACGCCCAACTCGCGGGCCACTGCGGCGCAGGTCGCCCGGGCGTCCGTCAGGCCCTGCTCTCCGGTACCCGCGTTGGCGATACCGGTGTTGATGACCAGCGCCCGAATCCCCGCCCCCGCAGCCAGATGCTCGCGACACACCTGCACCGGGGCCGCGCAGAATCGATTCTGCGTGAAGACTCCTGCGACCCGAGTGCCCGCATCCAGCGTGATGAGGGTCAGATCCTTACGATGGAGCTTACGGATGGCCGCTTCGGCAGAACCGAGGCGCACGCCAGGCACAGGGGACAGGGCTTGAGGGCTGGGGGGGCTGAGATTGACCGCCATGCTGAACTCCACGCTCGCGATTCGAGACAAAGCGGCGATGATAGCCCATCCCCATTGCGGGGGTTGCCGCTACGGCCGGCGAAGCGACGCGGCGGCGAAGGCGAAGGAGACCTGCTCAGCGAAATGACTGCAGGCTTCAAAGGATTCCCGTTCGAGGGCACCGCTGCCCGCCACCCGGTCAGCGAAGATCACACCGATCATGCGGCCCTGGGCAATGATCGGGGCCAGGCAGGCGGGGGTGTCTCCCACCACCATGCGGAAGCGCTGCAGGCGGGTTCCCGCAGGCGGGCTTTCCGGATTGAGCAGTACCGGGGACAAACGCTGGGCAAGCAAATTGAACACATCGTCCGGCGGCCCACCGAGGGCAAAAAGGAAGCGCTGGCACAGGGCCTCCGCCCCGGTTCCCAGCGCAGATTTTCCCGCCAGCTGCTGGCGATTGGCGGTAATGAGGGCGAACAGGACGCGCTCCATGCCGACGCCGCGCAAAATGCCTTCGAGGGCCAACTGCACCACCTCGTTGAGGCCGCCCTGGGTGGCGATGTGGTGCGAAAGTTCGCGCAGGATGCGCAACTGGAGGAGCGGGTCGGCAATGAACACGGTGGGGGTTGCCGCTGCGGACTCCCCCGTTGGCGACGACTCTGACTCCCGGGTCGTGCCCGCGGAAACCGACGGCGCCGACTTGGCGGGGGCCCGGATCTGACGGGCCGCTTCCGGCAAGCCGTAGAGTTGGGCAATCTGGGCGGCCCGTTCGGACTCCTTGGCGAGGGTGGTGCGAAGCTCGTCCTGGGACACCCCGACGAAGTCGCCCAATTCCTTGAGCACTCCATCCATCTCGCGAGAGTGCCATCCCGCCTCGGCCGCCACCGCGATACGGCTGCCATACCGCGTGGTCTGCTCCTCCGGGCCCGGCCGCCCCCGCTCCTCCAGCACCGCAGTGAGCAGGGGCCCCAAGCGCCATTCCCGCGCGAGGCCGAGGGAAATCTGACGCAAACGGAAACCGAGCTGCTTTAGCTGCACGTCTTCCGGCGGACGGCTCGGGTCCTGGGTCAGCGCCGCATCCAGCTCTGCGGCGGCTTCCCCGCCGAAACACCAGAAGGCCATCTCACCCACCGAGGACAGGAGGGTGGCGATGAAAATCTCTTCGGCCCGGGTATCCCGCCGCATCTGAGCCAGCGCGCGGGCCTGAACCGCGCCGTGGAAGCTGCGGGCCATCTCCTGAACCACGCGCCCGCGCACGCCCCCCGCCAGCATGGCGTCCACCAGGGACACGCCCAGGGCGATGTCGGCCATCAGGTCGAAACCCAACACCATGATTGCCCGGCTGATGGTGCTGATGCTCTGGCCGGAAGGATTGTAAAAAACGCTGTTGGCCAGCTTGAGAACTTTGGTGGTGAGGGCAGTGTCCTGCAGGATCACCTGGGCAAGGTGATGGGCGGTGGCGCGCTCGTCGCCGGTCACGTCCCGCACCGCCGCCACCGTCGCCCCGAAGGCCGGCATGTTCTGGTCGCGAATCAGGGCTACCCACGCCGAGGCGCCCTCGGGCGCGCGATCGCCCGCGGGAGGGAGCAAGGTGGACTCAACAGGGGCAGGACTCAACATGCCCCGGTTATCGGCAGGGGCCGATGGGCCTTTAGGCTGGAGACGTGACGCAATGACCCGCCGAGCGCCACCGCGGGGCGCCGCGCCGGGTGGTCAGTTCAGTTTGCCGTGACAGTGTTTGTACTTCTTGCCGGAACCGCAGGGGCAGGGGTCGTTGCGGCCGACCTTGGGGCCGACGTTGGTGGCCGGAGCGGGGCCGCCCTGCTCCGGTGGATTTGCGGCTGCCAGGGCCTCGTCGTAATCCGCATGGTGGTACTGGACGTTGCTCATTTCCGGGGCCGCTTCGGCTTCCTCGAGCTGCGCCTCGGTGCGAATCTGAACGGTCATCAACAACCGGGAAACGTCCATCCGCACGGTCTGGAGGAGGGACTCGAAGAGCTCGAAGGCTTCTCGTTTGTATTCCTGCTTCGGGTTCTTCTGCGCGTAGCCCCGCAGGTGGATCCCCTGACGCAAATGATCGAGGGCTGCCAGGTGCTCCCGCCAATGGCTATCCAGACTTTGGAGCATCACGTTGCGCTCGAACTGGTGCCAGGCCGCCACATCGACCCTGGCGATCTTGTCGCGGTAGGCGGCGTCGGAGGCGTCCAGGATCCGGCGCAGAATGTCGTCGTCGGTGAGGGCCGGCTCGACCTTGATCCACTCCTCCACCGGAACGGCGAGGCGCAGCTCGGCCTCGAGGGCGGCTTGCAATCCGGCAATGTCCCACTGCTCCTCGACACTTTCGGCCGGCACGTAAACGCGAAACAGGTCATGGATGACCCCTTGGCGCATGGCGGTGATGGTCTCCGAGATGTCCTCGGATTGCAGCAACTCGTTGCGCTGCTGGTAGATCACTTTGCGCTGATCGTTGGAAACATCGTCGTATTCCAACAACTGCTTCCGAATGTCGAAGTTGCGCTGTTCGACCTTACGCTGGGCCGATTCGAGGGAGCGGGTGACCATTCCGTGCTCGATGGCCTCGCCTTCCGGCATCTTCAGACGCACCATGATGGCGTTGAGGCGCTCGCCCGCGAAGATCTTCATCAGCGGGTCGTCGAGGGAGAGATAGAAGCGGCTCCCCCCCGGATCCCCCTGCCGGCCCGCACGGCCACGAAGCTGGTTGTCGATGCGGCGGGACTCGTGGCGTTCGGTGCCGATGATCTTCAAGCCCCCGGCGTCGAGCACCTGCTGGTGCAGGCTTTCCCACTCACTCCGCAGCTGGGCGATCCGCGCATCCTTGTCGGCCGCGGCAATGCTTTCATCGTCGCGCAAGGCGGCGATCTGCTTCTCCACGTTGCCGCCCAGGACGATGTCGGTCCCCCGCCCGGCCATGTTGGTGGCGATAGTAACAACGCCGGGGCGGCCGGCCTGGACCACGATCTCCGCCTCCCGAGCATGCTGCTTGGCGTTCAACACCTGGTGGGGGAGCTTGGCCTGATCGAGGAGTTGGGAAAGCAACTCCGAATTCTCGATGGAGGTGGTACCCACCAGCACGGGCTGGCCCCGCTGATGGCAGTCCCGGATGTCGTCGATGATCGCCGTGTATTTTTCTTTCGCGGTCCGATAGACCAGATCGTTCTGATCCTTGCGAATCATTGGCCGGTTGGTGGGGATTACCACCGTTTCCAGAGCATAGATCTGGTGGAATTCGTAGGCTTCGGTGTCCGCCGTGCCCGTCATGCCCGCCAGCTTGCCGTACATGCGGAAGTAGTTCTGGAAGGTGATGGAAGCGAGGGTCTGGTTCTCGGCCTGGATCTTGACCCCTTCCTTGGCCTCTACGGCCTGGTGCAGACCATCCGACCAGCGCCGGCCGGCCATCAGGCGCCCAGTGAATTCGTCGACGATGATCACTTCACCGTTCTGGACCACGTATTGCTGATCCCGGTGATACAGGGCGTGGGCCCGCAGCGCCGCATAGAGATGGTGGATCAGCAGGATATGAGCCGGATCGTAAAGGCTCGCGCCCTCTGGCAGCAGGCCCAGGCGGGTGAGGATCTCCTCGGCGTGCTCGTGGCCCTGCTCGGTGAGCAGGACCTGATGGGCCTTGAGGTCCACCGTGTAATCGCCGGGCTGGGTGACATTTTCCCCTTCGCCTTCCTGCAGGCTGAGGAGGGGCGCCACCTGGTTCATCCGCTGGTAAAGCTCGGTGTGGTCGTCGGCCTGGCCGGAAATGATGAGGGGCGTGCGCGCCTCGTCGATCAGGATCGAGTCCACCTCATCCACAATCGCATAGGAAAGCCCGCGCTGGACCCGGTCGCCGGCGGCATAGACCATGTTGTCCCGCAGGTAATCGAAGCCGAATTCGTTGTTGGTACCGTAGGTGATGTCGGAGGCGTAGGCGGCCTGCTTCTGGTCATGGGGCATCTGGGAAAGATTGACCCCCACCGTGAGCCCGAGGAAGCGATAGATCCGCCCCATCCATTCGGCGTCGCGACTCGCCAGATAGTCATTGACAGTCACCACATGCACGCCCTTGCCGGTCAGGGCGTTGAGATACACCGGCAGGGTAGCGGTCAGCGTCTTGCCTTCACCGGTGCGCATCTCGGCGATCTTGCCATCATGGAGCACCATCCCGCCGATGAGCTGGACATCGAAATGGCGCATGCCATGAACCCGCTTGCCGGCCTCCCGCACCACGGCGAAGGCCTCCGGCAATAGGGCATCGAGGGACTCACCTTGGGCCAGCCGCCCGCGAAATTCTTCGGTCTTGGCTTGCAGCTGTTCGTCGGTGAGGGCGGCGACGCCCGACTCCAGGCCGTTGATGGTCCTGACAACCTGGGAATACTGGCGGATCAGCCGGTCATTGCGGCTGCCGAAGAGCTTCTTGAGAAGGCCCGAAATCATGGGGAACGCACTGACTCGTCATGGCAAAGTTCTGTAGTTTAGCACGGGGGCTCTAGCGACCTATTCCGCCCCTTTTTGCCAAGGATCGGTCCGACCCGCTAGGATGCGCCCATGAGTCAGCCCCTCGACCGCTTTCTCGCAGGCCACGATCCCCTGGCGCGCCTTCAGGCCCACGCGGGCCGCTTGGCGCGACTCCAGGAGATTCTGCTGCGGGCGCTTCCGTCCTACCTGGCCGACAGTTGCGGCGTCGGCAATCTGCGGGATCAGGAACTCGTCATCCTGTCCCGCAATGGGGCCACCTCGGCCCGCCTTAAGCAGATGGTGCCCAGCCTCCTGCAGGCCTACCTGCGGGAGGGCATCCTCCTCACCGGCATCCGCGTCCGCATCGAGAATCCCACGCCCATGCCAACGCCAAGTCCGCCTCCACAACGCACTGTTTCCCGCGGCGTGCGGGCAGACATGCTGGGATTGGCCGAGGCCCTGCCCGGGGACTCCCCGCTTTCACAAGCCCTGCGGCGCTTCGTGTCACGAACGGGCGGAGATGGTCGGTCCGGCGAATCCGCTTAGACCAGCGGGACGAAAATCCGCTCCAGGAACAGGAGAATGAGGAAGACCAGGCCGACGGCGATCAGAAACTTGAATGTCCGCCAGGCAAACTGGCGGTAACGGACTTGGCCGGTCACCAAGTAGGCGCCCACCGCCACGGCCACCACCAGAAGTGTGAGGACGGCCAGCAACCGGACGACCAGCATGGCGCGAAGGCCTCAGGCGGTGACGGGGTCGAACAGGTGGGAGACGAATTCCGGCTCCCGCTGCGGGTCCTCGAAGGTGACGATTTCCCAGGCGCTGGCGTCCTCGAGGAGCACCCGCAGGATCTGGTTGTTCAGGGCATGGCCCGCTTTGTGGGCCGAGTAGGCGGCGAGCAAGGGATGGCCCACGAGGTAGAGGTCCCCAATCGCGTCCAGCACCTTGTGCTTCACAAATTCGTCCGCATAGCGTAGGCCGTCGGCATTGAGCACGCGGTATTCGTCCATCACGATGGCATTGTCCAGGCTGCCGCCCTGGGCTAGCCCGTGGTCACGTAGATACTCCACCTCCTGCATGAAGCCGAAGGTGCGCGCCCGCGCCACATCGCGGGTGTAGGCCTGTTCGGCGAAATCCACGCAGACTTGGGTGCCGGTGCGATCAATGGCAGGATGATTGAAGACGATGGAAAACTCGAGGCGGAAGCCATCGTAGGGCGCAAGGCGAACCCACTTGTCACCCTCGACATACTCGACCAGCTTTTTCACCCGTAGAAAACGCTTCGGGGCCGGCTGTTCGACGATGCCCGCCGACTGGATGAGAAAGACGAAGGGACCAGCGCTACCGTCGAGGATCGGAATCTCCGGGGCATCCACGTCCACCCAGGCGTTGTCGATCCCCAGCCCCGCCAGGGCCGACATCAAATGTTCGACCGTGCCGACCTTGACGTCGCCCTGCTGGAGCCCCGAGCACATCCGGGTATCCACCACCGAGTAGGGATTGGCCGGCATCTCGACCACCGGATCCAGATCGGTCCTGCAAAAGACGATCCCCGTATCGGGCGCAGCCGGGCGCAGCGACAACGTGACCTTCCGCCCGCCGTGGAGGCCCACGCCGGTCGCCGTCACGATCGTCTTCAAGGTGCGCTGTTTAATCATTCTGGTTTCCCGCCTACGGTTCCATCCTAGCACGGCCCGCGGCGCCCTTCTCCCCGCGTTGCGGCAGCGCAACACCGTTGGCCAAAAAGACAAGGGCGCGGTGCCCTGGACGGGAGGCTTCGTCCAAGGCACCGCGCCCGGCCAGGCAACCCGGCGGCGTCAGTCAGCTTGCTTGCGCAGGAAGGCAGGGATGTCGTAGGTACTCATCCCACTGGAACTCATGGCCTCCACCGCGGTGCGCCGCCCGCTGCGCATGACGGCCGGTACATCGAGGTTCGTCACGTCGATCCCACCGGTGGCCGGACCAAAGGTTCCGGTTCCCTGCAGGACCTGCATCACCGGCTTCGCCACTGCAACCCGCGGAGCGCCCAGCCCGGTGGCGACGACGGTGACCCGCATACGGTCGCCCATCTCTTCCTCGAACACGGTGCCATATTTGACGAAGGCTTCCTGGGCCGCGAAGGCCTGGACCGTCTTCACCGCATCCCGCACCTCGGACATCTTCAGGGAGCGACTGGCGGTGATGTTGATGAGCACGCAGCGCGCGCCGGAGAGTTCGGTGCCTTCCAAGAGGGGGCTGACGGCGGCCTGCTCGGCGGCGATGCGGGCGCGGTCGATACCGGCGGCCTCGGCAGAACCCATCATGGCCCGGCCCATCTCGCCCATGGCGGTGCGCACGTCCTGGAAGTCCACATTCACCAAGCCGGGCACGTTGATGATTTCGGCGATGCCACCCACCGCGTTCTTCAGCACGTCATCGGCGGAACGAAAGCATTCCTCGAAGCTGGCATCGTCGCCATACACATCGAGCAGCTTGTCGTTAAGGACGACGATCAGGGAATCGACGTTCTTCGCCAACTCCTCGACGCCGCTCTCTGCGACCCGGCCGCGGTTTTCGAATTCGAAGGGCTTGGTCACCACGCCCACGGAGAGGATACCCATCTCCTTGGCGATCTCGGCAATCACTGGCGCCGCGCCGGTCCCCGTGCCGCCCCCCATGCCGCCGGTGATAAAGGCCATGTGGGCGCCTTCCAGCGCCGCGGCGATCTGCTCACGGGAATCCTGGGCCGCGGCCCGGCCGGCTTCCGGCTTGGAGCCAGCGCCCAAACCACTATTTCCCAACTGAACTTTGGCCTGGGCCAAGTTGCGCGCCAGAGCCTGTGCGTCGGTGTTGGCACAGACAAAATCCACGCCCTGCACACCCGCGCGAATCATGTGATCGACAGCGTTACCGCCGGCCCCACCCACGCCGATGACCTTGATGATCGTTCCCGCGGGTACCTTTTCAAAAATTTCAAGCATTTGCCTCGCCTCCTATGCACGAACGCCAACCGATACGAACCGCCCGAAGACCTATATTTAGTTGTTTGCGACAAAGTCTACTACTAAATCCAGGAAATCTGCAGCCACTGAAAAAATTCCGTAAAAATTCCGGCGGAATCAGAAATTCCGCTCGAACCACCCTTTCATGCGGGCAAATACGTGGCGCATGTTGCGCGATTCGCGGGCCTGCATCCCCCGCCGTCGCTGCGCCACGCCCTCCTGCACCAAGCCCATGGCCGTGGCATAGCGTGGCTGGCACACCACGTCCGCCAGGCTGCCTTCGTAGTGGGGTGCCCCCACCCGTACCGGCATGTGGAAAATCTCCTCGCCCAGTTCGACCATGCCCTTCATTACCGCCGCACCACCGGTCAGGACGATTCCCGAGGACAGCAATTCCTCGTACCCGCTGCGCCGCAGCTCGGCCTGGACCAGTTCGAAGAGCTCGGAGACCCGCGGCTCGATCACGTCCGCCAGGGCCTGACGTGACAACTTGCGCGGGGGCCGGTCCCCCACGCCGGGGACTTCGATCATTTCCGCGGGGTCTGCCAGGGTGTGCATGGCCACGCCATGGCGGATCTTGATGTCCTCCGCTTCGGCGGTCGGCGTACGCAGCGCCATGGCAATGTCGTTGGTGATCTGGTCGCCGGCCACCGGCAACACCGCCGTATGGCGGATCGCACCCTGGGTGAACACGGCGATGTCCGTGGTACCACCGCCGATATCCACCAGGCAAACACCCAATTCCTTTTCGTCTTCCGACAAGGTCGCGTAGGCGGACGCCAGGGGCTGGAGGATCAGGTCGAGCACCTCGAGACCGCAGCGGCGCACGCACTTGACCACGTTCTGGGCAGCGGAGACCGCCCCGGTGACGATGTGCACCTTGGTCTCCAGCTTCACCCCGCTCATCCCGATGGGCTCGCGCACACCATCCTGGCCGTCAATGATGAATTCCTGGGTGAGGATGTGGAGGATCTGCTGGTCCGCGGGGATGGGCATCGCCCGGGCCACCTCGATGACCCGCTCCACGTCCATGGGGGAGACTTCCTTGTCCTTGATCGCCACCATGCCGTTCGAGTTGAAGCTCTTGATGTGGCTGCCGGCGATCCCCGTATAAACGTTGCTCACCTTGCAGTCGGCCATCAGTTCGACCTCCTGGATGACGCGGCTGATGGTGTGCACCGTTTCCTCGATATTCACCACGACACCCTTCTTCAGGCCGCGCGAATCCTGCGAGCCCATGCCGATGACGTTGAGGTTCCCCTCCTGGTTGATCTCGGCGACCAGCGCCACGATCTTCGAGGTGCCTATATCCAGCCCGACGACCAGATCCTTGTTGTCCCTGCTCATATGCTTACTTTCCCTTCCCCTCGGCCGCGACACGCATCGCGAAGCCATTCGGATACCGCAAATCCACGACTGCCGGCCTGACCGCCCGCTTGGCGACCATTTCCGGATACACCTCGATAAACCTCGCCAGCCGCACACCAACCGGCGACTTCGGCTGCTCGCGGCCGATATCGACC